>NZ_JBYISA010000042.1:0-58421 GCF_057708345.1 Streptomyces sp. bgisy130
CAGGCCCGTCACCGCACCCCGACAGCCCCGCGCAGCGGCCCCGCCCGCCGCAGGCGCAACGGCGGGAAAGCCACAAACGTCGGCCGAGGCAAAGCGCAGCGCGAGGGCTCCGCGCAAGCGGGCAACAAACGGCGAGCAACACCCACGGCGGGAAAGCCAAAAACGTGGGAGGAAAAGCACTTGCACAAGACCGTTAGACTGCCCCCATGGCAGTTCTCCCTTGGGTTCATTAGACGGCGTAGCTCGCCCTCGGACCGTCCGTCCAACCCGCCGTCCCTGACCCTGGAGCTTTTCCCGTGATCACCGCCTCCGGCCTTGAGCTGCGCGCCGGCGCCCGCATTCTCATCGAGTCCGCTTCCTTCCGTATCGCCAAGGGCGACCGCATCGGCCTCGTCGGCCGTAACGGTGCCGGCAAGACCACCCTCACCAAGGTGCTGGCGGGCGAGGGCATCCCCGCTTCCGGCACGGTCACCCGCGGTGGCCAGGTCGGCTATCTGCCGCAGGACCCGCGTACCGGCGACCTCGATGTGCTGGCCCGCGACCGCATCCTGTCCGCCCGCGATCTGGACACCGTGCTGCGCAAGATGCGCGAGAACGAGGACCGGATGGCCAACGGCAAGGGCGCCACCCGCGACAAGGCGATGAAGAAGTACGAGCGCCTGGAGACCGAGTTCCTGACCAAGGGCGGGTACGCCGCCGAGGCGGAGGCCGCGACCATCGCCGCCAGCCTCGGTCTGCCCGACCGTATCCTCGGCCAGCCGCTGCACACCCTCTCCGGTGGTCAGCGCCGCCGCGTCGAGCTGGCCCGGATCCTGTTCTCGGACTCCGACGTCCTGCTGCTCGACGAGCCGACCAACCACCTCGACGCCGACTCCATCGTCTGGCTGCGCGACTACCTCAAGACCTACCGCGGCGGCTTCATCGTGATCTCCCACGATGTCGACCTGGTCGAGACCGTCGTGAACAAGGTGTTCTATCTCGACGCCAACCGCTCGCAGATCGACATCTACAACATGGGCTGGAAGCTCTACCAGCAGCAGCGTGAGGCGGACGAGAAGCGCCGCAAGCGCGAGCGGGCGAACGCCGAGAAGAAGGCCGCGGCGCTCAACTCCCAGGCCGACAAGATGCGGGCCAAGGCCACCAAGACCGTCGCCGCGCAGAACATGGCCAAGCGCGCCGACAAGCTGCTGGCCGGCCTGGAGCAGGTGCGGGCCGCCGACAAGGTCGCCAAGCTGCGCTTCCCGGACCCGGCACCGTGCGGCAAGACCCCGCTCACCGCCGAGGGCCTGTCGAAGTCCTACGGCTCGCTGGAGATCTTCACCGACGTCGACCTGGCCATCGACAAGGGCTCCCGGGTCGTCATCCTCGGCCTCAACGGTGCCGGCAAGACCACCCTGCTGCGGCTGCTGGCCGGCGTGGAGACACCGGACACCGGCGAGGTCCGCCCCGGTCACGGCCTCAAGCTCGGCTACTACGCCCAGGAGCACGAGACCCTGGACCCGGACCGCACGGTCCTGGAGAACATGCGGTCCGCCGCCCCGGACATGGACCTGGTCGCCATCCGCAAGACGCTGGGCTCGTTCCTGTTTTCCGGGGACGACGTCGACAAGCCTGCCGGGGTGCTCTCCGGTGGCGAGAAGACCCGGCTCGCCCTGGCCACGCTGGTCGTCTCCTCCGCCAATGTGCTGCTGCTCGACGAGCCCACCAACAACCTCGACCCGGCCAGCCGTGAGGAGATCCTCGGCGCGCTGCACACCTTCACGGGCGCGGTGGTCCTGGTGACGCACGACGAGGGCGCGGTGGACGCGCTGGAGCCGGAGCGCATCATCCTGCTGCCCGACGGCGTCGAGGACCTGTGGGGCCAGGACTACGCGGACCTGGTCGCGCTGGCCTGACCGCGGCGGATGGATCATGCCGTATGGATCATTCGGCCGATGTGTGATCCATCATCTGAGTGAGAACGGCTCGTACACCGGCGAGTCTGCGGCCTACGGCCGGGTCCTTGGGGCCCGGCCGTCGCCTTTTCGGTCGCACCCCACCTGACCTGCCACTTCTCGCGGGCGGCCGGGCGCGGGCGGCCGTCGGCACAGTCGGAATGTGTGATTCCGGCGCGTGCGGCCGGGCGTCCGCCGGCAAACGATGTCGTATCGACCTTGCGGAATGGGTGGCCAGGAAGCCGGGGAGGGGTGATCATGAGAGTCCAGAGCGCACTTCCCACGAGGAGGCACGGGTGGCCGAGACTCTGAAGAAGGGCAGCCGGGTAACCGGCGCCGCGCGCGAGAAGCTCGCGGCAGACCTGAAGAAGAAGTACGACTCCGGTGCGAGCATCCGGGCGCTGGCCGAGGAAACCGGCCGCTCCTATGGATTCGTGCACCGGATGCTCAGCGAATCCGGTGTGGTCCTGCGCGGTCGCGGCGGAGCCACGAGGGGCAAGAAGGCCGCATCGGCCTGACGGCCGCGACTCCGGGTACAGCGGTGTCCCCCCGGTCGGCCGAGCAGTCGACCGGGAGGTTACCGTTCAGTCACTTACGCACGCAGGTGCGGCTGGCTGACTCGGAGGCGCTCATGACTCTGCTCGACAAGGACGGCGTGCGGCTCACCGTGGACGGTGCGATCGCCACGGTGACCCTCGCCAACGCGGCCAAGCGCAACGCGCAGTCGCCGGCCATGTGGCGGGCGCTTGCCGAAGCGGGGTCGCTGCTGCCGGGAAACGTACGGATCGCGGTGCTGCGTGGTGAGGGCAAGTCCTTCTCCGCGGGCCTGGACCGTCAGGCGTTCACGCCCGAAGGCTTCGACGGCGAGCCGTCGTTCATCGATCTGGCGCGCGGCACGGACGACGTACTGGACGCCACGATCGCCGAGTACCAGGAAGCATTCACCTGGTGGCGGCGCACCGACCTGGTGTCCATCGCCGCCGTGCAGGGGCATGCCATCGGTGCCGGCTTCCAGCTGGCGCTCGCCTGCGATCTGCGGGTGGTCGCGCCGGACGTCCAGTTCGCCATGCGCGAGACCAGCCTCGGGCTCGTACCGGACCTGACCGGTACCCACCCCCTGGTCGGGCTGGTGGGCTACGCCCGCGCGCTGGAGATCTGCGCCACCGGGCGCTTCGTACACGCCGAGGAGGCCGAGCGGATCGGCCTCGCCAACCTCGTGGTGCCCGGCGACCAACTCGATGCCACGGTGGCCGACTTGGCGGCGGCGCTCACCGCCGCGCCGCGCGATGCCGTCATCGAGACCAAGGCCCTGCTGGCCGGTGCCGCGGGCCGTACGTACGAGGAGCAGCGCCGCACCGAGCGGGCCGCCCAGGCGCGCCGGCTGCGCGACCTCGCGGGCGTGGGGGAGTAGCACCCCGTACCGCCCGGTTCACCTGCCCGAGCCGCCCGGCCGCGTTCTGCCCCGGCCGGGCCGGCTCATCAGCTCCGGTCCACCGCCGTGACCAGCACCGCGACCGTCGAGACCGCGGGCGGCCCGGCCACCACCGCCTGCCGTACGGCGCAGGCCACATCCAGCGGCCGGTGACCGGGCGCGGTCGCCAGCTGGATCAGCGCATGCCCGTCGGTCAGCCGCACCGGACGGGACGGACCGCCGAGCACCGGCGCCAGCCGGGCCACGCCCGCGACGCCCCGCGCGACGGCGGCGGCACCCGCCGCGCCCTCCTGTGTCGCACCGGTCCGGTCACCCGTCGCGGGCGCGGCGGGCGGCACCTCTCTCTGAGGAGCGGAACCGGCTGACCTGTCCTCCGCCGTGGCCTCGTCCGCTTCCATCAGGCCGGTGACCCGCAGATCCACCACGCCCACCACCAGCCCCAGCCCCTGGATCGACGCCTCCAGCAGCGCCGCGCGCACCTGGTCGGCGAGCACCGGCAGCGGCCGGTCGGCCACCGCGGCGAACTCCGCCTCGATCCGCAGCGGGCCGGGCGGCAGCGCGCTCGGCGGCGCCGGGACCGCCGGTTCCGGGGCGTGGCCGGGGTCGGCGACGGACAGCCGCAGCGAGCCGAGGCGGACACCGGCCGGTGTCCCCGCGGAGGCCCGCAGCGCCCCGGCGGCCGCCTGCTCGGTGATCCACGAGCCGTCCGCAGGCCCGCCGAGCGGCAGCAGCCGGCCGATCCCGAGCTGTGTGCGGACCGTCTGCGCCCACTGGTTCACGGCCACCGCGTCACCCCTTTCCCGGAAGGTCCCCGGACCGTCTCCGGACACGTCCCGGACCACGCCCCCAGCCTGCCGCAGACCCGCCCGCACGGCAGGGCGGTGGGCCCGGTGGCGCCGTATGGAGCACTCGCCTGCCGCATCCCCGGAGCGGGCCGCGGACACCCGGCCTACTGTGGGCAGCGGAGCGGGCGGACCGCTTCTCCCCGCGGAAAGGGATACGGCGATGAGCGAGAGCCAGCAGCACGCAGAGGGGCCCAGGACGCCCGCCAAACGGGGCGGCGGCGACCCCGCGACCCGGGGGCGGACCACCATCGCCGACGGTGTCGTGGAGAAGATCGCCGGTCTGGCGGCCCGGGACGTCATCGGTGTGCATGCCATGGGCAGCGGCCTGGCCCGTACGCTCGGCGCCGTGCGGGACCGGGTGCCCGGCGGCGGCAGGTCCGCGACCGCGACCCGGGGTGTCAAGGCCGAGGTCGGCGAGGTGCAGACCGCGCTGGACCTGGAGATCGTGGTCGACTACGGCGTCGCCATCGCCGATGTCGCACGGTCGGTCCGGGAGAACGTCATCTCCGCCGTGGAGCGGATGACGGGCCTGGAGGTCGTCGAGGTCAATATCGCGGTCAGCGACGTCAAGCTGCCCGACGAGGAAGACGAAGAAGAGGGAGCGGAGCCGCGGCTCCAATAACCGGGCCCGTCCGGAGTGGCAGCGAAGGAGCGCACGATGAGCATGGCCGTGGTCGGCCTCTTGGCCGGCATGGCGCTGGGCTTCGCCGGATACTTCGGCGGCTTCGGCGCCTTTGTCCTGGTGGCGGCGCTGGGCGCGATCGGGTTCGTGGCCGGCAGGTTCCTCGACGGGGACCTGGAGGCCGGCGATTTCTTCCGTCCGCGCGGCGGCGACCGCGACCGGCGGCGGTGAAGCCGGGTGGCGACGGTGTCCCCGCCCGCCGCTGCCACCGCCGTACCGGCGGGTGAGCGGGGCGCGACCAGAATCGCGGACCGGGTGGTGGCGAAGATCGCCGCACGGGCCGCCCGGGAGGCGCTGCGTGCGGAGTCCCCGCACGCCCGCACGGACGCCCATGCGACGGTGACCGTGCACCGCCGCGAGGACCACCTGCACTTCGGAGAGGCGCGGCTGCGGATCGCCGTGGAGCTGGGCTACCCCTCCGACATCGGCGGACAGTGCCGGGTGGTGCGCCGCCGGGTCACCGAGCGGGTGACGGAGCTGGCGAACATGACGGTGCCCGAGGTCGCGGTGGAGGTCGAGCGGCTGCACTCCCCGCTGCTGGACCGTACGGACCGCGGGAGGGTGCGATGAGCGACGAGGACGAGGAGCGGTCCGATACCCGGCGGCTGCCCACGCTCGACAAGACGCCGGACGGGGCGGGCGGGACGGGCGGGACGGACGGGGTGGACAGGACGGGCGGGGCGGACGGGGCGACACCGTCCGGTGCGGACACCGCGGCCACCGGCACCGCCGACCATGACCGAGTGCGGCGCTTCCGGTCGGCCCGGCGGGTGCCGGCCGCCCTGGTCGCGCTGGTGCTGCTGGCCGCCGCGGGCCTGTTGCTCTACGACGTGGTCTCGGTGCGCGCCAACCGCCCCGCGATGACCTGGCGCCGTTGGCTGGCCCGCGAACTGGGCACCCGTCACCTCGACAACCCCTGGATCCTGGCCCCCGCCGCGCTGGCCATGGTGCTCGGCATCTGGCTCGTCGTCACGGCCGTCACGCCCGGACTGCGCCAGGTGCTGCCGATGCGGCCGGCGGCACCGGACATCCGGGCCGGGCTGGACCGCGCGGCCGCCGCGCTGGTGCTGCGCGACCGGGCCATGGAGGTCGCCGGTGTGCAGTCCGTACGGGTGGCCGTCAGCTGCCGTAAGGCCAAGACGCACGCCGTCTCGCACTTCCGCGAACTGGACGAGGTCCGCGCCGACCTCGACACCTCGCTCGGCGAGGGGCTGCGGCAGCTGGGCCTGGCGCACGAACTCCGCCTGACCGTGGACGTCCGGCGCCCGAAGAAGAGGTGAGCGAGCGATGCGCAGGGTCCGCGGAAGGGTCAACCGGGTGCTGCTCGGTCTGATCGGTGTGGTGCTGTTCGGCGTGGGCGGCCTGGTGCTGCTCGGCGGCCTCGATCTGCCCGCGAAATGGCACCTCGGACTGCCCGCCGGCTGGCCCTGGTCCCGTCCGGACCAGGTGCTGCTCTCCGTACGGCAGCGCACCCGCTGGACGGACCAGGGCTGGTGGTGGCCCGTCGTCATCGCCGCGCTCGCCGTCTTCCTGCTGCTGGTGCTGTGGTGGCTGCTGACCCAGCTCCGGCGGCACCGGATGAACGAGATCCTCGTCGACAGCGGCGACGGCGAGGGCGCCCAGCTGCGCGGCCGGGCGCTGGAGGCCGCCCTGACGGCCGAATCGGAGGCGCTGGAGGGCGTCGACGGGGCCGGTGTGCTGCTGACCGGCCGCCGGGGCGAACCGCATGTCCGGGCCGTGCTGGCGCTCGCCCCGCACGCCGACCCGGGGACCGTCGTCCGGCGGCTGTCGGACGAGGCGGTGGCGCACGCCCGCCGCTCGGCCGGGCTGGACCGGCTGCCGGCCGAGGTCCGGCTGCGCCCGGTCAAGCACCGGCCCGAGCGGGTCAGTTAGGGCCTCCGGACGACCGGCCCGGGGCCGCCGTCCGCCCGGTGCGTCAGAACCCGTGCCGGGCCCCGCCGTCCACCGGCACCATCACGCCGTTGATGTACGACGCGGCCGGCGACAGCAGGAAGGCCGCGGTCCGGCCGAACTCCTCCGGCAGGCCGTAGCGGCCCAGCGGGATCGCGGCGCAGTTGCGGGCGCGGGACCCCTCGGGGTCGCCGGAGCGCGCGTCGAGCTGGGTCATCCGGTCGGTGGCGATCCGGCCGGGCAGGACGCCGAGCACCCGGATGCCGCGCGGCCCCAGCTCGTTGGCGAGCGACTTGGCGAAACCGGCGAGACCGGGGCGGAGCCCGTTGGAGATGGTCAGTCCGCCGATCGGCTCGTACACCGAGCCGGACAGCACAAAACCGATCACCCCGCCCTCGGGCAGCTCGGCGGCGGCCGCGCGGGCCAGCCGTACCGCGCCGAGGAAGACCGACTCGAAGGCCGACTGCCACTGGGCGTCGGTGTTGTCGGCGGCGGTGCCGGGTGCCGGGCCGCCCACGCTGATGAGCACTCCGTCCAGCCGGCCGAAGCGTTCCCGGGCCGCGGCCAGCAGGCGGCCGGGGGTCTCCGGGTCGGCGTTGTCGGCCGCGAGGCCCAGGGCCCGCTCGCCGAGCGAGGCGGCCGCCGCGGCCGCGCTCTCCTCGGTGCGTCCGGTCAGCACGACCCGGGCGCCTTCGGCGACCAGTTCACGGGCGGTGGCGAAGCCGAGGCCACGGGTCGCCCCGGTGACGAGGTACGTCCGGTCGGTGAGTCCTAGATCCATGGGCCCTAGTGTGCCCGTGCCCCGTCCTGGAGACCGAAGGCGGTCCCCACCAGGCCGATATGGCTGAAGGCCTGCGGGAAGTTGCCCAGCTGGCGCCGGGCGGCCGGGTCGTACTCCTCGGACAGCAGCCCCACGTCGTTGCGCAGGCCCAGCAGCCGTTCGAACATCTCCTGGGCCTCGGCCCGCCGGCCGCTCAGCTGCAAGGCGTCGACGAGCCAGAACGAGCAGGCCAGGAAGGTGCCTTCGCCGCCCGGCAGCCCGTCGACCGAGACGCCCTCGGTGCTGTAACGGCGTACCAGACCGTCGTGCGTCAGCTCCCGGCGCACCGTGTCGATGGTGCTCAGGACCCGCGGATCGTCCCCCGGCAGAAAGCCGACCCGGGGGATCAGCAGGGTCGCGGCGTCCAGTTCGCTGGAGCCGTAGAACTGGGTGAAGGTGCCGCGGTCGGCGTCATAGCCGCGCTCGCACACCTCGCGGCGGACCTCGTCGCGCATCGCCCGCCAGCGGTCGGCGTCCCCGCCGAACCTCGGATACGTCTCGATCGCCCGCACCGCCCGGTCGGCCGCGACCCAGGCCATGACCTTGGAGTGCACGAAGTGTCGGCGCGGCCCGCGGATCTCCCACAGCCCCTCGTCGGGGTCGCGCCAGGTGGACTCCAGATAGTCCACCAGCGCCCGCTGGATGCTCCAGGCGTGCTGCTCGGCGGGCAGCCCGGCCGAGCGGGCGATGTGGAAGGAGTCGAGGACCTCGCCGTAGACATCGAGCTGACGCTGTTCGACGGCGGCGTTGCCGATGCGTACGGGCGCGGAGTCGCCGTACCCGGTCAGCCACGGCACCTCGGCCTCCGGCAGCCGCCGCTCACCGGCCAGCCCGTACATGATCTGAAGGTCGTCGGGGGCGCCGGCCACCGCGCGCAGCAGCCAGTCCCGCCAGGCGCCGGCCTCGTCCAGATATCCGGCGGAGAGCAGGCAGTTCAGGGTGAGGCTGGCGTCGCGCAGCCAGCAGTAGCGGTAGTCCCAGTTGCGGACGCCGCCCAGCTCCTCGGGCAGCGAGGTGGTGGGGGCCGCCACGATGCCGCCGGTGGGCGCGTAGGTGAGGGCCTTGAGGGTGATCAGCGAGCGCATCACGGCCTCGCGGTACGGCCCCTTGTAGCGGCAGCGCGCGGACCAGGCGTGCCAGTCGTCCAGGGCGTCCTGGAGCGCCGTGAACGGTTCGATCTGGGTCGGCCGGGGCTCGTGCGAGGGGTGCCAGGTCAGCACGAACGCGGCGCGCTCGCCCGCGGCGACGGTGAAGTCCGAACGGGTGCTGAAGTCCTTGCCGTAGGTGGTGCTTTGGGCCGGGGTGCGCAGCCACACCGAGTCCGGTCCGGCGATCGCCACCCGGCAGCCCTCGGTGGCGCGCACCCAGGGCACCACCCGCCCGTAGTCGAACCGCAGCCGCAGCACCCCGCGCATCTCGACGCTGCCGCTGAGGCCCTCGACGATCCGTACGAGGTCCGGCGCCCGGTCGCGCTGCGGCATGAAGTCGGTGACCCGGACGCTGCCGGTGGGGGTCTCCCAGACGGTGTCGAGGATCAGCGAGTCGCCGCGGTAGGAGCGCTGGGCGCGGGCGTCGGGGGAGCAGGGGGCGAGCCCCCAGTGGCCGTTGTCCTTGCCGCCGAGGAGGGCGGCGAAACAGGCGCCGGAGTCGAAGCGCGGCAGGCACAGCCAGTCGATGGACCCGTCGCGGCCGACGAGTGCGGCGGTCTGAAGATCGCCGATGAGCGCATAGTCCTCGATACGTGGGTGCACTCAGCGCCCCTTCCCGCCCGGAGGGTGCGCTACGCGGCGGTGACGGCTGTCCGGGTTACGGGTTGGCCGGGGCCGGCGCCGCCTCGTCGCCGGCGGCCTCGGTCTCCCCGGAACCGGCGGCTTCCTCGGCTTGCCCGCCGTCGCCCGCGGCCGCGGCGGCCTCGGCCTCCCGGGCCTCTTCGGCCTCCTTGGCGGCGGCCGCCGCCCGGTCGCGGCGCTCACGGCGGACGAGGACGATCCAGCCGACCGGCACCGCGGCGGCGAACAGCCACCACTGGACGGCGTAGGCCATGTGCGGGCCGATGGAGTCGTGGTCCGGCTCGGGGACCAGCTCAGGGGTGTCGCCGGCCGGCTTGGGCGCGGTCTGCTCGATATAGCCGCCGAGCATCGTCCGGCCGGTCCGCTTCGCCTGCTCCGCGCTGTTGATCAGCATGACCTGGCGGGCGGGCAGGCCCCTGGTGTCCTTGATGCCGCTGGCGGCGGTGGTCTCGTCGGCCATCATCCGGCCGGTGACGGTGACCTTGCCCCGGGGGGCGGCCGGGACGTCCGGGAACTTGGTGAGGTCGTTGCCGGCCGAGACCCAGCCGCGGTTGACCAGCACGGCCCGGCCGTCGCCGAGGACCAGCGGGGTCACCACGTAATAGCCGATGCTCTGCTCGTCGGCGGCGGTGCGCTGGCGGACCACGACCTCGTGGGCCGTGTCGTAGGTGCCGGTGGCGGTGACCGTGCGCCACATGTCGCGCCGGGGCAGCTCCCGGCCGGGTGCGGTCAGCGCGGAGACCGGAACCGCGTCGGCGGCCAGGCTGCGCGCGATCAGCTGGTTCTGCGCCACCTTGTGCTGATGGCGGTGGAACTGCCAGTAGCCCAGCTTGATCATGACGGGGATCAGCACAAGACCAAGGAGGGTGAGGATCACCCACTGCCGGGACAACAGGAAGCGGTACACGGCTTCGACGGTACCTGGGGCGCCGGAGCCGCCGAGCCGGGGGTCCCCCTGGGGGTACCGCCCGGCGTCCGCCGGGGGAGGCGGCCGGGAGCCGGCCGGGCCCGCCGTGCCGGTCCGGGTGGCCGCCCTGGTGGCCGCCTTGGTGGCCGTCCCCGGTACAGACCCGGTACAGACCCGCTTCGGACTCGGTTCAGACCCGGTCGACGATGCCCACTCTGCCGTCCGAGCGGGCGCAGTGCGCGCCGCAGTACCACTTCTGGTCGGCCTCGACGCCCTGCCCGATGATCTGGCAGCGGCAGTGCTCACAGATCGGCGCCATGCGGTGGATGGCGCAGGCGAAACAGTCGAAGACGTGCACCGCGCCCTGCGCGTGCACCTCGAACGTCATGCCGTATTCGTTTCCGCAGACCTCACAACGTGCCATGCGCCACAGCGTGCGGGCGCCACCCGCGCGCGGCGCGGTGCCGACGGGTGTGTTGGGCGGGCTTCACCCGGACGCAGGCGCCGGGGCCACGTCCTGGAGCAGCTGCATGAAGGCCGCCTCGTCGATGACGACCGTGCCGAACGAGGCGGCCTTGGCGGTCTTTGAGGTCCGGGCGTCGGGGTCGTTGGTCACCAGCAGGCTGGTCAGCCGGGACAGGCTCGTGGCGACATGCAGCCCCGCCTCGATCGCCCGGTCCTCCAGCAGCTCACGGTCCACGGAGGTGTCACCCGAGAAGGCGACCCGCATCCCCTGGACCAGCCGGCCGCCGGACTCGTAACGCCCCGGGTTGGGGTACGGGCACGCCGGGCGCTTACGGGACGGCCGCCAGGACGTGGGGCGGTAGGACGAGGCGGCGGCACGCTGCCGGGGCGCGGGGGTGTCCGACCACTCCGTCAGCGGCTGGCAGCTGAGTAGCGGCAGCCGCAGATTCTCCTGCGCGGCGCGCCGCAGGCTGGGACGGAACGCCTCGGCCAGCACCCGGGCGTCGTCCAGCGCGTGGTGGGCGCGCTCCTGCACCACGCCGTAATGGGCGGCGAGGGACTCCAGCTTGTGGTTGGGCAGCGGCAGCCGCAGTTCCTTGGACAGGGCGATGGTGCACAGCCGCTGCTGCACCGGGGCGGTCGCCGCGGCGCGGGCGTACTCGCGGGCGATCATCGACCAGTCGAACATGGCGTTGTGCGCGACCAGCACCCGGTCCGCCAGGCGCCGGGACAGCTCCGGGACGATCTCCGGGAAGAGCGGGGCATCGGCGAGCACGGTGCTCGTGAGCCCGTGGATCCAGACCGGCCCTGGGTCCCGCTGCGGATTGACGAGTGTGTACCAGTGGTCCTGGACGTCGCCCTGGGCGTCGAGTTGATACACGGCTGCCGAGATGATCCGGTCGTCGCGGGCCAGGCCCGTGGTCTCGACGTCGACCACCGCGTATCCCTGCGGATACGCGGACGGCCAGGGAGCCGGCGGCGTCTGCGGGCCCGGCTGCTGCCCGATCTTCGGCGCGATCGGGTCGGCGGCTGCTGCCATGCGGTCTTCGAGCATGGTCACTGAGGATACGGGCCACCACTGACAGCCACCGAACCGCATCGGATCACCTCGGAGGGACACAGACCTGGCGCCCCCGCAGTTTGCGGGTGGGCGGGGGAGTTGACGGGGTGTGGGGGTGCTCACCTGACCCGCCCACCCCCCGAAGGGGGGTGGGCGGCGGGGAAAAAACAGCAGGCTGCGCGGCGGGGAAAAAACAGCAGGCCCTAGAGGGAGCGCGGGAAGGGGGCCTGCCCCAGGAGCGGAGGCGCCCCAGAAAGTGGACCCGCCCCAAGACGGCGGACCTGCCCGGGGGAAGGAAGTCAGCCACCCGGAACGGCCGAACAACACCCCCTGGAGAAAGGGGGCATATAGAAATCCCCGGAAGGAAGCAGGCAAAACACCCTCCCTCCGTGCCTTGGTGAGAACCACACGAACGGGCGGCTCGGCCCGCCCGAGTGCCGCCACGCGAAGCCCAGCCGCGGGCGAGGCCCCGAGCCGCAAGTCAGGAGCCGGCCACCCCAGCGGAGACCAGTGAGCTGACCAGCGCCTCCAACGAGACGGTGAACAGCCGGCCGGTGTCGGCCGGGCCGGCCAGGGCGCGGGCCAGGGCCGGATCGTGCTCGGCGGTGGGGGAGTCCCACAGCTCGCCCTCGCTCGGATGTTGTTCGGGGGACCGCTCGCGGTTGCGCTCGACCAGGACGAAGCCGACGACCTGGAACTGGACCGCCCGCACCGCCTCGGCGGCCGTCTCGCCGCGCAGCCCGGCGGCGTGCATCTCATGAACCAGTGCTTGCTGCGCGGGCAGGAACATCCGTTCCGTCAGGCCGCGTTCGTGCACCATCGCGATCAGCTGCGGGCGCTCGCGCAGCGCCGAGTGCAGTGCGCGGGCGACCGACACGATGCGGGCGTGCGGGGTGTCCCCGGTGGGGTGGATCTCGCCCATCTCCCGGACGGTGCGTTCGACGAGGGCGTCCAGCAGCGACTCGCGGTTGCCGACGTGCCAGTAGATGGAGGTGACGGCGGTGCCCAGTTCCGTGGCGAGGCGGCGCATGGTCAGCGCGCCGGGGCCGTCCGCCCGCACCAGCCGGGCGGCGGCCGTCAGCACCTCTTCGCCGGTCAGCGCGGTACGTGTCATGTTCCCCCACTGTTCCCATCCGCCGATCGCTCAACTATCGGTCGACTATCGCTCAACTCCCGTGCGTACACGACCCTTTACCCTTCATCCCGCTCGGTGTAACAGTGTTACAGACGCCTCGCACGACCCCCGCAAGTCACCGACGACGATGGGTGGTACGCCATGGCACGCATACGCTACGGAGCACGCACCGCGGCGGAGATCACCGCGGCGCGCACCGCGAGCTCCACGTTCCCCGAGATCTGGTCCACCGGTGTGGTCGCCGTGTGGGAGAGCGACCCGGACGCGGTCGCGGCCGTGCTGCCGCCGCCCCTCGAACCCACCGGGCGCCCGCTGGTCCGGGCCACCATCAGCAAGGTCGAGCTGCCCGGTTACCCCCTGGGCGCCGGCTCGGTCGCCGTCGCCGCCGCCCATCGCGGCGTCGAGGGCTGGTATCCGCTCGTGATGCCGATGACCCACGAGCGGGCCCTGACCGGCGGGCGGGAGGTCTTCGGCGAACCCAAGAAACTGGGAGAGGTCACCGTCGAGCGCGACGGCCCGGTGGTGCGCGCCGCGCTCGCCCGGCACGGCATCGCCTTCGTCGAGGTACGCGGCGCGGTGAGCGGACCGCTGCCGGTCCCCGAGCCGGTCCGGAAGACCGACTTCTACTTCAAGTTCCTGCCCGCCGTGGACGGTTCGGGCTTCGACCTCGACCCGGTGCTGGTGCACTGCCTGCGCCACGAGAAGGTCCGCAGGCTGGAGCGGATCACCGGCGATGTCGTCCTGCGCGAGTCGATGTACGACCCCGTCGCCGACCTCCCCGTCCACACCCTCGTCGAGCTCACTCTCGGCGAGAAGACCACCGACCAGCAGGGCCGGGTCGTCGAGCGGGTGAGCGCCGAGTCCCTGCTGCCGTACATCCACCAGCGCTACGACGATCCGCAGCAGGTCCTCGACGGTCCGCCCGAGGGGAGCGACTGATGCCGCTGCTGCCTGGAGAACCCAGAGAACAACGCCGAGCCCCCCGGCCCGAGAAGCGGTCGGCCCGAGCGGCACGGAGAGGGGAGCGGGCATGGAGCTGACAGCGGGACAGGTCGCGGTCGTCACCGGCGCCGCGAGCGGCATCGGCCTGGCCATGGCGCGCCGCTTCGCCGCGGAGGGGCTGCGGGTGGTGCTCGCGGACGTCGAGGAGGAGCCGCTGCGGGCCGCCGCCGACGAGCTGACCGCGGACGGCGCCCAGGTCCTGGCGCGCACCGTGGATGTCGGGGTGCGCGCCGAGGTCGTCGCCCTCGCGGATGCCGCGTACGACACCTTCGGCGCCGTCCATCTGCTGTGCAACAACGCGGGGGTGGGCTCCGGCGCCGAGGGGCGGATGTGGGAACACGAGCCCAACGACTGGGCCTGGGCGTTCGCGGTGAACGTCTGGGGCGTCTTCCACGGCATCCAGTGCTTCGTTCCCCGGATGCTGGCGGGCGGCGGCCCCGGCCATGTCGTCAACACCTCCTCGACGGACGGCGGCGTCGCCCCGCTGCCCACCGCGTCCGTCTACGCCGTCACCAAGGCGGCCGTGGTGACCATGACCGAATCGCTCTACGCCCACCTCAGGGCCGAGCGCGCCCCCATCGGCGCCTCGGTGCTCTTCCCCGGCCCGCACATGCTCCGCACCGGCCTGTGGGAGTCGCACCGCAACCGGCCCGCGCGCTACGCCAAGTCCCGGCCGCGCCGTACGCCGTACCGCAGCCTGGCGCAGTGGGAAGCGGCGATGAAGGAGGCCGGGCAGGAGGTCGCCTTCACCCCCGTCGAGGACGTCGCCGCGCAGGTCGTGGACGGCGTCCGGGCGGACCGCTTCTGGCTGCTGCCGCCCGCCGCGCACACCGACGCGCAGATCCGGGCGCGGTCCGCCTCGATGCTCGGCCGCACCGCGCCCGACTACCTGGAGCACTTCATCCTCGACCCGGACGACTGAGGGAGGTCCCGCCATGACGGACCCAGACCCCGCGGACCGGCCGGACACCCGTCCCGGCCCGGACGATCCGTACCTGATCATCTCCTCCGACTGCCACGCCGGGCTCCCCACCGAGGAGTACCGCCCCTACCTGGAGGCCCGTTTCCACCGCGACTTCGACACCTTCCTCGGCGAACGGGACGCCCGCCGCGCGGCGGCCACCCGCCTCGGAATCCGCAACGAGGAATTCGCCGCGCGGTGGTTCCAGGACCACGAGGAGGGCCTGCGCGGCGGCTGGGACCCCGCACAGCGCCTGAAGGAACTCGACGGCGACGGGGTGGCGGCGGAGGTCGTCTTCCCGGACGCGGACGCCGTCGACAGCGGCACCGCGGCCCCCTTCGGCGTCGGCCTCGGCCTCTCCGGCGACCAGGACCCGGACCTCGGCATGGCGGGCGCCCAGGCCCACAACCGCTGGCTCGCCGACTTCGTCTCCGGGCACCCCGAACGGCACTGCGGGGTGGCCCTGTTGCCGGTCACCGCCGACACCGGCCGGGTCGTGGCCGAGATCTACCGCGCCAAGGAATCCGGGCTCGGCGCCCTGATGATCCCGTCCATGTGGGTCGACAAGGAGCCGTACCACGACCGCCGTTACGACCCGGTGTGGGCGGCGGCCGCCGAATGCGCGATGCCGGTGCTGACCCACTCCGGGGCCGCACCCCGCCACGAGTACGGCGACCACCTCGGGATCTATGTCTCCGAGGTGACCTGGTGGCCCGCGCGCCCCCTGTGGTTCCTGCTCTGGTCCGGGGTCTTCGAACGCCATCCCGGCCTGCGCTTCGGCGTCGCCGAGTCCGGCTGCTGGTGGCTGCCCAACCTGCTGTGGTTCATGGACCGGCTCTACCTGGGCGCGCACGGCGGCAAGAAGCTCTCCCCGTTCGCCGCCCTCACGCGTCCGCCGCACGAGTACCTGGACCGGCAGGTCTTCGTCTGCGCCACCAACACCAAACGCCGGGAACTCGCCCAGCGTTACGAGATCGGCGTCGACAACATCCTCTGGGGCAGCGACTTCCCGCACCCCGAAGGCACCTGGCCGGACACCCGTGCCTGGCTGACGAAGACCTTCCATGACATTCCGGTCGCCGAGACCCGCCGCATGCTCGGGCTGTCCGCCGCCGAGGCGTTCGGCTTCGACACCGCGCGGCTGGCCCCGCTGGCCCGCCGTATCGGCCCCACCCCGGCCGAGCTCGGCCAGAGCGCCGACCAGCCGGCGGTCGAGGCCGCCTGGGCCCGCTCCCGCGAGGTGGGCCGCCACTGGCTGACCGACCACGACTTCCCGGTACTGGGGGCGCAGTGATGACCGACGACCGCTACACCGTGATCTCCGCCGACTGCCACGCCGGTGCCGACCTCCTCGACTACCGGCCCTACTTGGAGTCCCGCTACCACGAGGACTTCGACGCCTGGGCGGCCTCCTACGTCAACCCGCACGAGGACCTGCTCGCCGACACCGCCGACCGCAACTGGAACTCCGCCCGCCGGCTGGCCGAACTGGAGGCCGACGGCATCGTCGCCGAGGTCGTCTTCCCGAACACCATCCCGCCGTTCTTCCCCAGCGCCGCCCTCATGGCCCCCGCGCCCACCCGCACGGACGCCGAGCAGCGCTGGGCGGGCCTGCGCGCCCACAACCGCTGGCTCGCCGACTTCTGCGCCGAGGCCCCCGGCCGCCGGGCCGGCGTCGCCCAGATCCTCCTCAACGATGTCGACGAGGCCGTACGGGAGGTCCGCCGTACCAAGGAAGCCGGCCTCACCGGCGGCATCATGCTCCCCGGCACCCCGCCCGGCTCCGGCCTCCCCGAACTCCACTCCACGTACTACGACCCCCTCTGGGCGGTCTGCGCGGAACTGGACGTGCCGGTGAACCACCACGGCGGCTCGGCCTCCCCGCCGCTCGGCGACGAACCCGCCGCCCGCGCCGTGTTCATGGTCGAGACGACCTGGTTCTCCCACCGGGCCCTGTGGCACCTGATCTTCGGCGGCGTCTTCCACCGCCATCCCGGCCTCCGGCTGGTCCTCACCGAACAGGGGTCCGGCTGGATCCCCGGCGTCCTGGACATGCTGGACTACTACCACGGGCGGCTGGTCGCGGCCGCGTCCCGGGCCGCCACCGCCGAGGCCAAGTTCGGCGTCGGCCTGGCCGCGGCCATGGGCGACTCCCCGGCCGGAATCTGGCGCGACCACTGCTTCGTGGGCGCCAGCTTCATGCGCCCGCACGAGGTCCCGCTGCGCCACCGCATCGGCCTCGACAAGATCATGTGGGGCAGCGACTACCCCCACGACGAAGGCACCCACCCCCACTCCCGCGAGGCCCTCCGCCTCGCCTACGCGGACGTCCCGGCCGACGAGACCGCCGCCATGCTCGGCACCAACGCCGCCCGGGTCTACGGCTTCGACCTCGCCCGCCTCGCCCCTCTCGCCGCCCGCGTCGGCCCCAGGATCGCCGATATCGCCGAGCCCCTGGAGAAGATCCCCCCGGACGCCACCAGCCCGGCGTTCGCCCGGGGCGGGTCGGTGCGGGTGTGGTGAGGGGGCGAGTGGCCGCACGACGGCCGCGGGGCGCCCCGCCGGCCAGGCCCTGAGGACTCCTCACCCCATGCCGCTCGAAGCCGGCGCGGTCCGTCCCCGCCGGTTCCTGGCTCAGCGCTTCCGGTGGTTCACAAGGACCCGGGCGGGCCTCCCCGGCCGGCCGCGTCGAGCAGCAGTTGCGCGGCCAGCGTCGCCCCGTCGGTGCGGATCGTGCCGGCCACGGCCCTTGCTCGTGCCCCGGTCTCCGGGGCCAGGGCCGTGCTGAGCGCGGCGGACAGGGAGCCGGCGGTCGGGGCCGGGCCGTCGTGTGCCGCGCCGATGCCCAACTCGGCCACCCGGGCGGCCCAGTGCGGCTGGTCCGCGATCTGGGGCACCACGACCTGAGGCGCACCGGCCCGGGCGGCCGTCGTCGTGGTGCCCGCGCCGCCGTGGTGCACGACGGCGGCCACCCGGGCGAACAGCGCCTGCTGGTTCACCTCGCCCACGACGAAGCAGTCGTCCCGCTCGTCGATCCGGGCCAGCCCCGCCCAGCCGCGGGCGAGGAGGACGCGGTACCCCTGGGCGCGGACCGCCTCGACGGCCACCCGGGCGAGGTCCTTCGAGGTGTGCAGGGCCATGCTGCCGAAGCCCACGTACACCGGCGGTTCACCGGCGTCCAGGAACGCCTCCAGGCCGTCCGGGAGGGGGCGTTCGTCCGGCAGGATCCACGCCCCGGTCTGCACCAGGTCGAGCTCCGTCATCTCCTGCCACGGCCCCAGCACCGGGTCCGCCGCCAGCCACGGCCGGCCGGTGAGGACATGGTCACGGACGTTGTCCACCGGCGGCAGGCCGATCGCCGCCCGGTGACGGTTGAGCGCCTCCCCGTACAACGCGTTCACGCGCTGGGCGTCCTGCTCCCACAGCACCTTGAGGTCGGTCTCCTCCTGCGGCGACGGCGTGCCCGGCCGCGCCCCTGGACGGAAGTGCCGCGAGGGCAGCCCGAACGGATGGAAACACGCGAGCACGTAGGGGATGCCCAGCTTCTCGGCCACATCCCGGGCGCCGGCCGGCATCAGGCCGGTCGCAAGGAGCGCGTCACACCCGTCGGCCGCCGCGCTGAGCGTCTCGAACCGCGCGGCGACCAACTCGGGCGCGAGCCGGAACGCGTCCTGCGCCGTCGGCGGCCGCTCCCCGGTCACCACCGAGCGCACCGACGGGCCGAGCGGCACCAGCTCCACGCCGACACCGGCCAGCAGCGCCGCGAACTCCTCGTCCGGCGGCGCACACACGCGTGCCTCCGCCCCGAATTCCCGCAGCCGCACCGCCAGCGCGGCCAGCGGTTCGACGTCCCCGCGCGACCCCCATGCCGACAACACCACACGCATAGCGCAAATCCCCCATTTCCCCAGGTTCTGGTTTCGGCCGCCCATCTTGCGGCACGACCCGGGTCTTGCCGCAAGCCCCCTGGTGCGCTATAGGTTGAGAGTGGCAGGGAGGTGAACCTCCTTGCCTTTGTTGTGTGTCGTCCGCTCCGGCCGGGCCGCCTCCTTCGCGACGCGGCGGCCGCAGTGGAGCGGCCTCTGTGCGAGGCCCTATGCCCCCAGCAGTCGCGCCGGCCGTGCCTCCTCCGTCACCGCGCCGTCCGCGTCGACGCTCACCCGGCGGAGGGCGGCCCCCGGCTTCCGGCTGACCACCTCCACCAGGTGGCCGTCGGTGAACACCCCCGCGGCGCCGTCATCGACCGCCCAGCCCCCGGGTAGCGCACGGTTCTTGACCGCCGCCAGATAGCCGGGCCGCCGCTCCGGCTCGCTGTCGTAGTGCGGGCACAGACTGCCCGGCAGCAGCCCCAGCCCGTCGGCGAGCGGCGCCGGCGGACCGAAGGAGTCGGAGAACGCGGACTCGAACCAGCAGCACGCCCCGGCACTGATGCCGCACAGCAGCACCCCGGACGCGTAGGCCTCGCGCAGGATGGAGTCCAGGCTGTGCGTCCGCCAGACGGCGAGCATGTTGGCGGCCTCGTTTCCGGTCGTGAGGGGGTGCCGGCGGCGGACGATGCGGCCCAGCTGACGGCACGTCTTACATACTTCTCAGTAACAACCCCTAGCGGCACGCCCGTCAACGCCTTTATGGTGCGGGACATGCCGCACCTGCCCGATGTCCTGTTGTGGTCCGTTCCGGCCTTCGTCCTGCTCACCGTGGTGGAGATGGTGAGCTACCGCCTGCATCCCGACGAGGACGCGGAGGGCTACGAGGCGAAGGACGCCGCCACCAGCGTCGGCATGGGGCTCGGGAGCCTCGTGTTCGACGCGCTGTGGAAGATACCGATCGTGGCGATCTACGCCGCGATCTACGAACTCACCCCGCTGCGGGTGCCCGTGGTGTGGTGGACGCTGCTCCTGATGCTGCTCGCCCAGGACTTCTTCTACTACTGGTCGCACCGCGGCCACCACGTCATCCGCGTCCTGTGGGCCTGCCACGTGGTGCACCACTCCAGCAAGAAGTTCAACCTCACCACCGCGCTGCGGCAGCCCTGGACGACCTGGACCGTCTGGCCGTTCTACGTCCCGATGGTCGCCCTCGGCGTCCACCCGGCCGTGATCGCCTTCACCTCCGGGGCCAACCTCGTCTACCAGTTCTGGGTGCACACCGAGCGGATCGACAAGCTGCCCCGGCCCTTCGAGTTCGTGCTCAACACCCCATCCCACCACCGCGTCCACCACGCCTCACAGGGCGGCTACCTGGACCGCAACTTCGGCGGGATCCTGATCATCTGGGACCGGATGTTCGGCTCGTTCGTCGCGGAGACCGAGCGGCCGGTCTACGGGCTCACCAAGAACATCGAGACCTTCAACCCGCTGCGGGTGGCCACCCATGAGTACGCCGCCATCGCGCGGGACATACGGGCCGCGGACAGCTGGCGCGAGCGCGCCGGCCGGGTGTTCCGCGGGCCGGGCTGGCAGCCGGCCGAGCGGGCCCTCGCGGCGAAGGCCCCGAAGGACGGCCCGTCCGGGAACGTGGCGCCCGCCTCCATCGAGGAGCCGGCCGCGTGACGGCACGGTGGCCGCGGGCCGTATCACCGCTGCTGTGGGCGTTCGTCCTGCTGAGTGTCGTGCACCTCGGGGCACTGCTGGCGGGAGTCCTGCCCGTCGTGCAGCTCACCAAGCCCGTGCTGATGCCGGTGCTCGCCGGCTATGCGCTGGCGCGCGGCGGCCCCCCGCTGCTCGCCGGTGCGCTCCTCTTCGGCTGCGGCGGCGACACCTTCCTCCAGATCGGCGGGGATATCGCCTTCCTGGTGGGGATGGGCTCGTTCGCCGCAGGACACCTCTGCTATCTGCTGCTTTTCGCCCGTTACGGGGCGGCTCCGGCGGGCGGCCGACGGGGACCGACCGTGGCGGCCGGTGTCGTGTACGCCGTGCTGCTGACCGGCACGGTCGTCCTCCTGTGGCCGGACCTCCCGGCGGAGCTGCGGATTCCGGTCGCCGGGTACAGCCTGCTGCTCACCGCGATGGCGTTCGGCGCGCTCCGGGCGGGCCCGTGGGCCGCGGCCGGCGGGCTGCTGTTCCTGCTCTCCGACACCCTGATCGCCGGCGGGATCGCGCACTGGCCGCAGCTCCCGGCCCCGCAGTTCTGGATCATGTGCACCTATGCCGCGGCCCAGTGGGCGCTGGCCGAAGGGGTGCTGCGGTCCGCCACCACGGCTCCGCGGCCCACGCCACGGCAGGCACGGAAGCTGCGGGCGGCGGGCGCACCGTAAAGCGCCGAGGGCGGGCCGGTGCGCCGCCGGCCCGCCCCCGACTTGAGTCTCCCTCCGGGGGAGACCCGACAGTGGACGGCATGAACGAGGACGGCACGGGTCTGCTCACCATCGGCGAACTGGCCGGGCTGACCGGTGTCCCGGTCAAGACCATCCGCAGTTGGTCGGACCAGGACCTGCTGCCGCCCGCCGCCCGCACCCCCGCGGGCTACCGGCTCTACGGCCCGGACGCCCCGGCCCGCCTGGAGATCGTGCGCAGCCTGCGCGCACTGGGCATCGGGCTGGCGGACATCCGGTCCGTACTGCACCGCGAGCGGACGGTCGCCGAGACGGCGGCGCAGTGGGCGGACGCGCTGGACGCGCAGATCCGCACCCTGCGGCTCCAGTCCGCGGTGCTGCGCTCGGTGGCCACGCGGGGCAGCGCAGCAGAGGAGCTGCCGTACATGACCGAACTGGCCCGTCTGTCGGCCCGGGAACGCCGCCTGATCATCACGGACTTCGTCGAGGACGCCCTCGACGGGGTGGACGCCCCCGCCTACCGCAGCGGTCTGCTGGCCGCCACCCCCGATCTGCCCGACGACCCCACCCCCGAGCAGATCGGCGCCTGGCTCGAACTGGCCGCCCTGGTCCGCGAGCCGGAACTACGGGCGGCACTGCGCCGGCTGGCCGAGTACAGCGCGCGCACGGCGGAGGCGGCGGGAGAGCCGGGCGCTCCGGGGGAGTCGCAGGCGGGTGAGCCGGACGCCCCGAGCGAGCCGCCCGCCCCGGGGGCTCCGGATGAGCAAGCAGCCATACGGGTCGCCGAGTTGATGCGGGTACGCGGTGAGGCGGCCGTCGCGGCCGGTATCGCGCCGGACTCCCCGGCCGCCGAGCCCGTCATCGCCGAACTGGTCGCCGCCTGGCTCCCCACCCAGACCGGCACCGCCGACCCGCCCACCGAGGACGGCCCGGCGGCCCGCGCCCGGCTGCTGGAGCAGCTGGAGACCGCCGCCGAGCCGGTGGTCGAGCGCTACTGGCAGCTGCTGTGCACGGTCACCGGCCGCCCCGCCCCGCCCCGCTGGGACACCGCCGGTGCCTGGACCACGGCCGCTCTGCGCGCCCACCCCGGCCCGTACGAGCTGGACCGCTCCGCGTTCGACGGCACCGAACCGGACCGGGTGCTGCGCGCCTACGCACAGGTGACCCGGGACGTCGCCTCGCTGGTCGCCGCCGTACGGCCCGAGGACCTCGCGCTGCCGACACCGTGCGCCGGCTGGACCGTACGGGAGCTGCTCGACCACATGGTGTGGGAGAACCTGATGGCCACCTCGATCGCCGAGGTCACCCCGCGCGCCGACCACACCGCCGACCACCTCGGCGACGACCACCGCACCGCCTTCGCGGACTCGGTGCACGCCGCCCGCGCCGCCTTCACCGGCAGCGGGATGCTGCACCGCACCTACGGCCCCTATGAGGCGCCCGGCGCGATGATCGTCCAACAGGTCGTGGTCGAACTCCTCGCGCACGGCTGGGACTTGGCACGGGCGCTCGGCGCGCCGACCGGGCTGGCGCCAGAGGCCGCCGAGGAGACCCTGGCCGCGGCACGCCGGATCTATGGCGCGGCGCCGCGTACCGAGGGCAGCTCGTTCGCCCCGGAGCGCCCCGCTCCGCCCGGCGCGGGCGCCACGGACCGGCTGGCGGCCTTCCTCGGCCGCGACCCGGCCTGACCGGCCACGGGCCCGCTCCCCTCCCGGGAGGCAGGAAAGAGGGCCGGGTGGTGATCACCCGGCCCTCTTCCGCAACGGCCGTCACCGGCCCGGGAGTTACTTCTTCACCGCGTCCAGCGCATCGACGATGCCGTAGCCGTAGTGGCTGTTGACATGCTTGGTGCCGGTGCAGGTCGTCTCACCCGTGGGGCAGCCGGGGTTGTCCGCCTGCTCCTTGAGGAGCCACTGGATCTCCTGCGGGCTGGACTTCGGGTGGGCGCTCTTGAGCAGCGCCGCGACACCCGCGACATGCGGGCTGGCCATGGAGGTGCCGGCCAGGTAGGCCCAGTCGCCGCCCGGCATGGTGGAGAGGATGTTGCCGTTCTTGGCGGGCAGCTCGGGCACCTGCCTCGTGTCACCGCCCGGCGCGGCCACATCGATCTGGTTGAGGCCGTAGTTCGAGTAGTACGACTTGAGCTTCTGCACGCCGCTCGCCGCGACCGTCACCGTGCCCGGCAGCTGGGTGGGCACGTCCCAGCAGGTCTTCGGGGTGACCTTGCGCTCGACGGGGGTGGTGTCGTTCGGGCTGGAGGTGTCGGTGAGCTGGGCGGCGCCCAGGTCCATGGCGGAGTTGCCCGCCGCCGCGACATTGATCGCGCCCTTGCGCTGCGCGTAGCTCGCCGCACGGCCGACCGCGTCGATGATGGCGGCCTGGTCGGCGTCGTCCTTGCAGTTGAACATCCACGGGTCGACGTAGTAGCTGTTGTTGGTGACCTCGACGCCGTGGTCGGCCGCGAAGACGAAGGCGCAGACCACGCTCTCGGCGTAGAAGAGGCTCGTCTCCGGCTCGCTGACCTTGAGGGCGGAGATCTTCACGCCCGGGGCGACGCCCGACACGCCGACGCCGTTACGGGCCGCGGCGATCGTGCCGGCGACATGGGTGCCGTGGTAGTCCTCGTCCGGGTTCCAGGGGCGCCAGGCACCCTTGGAGGTATCGGCCACGCCGCCCACGCAGTTGGCGGACTGCTTCGCGGAGAAGTTGGGCTTCAGGTCGGGGTGGGTGTCGTCCACGCCGGTGTCGATGACCGCGACGGTGACGTTCTTGCTGCCCGGGTTCACCTTCGCGGCCTTGTCGGCCTTGATGGCGGGCAGGTCCCACTGAAGCGGTTCCAGCGGCTCCTCGCCATTGGCCTTCGCTGCCTGGCCGGCCGCCTTGAGCTGGGACTTCGGCAGGTCGAGCTTCTGCGGCTTGCCGACGTCGGTGGTGCCCTGCGCCTTGAGCGGCGCGGTACGGGTCGCGCCCGCCGACTGCACGCCCGGCACCGTCCGCACGGTGGCGGCGAACTGCGGGTCGGCCGAGTGGACGACGATCACGCCTATCTGCTCATGGGCGACGACCACCTTCCCGCCGGCCTGGGCTATCGCCTTCTTGACCTTGCCGACCGTGGTGTGGCCGGGCGTGGTGTTCACGACGTACGAGAGCAGCGGGCCGTCGGCCGAGGCCGCTGCGGCCGGGGCGGAGTCCTGGGGTGCGGCGGTGGCCGCGTTCGGCAGGAATCCGAGCGACGCCGTCAGCGCCAGTCCGAGCGGTACGGCCAGCGCCCGCATGCGTCTTGAGCGGGGATGTGCCATGGATACTCCACATCATCCGTGAGACCGCCCGGGCGCGGATTTGCGCACGGGCGGGTGCAATGAGCGTGAAGCTATCGGCGATCACTCGCGGGCAGCAATGGAAACGCAAAAAATCGGGGCGAAAAACCTGGCGCGGGGGTCAAGTTGACGAAGGGTCAGCCGATCTTGGCCTGATCCGGACGGCGACCCGCTCAGCCGGGGCGCCGCAGCGTCGTGATGCTCAGCGGGGGCAGCGCGATCCGCGGGCCGTACCAGCGGCGGGCGGCCGCGGCGGTCCCCGGCCGGGGCTCCGACGGGGGGACGGTGAGCGGCGCCGGCAGCCGGACACTGCCGTACGGGCGCCGACGGGGAGCGGGTGGCTGCGGGGCCTGTTGGGGCGGCGGATTCACACCGGGCTCAACGAAGCGCCCCGCGCGCGGTGGCGGCCGGCGCGGGCATTCCCCGGCTTCTTCTGGGATTCAACCAACGACCCCCCTGTCGGATCGTGTGCCACGCCTCTACGATGCGTGATCCAGTTCACTTATATGAGCCTTATGACCGGCGGGGTGCTCCCGCGCAGATCCCGGACCGGTCCCTGGGAACCCGCCCCCTCGCGTCAGGAGATCCCGTGAGCGCCGCACCGACCCTCGACCCGGGGACGCATGAGCCGCCCGACTACCTCCAGGTGCAGTCGAGCGCGGAATTCGATGAACTCCGCCACGCACACCGCTCGTTCGCCTTCCCGCTCACCGTCGCCTTCGTGCTCTGGTACCTCGGATATGTGCTGCTGTCGAGCTACGCCGGCGGCTTCATGGCCACCAAGGTCGCCGGCCACCTCAACGTCGCCTTCGTCCTCGGCATCGCCCAGTTCGTGACGACCTTCCTCATCGCCTGGTGGTACTCCCGGCACGCCGCCGCCAAGCTCGACCCGAAGGCCGAGGCCATCAAGTCCCGCCTGGAGGGCGTCACCCTCCACAAGGAGGGCGACGCATGAACCTCACCCAGCAGCCGTTCGCGCAGCAACTCGCGGCCGGCGGCGCGGGTGAGCACCGCGCCCTGATCATCACCCTCTTCGCGGTCTTCGTCGCCGCCACCCTCGGCATCACGGTCTGGGCGGGACGGCAGACCAAGGGCGCGGAGGACTTCTACGCCGGCGGCCGGCAGTTCAGCGGGTTCCAGAACGGACTGGCCATCTCCGGCGACTACATGTCCGCCGCGTCCTTCCTCGGCATCGCCGGCGCCATCGCCCTCTTCGGCTACGACGGCTTCCTCTACTCCATCGGCTTCCTCGTCGCCTGGCTCGTCGCCCTGCTCCTGGTCGCCGAACCACTGCGCAACTCCGGCCGGTTCACCATGGGCGACGTCCTCGCCTACCGGATGCGCCAGCGCCCGGTCCGTACCGCCGCCGGCACCTCCACCATCATCGTCTCGATCTTCTATCTGCTCGCCCAGATGGCCGGCGCGGGCGCCCTGGTCACCCTGCTCCTGGGCATCACCAGCGAGGCGGGCAAGATCCTCGTCGTCGTCCTCGTCGGCATCGTGATGATCCTCTACGTCACCATCGGCGGCATGAAGGGCACCACCTGGGTCCAGATGGTCAAGGCCGTGCTGCTGATCGCCGGCACCCTGCTGATCACCTTCCTGGTGGCGCTCAAGTTCCACTTCAACCTCTCCGACCTGCTCGGCGCCGCCGCCGAGAACAGCGGCAAGGGCGCCGCCTTCCTGGAGCCCGGCCTCAAGTACGGCGCCACCGCCACCTCGAAGATCGACTTCATCTCGCTGGGCCTCGCCCTCGTCCTGGGCACCGCGGGCCTGCCGCACATCCTCATCCGCTTCTACACGGTCCCCAGCGCCAAGGCCGCCCGTAAGTCCGTGAACTGGGCGATCGGCATCATCGGCGTCTTCTACCTGATGACCATCGCGCTGGGCTTCGGCGCCGCGGCCTTGATCAAGCCCGGGACGATCACCGCCTCCAACAAGGCGGGCAACACCGCGGCCCCGCTCCTCGCCGAGGCGATCGGCGGCGGCCCCGGCTCCACCGGCGGCGCCATCCTGCTCGCCGTCATCTCGGCCGTCGCCTTCGCCACCATCCTCGCGGTGGTCGCCGGCCTCACCCTCGCCTCGTCCTCGTCCTTCGCGCACGACCTGTACGTCAACGTCCTCCGCAAGGGCAAGGCCACCGAGAAGGAGGAGGTCGGCGCGGCGCGCTGGGCGACCGTCGGCATCGGCGCGGTCGCCATCGTGCTGGGGGTCTTCGCCCGCGGGCTGAACGTCGCCGGCCTGGTGGCGCTCGCCTTCGCGGTCGCCGCCTCCGCCAACCTCCCGACGCTCCTCTACAGCCTGTTCTGGAAGCGCTTCACCACCCAGGGCGCGCTGTGGTCCATCTACGGGGGCCTCGCCTCCTCCGTCTTCCTGGTGCTCTTCTCCCCGGTCGTCTCCGGCAAGGAGACCTCGATGTTCCCCGGCGCGGACTTCGGCTTCTTCCCGCTGGAGAACCCGGGGCTGATCTCCATCCCGCTGGGCTTCCTGCTCGGCTGGCTGGGATCGCTGCTGTCGAAGGAGGAGCCGGACGCCCGGAAGTACGCCGAGCTGGAGGTCCGCTCGCTGACCGGGACCGGCGCGCACTGACGCGGCCCGGCTGAGGCATCCACACAGGTCCGGGCAGGGGTGGTGTCGTAGAGATCTACGACACCACCCCCACCCACCTCGTGCTTCTCATCTCTGCTCGCTGTCACACCCATCGCGTAGGCTCGAAGACGTACTGATCCACCGAAGGACAGGTACCGAGCCATCACTCTTGGGGAGGGGGCCCAGTGCTCATCGACACGTACGGCCGCGTGGCCACCGACCTGCGCGTTTCGCTCACCGACCGGTGCAATCTGCGGTGCACTTACTGCATGCCGGAGGAGGGCCTCCAGTGGCTGGCCAAGCCCGATCTGCTCACCGACGACGAGATCGTCCGGCTGATCACCATCGCGGTGCGCGACCTGGGCATCGACGAGGTCCGCTTCACCGGCGGTGAGCCGCTGCTCCGCCCCGGTCTGACCGGCATCGTCGAGCGCGTCGCCGCCCTCGAACCGCGCCCCCAGATGTCGCTGACCACCAACGGCATCGGCCTCCAGCGCACCGCCGCCGCCCTCCGCGACGCCGGCCTGGACCGCGTCAATGTCTCCCTCGACACCCTCCGGCCGGAGGTCTTCCAGGCCATGACCCGCCGCAAGCGGCACGAGGACGTCCTCCGCGGCCTGGAGGCGGCCCGCGACGCCGGTCTCACACCGGTCAAGGTCAACACCGTCCTGATGCCGGGCCTCAATGACGACGAGGCCCCCGACCTGCTGGCCTGGGCGATCGCCCACGACTACGAGCTCCGCTTCATCGAGCAGATGCCGCTGGATGCCCAGCACGGCTGGAAGCGCGACGGCATGATCACCGCGGGCGACATCCTCGCCTCGCTGCGTACCCGCTTCACGCTCACCCCCGAGGGCCAGGAGGAGCGCGGCGCCGCGCCCGCCGAGCGCTGGATCGTCGACGGCGGCCCGCACCGCGTCGGAGTGATCGCGTCGGTCACCCGCCCGTTCTGCCGGGCCTGCGACCGCACCCGCCTGACCGCCGACGGCCAGGTCCGTACGTGCCTGTTCGCCACCGAGGAGACGGACCTGCGCACCGCCCTGCGCTCCGAAGCCCCCGATGACGAGATCGCCCGGATATGGAAGACCGCGATGTGGGGAAAGAAGGCGGGCTCCGGTCTCGACGACCCGTCGTTCCTCCAGCCGGAGCGCCCGATGTCCGCGATCGGCGGCTGAGCCGGCCCGGCCTCAGTGACCGGCGGCCGAGGCCTCCCACTCCGCGAGCGTCACGACATCCTTCAGAAAGCCGCGCACCCCGAGGAACTGCGACAGATGCTCCCGGTGCTCCTCGCACGCCAGCCAGGTCTTGCGCCGGTCCGGAGTGTGCAGCTTCGGGTTGTTCCAGGCGAGCACCCATACGGCCGCGGCGCGGCAGCCCTTCGCGGAGCAGATGACGGCGCTGTCGGCGGAGTCCTGGGGATTCGGGGAGTTCACGGCCTCAACCCTACGTCCTGGCCCCCCGGCCCCGGCCCGGCGCTCCCGCCCGCAGGCCCTGCGGACATGACGACGCCGGGCAGCCACGGGGGGAGCCGCCCGGCGTCGGTCTGTCGCTCCGACGGGGGATGCGGAGCGCGTACGCAGTATGTCACGGGGGATGGTGCGGAGTGCACCGGAACTCCATGATTGATCTGAGCTTTTCTTGAGCTTTGCAGACCGCGAGATGATCAGCTGGGGTCGTGTTGCGGCCCGGAAGCGCCCGCCGCCGGACGCTCCGGAACGGACTCCGCGGGGGTGTCGGAGGCGCCCGGCTTCAGCATCGGCCTGGTCGGGCCCGCGACGAACGTCTTCGGGAGCGAAGGGGCGTTCTCCCGGCCCGCGTTGGCGATGACGACCGCGATATAGGGGAGCGTCAGGCCCAGTACCAATGTCGCGATGGCCACCGGCCGCTCGATGTTCCACAGCACGACGGTCAGCACCACGGCCACCGTCCGCACCGCCATCGAGATCACATACCGGCGCTGCCGCCCGCGGACGTCCTCGGACAACCCCTGCCGGGCCCCCGTGATCCGGAAGGTCTGGCTGCTGCTCTGCTTCCGCATCACGCTCCACCACCTGGTCAGTCATGCCGGATTCTCCCCGGTATCCGGTCGCTTTCCACGGTACGCCGCGACTGCGCCGCCTTCGAGACCGGGTCGTGCCACGCTGCGCCCGGGTCGGCCGGGCCACCGTGCGTACCACCGGCTCCGGCGTGCGCCGTAGTCGATGCGGGGCGACACTGACGGAGCGACCGTCATCTGCACCGCGCCGCAGGAGGAGTCGACATGACGTGGTTGTGGGCCATCATCGTGGGCCTGGTGCTGGGCCTGATCGCGAAGGCCATCATCCCGGGCAAGCAGCAGATCCCGCTCTGGCTGACCGTGATCTTCGGCATGCTGGGCAGCGTGCTCGGCAACTGGCTGGCCACGGGCATCGGGGTCGCCGACACCAAGGGCATCGACTGGATCCGGCATCTGCTGCAACTGGTCGGCGCGGTCTTCATCGTCGCCGTCGGCGACCGCCTCTGGGTCTCCATGCGGAGCCGCAAGAAACACGTGACCTAGGGCGTGTCGAGGATCGGTACGGGCTGATCCGAACGGCACCGACCAGCCGACTCACGCCACGGGCGGCCGGCGCGCACTCCGCGCACCGGCCGCCCGTGGTGTCCGCCGTCTCAGCGCCCTTCGAGCTGGGCCAGCTTCCGGCCCGCCTTCAGGTACGCGACACCGGGGGCGTCCGCCAGCTTCTCGGCCAGCACCTCGCCCAGCGGCCGGGCCGCGTCGGCCTCCGCCAGGACCACGGCCTGCTGGCCGCCCTCGCCCTCCACGACCAGCCGCAGCGCGTTCTGCTTGGCCAGCCGCCGCGCCGCTGAGGCGCTCGGGGTGAACTCCAGCACCGTCGTCAGCACCGCCGCCACCGTCTCCGCGCCGTGCGCCGCGACATCCACGGACGGCAGCGACTCCACATCGGAGAACGACTTCTTGGAGAACTGCGCCACGAAACCGGCCCGCGCCGCCATCGCCGCGTCCAGCCCGTACAGCGCGGCCACGACCTCGCCCGCGAGCACCTTCTTGAGGTCCATCGGGTGCATCGAGCGGTCCGCGACCCGGCCCAGGACGAGCGCGATCTCCTCGTCGGTCCACTCCGTCCAGGCCCTCAGGTACGGCTCCATCAGCCGGTCCGGCACCGACATGATCTTGCCGAAGACATCGTCGGCCGGCGCGCTCAGCCCGACGTAATTGCCCTTGGACTTGGACATCTTGGCGCCGGTGCCGTCCGTGCCCTCGATCAGCGGCATGGTCACCACCAGCTGCGGCCGCTGCCCGCGCAGCTCCATCAGCTTGCGGCCCATCTGAAGATTCAGCAGCTGGTCGGAGCCGCCCAGCTCCACATCGCACTCCAGCGCCACCGAGTCCAGGCCCTGCGCGATGGGGTACAGCAGCTCCGTCATGGTCAGACCGGACCCGGCCGCCAGCCGGTTGCGGAAGTCCTCGCGCTGGAGCAGCTGCGAGGCCGGCACCTGCGCGAGCAGCGCGAGCAGCTCCGGGAAGGTGTACGGCGCCAGCCACTCGCTGTTCTGCCGGAAGCTGACCTTCTCGAAGTCGAAGAAGGGACGGACCTGTTCGCGGTACGTGGCGAGGTTCTGCGCGATGTCCGCGTCGGTCAGCGGCGGGCGCTCGGCCGTACGGCCCGACGGGTCGCCGATCTTGGCGGTGAAGTCACCGATGATCAGTGTGACGTCATGGCCCAGCCGCTGGAACCGGCTCAGGATGATCAGCGGCACCGCATGCCCGAGGTGCACATCGGTCGCCGTCGGGTCGATACCCAGCTTGATGTGCAGACCCTGGCCGGCCGCCCGGCGCTCCTCGATCCGCTCGGCCAGCTTCTCCACGCCCGGCAGGACCTCGACCGTACGGGCCGCGATCAGCTCGGCCTGCTCCTTGGCGGGCAGGTCCGTCAGATCCAGATAGCGCCGCGCGCCCGTCTCCTTGAGCAGCTCCTGGACCGTGGCGTCCGAGGAGAGGTCGGAGGAGAGCAGAGTGCTGGCGCGGGCGACGGATTCGCCGAGGCGTGTCATGGCGTTCCTGATCGATCGTGGTTCCCCGAGGGGAGGACAAGCGGACAGTCTATTAGCCCCGTACGACACTCCCGCGCCGTCCGCCCGCCCGGCCCGCCGTGACGGGCCGGGCGCACACCTGCCTCACACCCCGCGGCTGACCGAGCTCATGTTGAAGTCCGGGATCCGCAGCGCCGGCATCGCCGCCCGGGTGAAGTAGTCGCCCCACTCGCGCGGCAGGGTCCGCTCCGTACGGCCCGCCTCCACCGCCCGGGACAGCAGATCCACCGGCGACTCGTTGAACCGGAAGTTGTTGACCTCGCCGACCACCTCGCCGTTCTCCACCAGATAGACCCCGTCCCGGGTCAGCCCGGTCAGCAGCAGCGTCGCCGGATCCACCTCGCGGATGTACCACAGGCAGGTCAGCAGCAGCGCGGGACCGTCATGGCCGGCCGCCGCCACCATCTCGTCCAGCGAGCGCGAACCACCGCCCTCCAGAAGGAGGTTGTCGATGGCCGGGGCCACCGGCAGGCCGGTCAGCCCGGCACTGTGCCGGGTGGTCGGCAGCCGGTGCAGCACCCCCTCGCGGATCCAGTCGGTGGCCGTCAGCGGCAGCCCGTTGTCGAAGACCGAGGCATCGTCGCCGGAGGAGTGCGCCAGGACGAACGGTGCGCACTCCAGACCCGGCGCCCCCGGGTCGCTGCGCAGCGTCAGCGGCAGCTCACTGAGCCGCTCGCCCAGCCGGGTGCCCGCCCCCGGCCGCTCCTCGCCGTCCCCCGGCCGGGAGAAGACCGTACGGCCCTCGGCGGCGTCCCGGGCCCCCGACGACCACATCTGGTAGATCAGCAGGTCGGCGACGGCGGTCGGCGGCAGCAGCGTCTGGTACCGGCCGGCCGGCAGCTCGATGCGCCGCCCGGCCCAGCCCAGCCGCCGGCTCAGCTCGCCGTCCAGCTCCCGCGGGTCGACATCGGTGAAGTCGCGGGTCGCCCGGCCGGCCCAGGCCGAGCGGGGTACGGACTCGCCGGAACCCGCTGACTTGGCGTTCAGCTCCAGCGTCCCGGTGGGCTGGTCGTGCCGCAGCCGCAGCCCGGTCGAGGTGCCCAGATACGACGAGACGACCTCGTGGTGGGCGAAGCCGTACAGCTCCCGGCCACCGGAGCGGGCCTGCCGGAAGGACTCGCCGAGCGCCGGCGCGAACGCCGCGAACACCTCCGAGGAGGTCTCGGCGGGCGCCTCGGTGAAGTCGGCGGACGCCTTCTCGCCACCGACCAGCGGCTGCGCGTCCTCGGCGGGCCCGGCCTCCCGGGCGGCCGCCTCGGCGGCCCGGACCAGCGGCTCCAGGTCGTCCGCGGTCACCGCCGAGCGTGAGACGACACCCGACGCGGCGCCCTGCCCGCCGTCCACGGTCGCCACCACCGTCAGGGTGCGGCCCCGGGTGACGCCATTGGTGGTGAGCGCATTGCCCGCCCACCGCAGATTGGCGCTGGAGTGCTCATCGGCGATGACCACACAGCCGTCGGTCCGGGAGAGCTCCAGCACCCGCTCGACGATCTCGTGCGGCGTATTCGTACGCGACCTGCGCGCGCTCATCGACCGGCCTCCTGCGTCGTGTTGAGACTGTGCTTTCCCGGGGGGCGACCCCCGGACCCCCGGCCGGCTCCGTGGTGGCGGCTCATCGACCGGCCTCCTGCGTCGTGTTGAGGATGTTCACGCCCTGGAAGAGAGCGGAGGGGCAGCCGTGTGAGACGGCGGCGACCTGGCCCGGCTGGGCCTTGCCGCAGTTGAAGGCGCCGCCCAGTACATAGGTCTGCGGGCCGCCGACCGCGGTCATCGATCCCCAGAAGTCGGTGGTGGTCGCCTGATAGGCGACGTCCCGCAGCTGCCCGCACAGACGGCCGTTCCGGATCGCATAGGCCCGTTGCTGGGTGAACTGGAAGTTGTACCGCTGCATGTCGATGGACCACGAGCGGTCGCCGATGACATAGATGCCGCGGTCCACCCCGGCGATCAGCTCCTCCGTGGACGGTCCGTCCGCCGCCGGCCGGAGCGAGACATTCGCCATCCGCTGGACCGGCACATGGCCGGGGGAGTCCGCGTACGCACAGCCGTTGGAGCGCGGGAAGCCCGTCAACGCGGCGATCCTGCGGTCGAGTTGATAGCCGACCAGGGTGCCGTCCTTGACCAGGTCCCAGGACTGGGCGGCCACCCCCTCGTCGTCGTAGCCGATCGTGGCGAGCCCGTGCTCGGCGGTCCGGTCGCCCGTCACATTCATCAGCGCGGAGCCGTACGCCAGCTTCCCGAGCTGGTCGAAGGTCGCGAACGAGGTCCCCGCGTACGCCGCCTCGTAGCCCAGCGCCCGGTCCAGCTCGGTGGCGTGCCCGATCGACTCATGGATCGTCAGCCAGAGGTTGGACGGATCCACCACCAGGTCGTACGCACCGGCCTCGACGGTCGGTGCCTGCATCTTCTCGGCCAGGTGCTCCGGGATACGGGCCAGCTCGCCGTCCCAGTCGTAGTGGCCGCCGGTCAGATACTCCCAGCCGCGCCCGACCGGCGGGGCCAGGGTGCGCATCGAGTCGAAGTCACCGCTCGCCGGGTCCACCGCGACCGCGGTGAGCTGCGGATGCAGCCGTACCCGCTGCTGGGTGGTGCTGGTGCCCGCGGTGTCCGCGTAGAACTTGTTCTCCTGGACGGTCAGCAGCGAGGCATCCGCATGGGCCACGCCCTCGGCGGCCAGCAGCCGCGCGCTCCACTCCGCCAGCAGCCCGGTCTTGTCGGTGTCCGGGACGTCGAAGGGGTTGATCTCGTACGAGGAGACCCAGGTGCGGTCCGGATGCGCGGGCTCCGCCGCCAGCTCGACTCTCTCGTCGGAGCCCGCAGCCCGGATGACCTTCGCCGACAGCTTCGCCATCGCCACCGCCTGCGCGGCCACCCGCGCCGCCGCGTCCATCGTCAGATCCACCCCGGACGCGAACCCCCAGGCGCCGCCGTGCACCACCCGCACCGCGTACCCCAGGTCGGTGGTGTCCGAGGTCCCGGACGTACGGGCGTCCCGCAGCCGCCAGGACGCGCTGCGGATCCGCTCCAGGCGGAAGTCCGCGTGGTCGGCGCCCAGCGCGCGGGCGCGGGCCAGCGCGGCATCGGCCAGCGCGTGCCGTGGCAGCGCCAGGAATGTCTCGTCAACGGCATGGGGTGCAGGCAAGGATTCCTCCCGTGGTCGGCGCCTGCATCATGCCCTGTGGCGGGCCCGTGGCCCAGAGTGCACCGGGGTGCCGCGCCGTGCCGCCGGCCGGGGTGGCGCGGGCGGCGGGGGCCGTGGCGACACGGCCGGCGGGGGCCGTCGCCGTACGGGATTCCGCCGTGGTTCTGTGGAGACCCGACAGGGACCGGCGCACGCGCCTGTCCGTGCTCGATTCCCCGGAAGTGCTCCGTGACCGATAGTTTCGTATCGAAACGCTGGACGGACAGGAAACGGAAAGGGTGATCTCTTGAGCCGCTCGGTTCTGGTCACCGGAGGTAACCGCGGCATCGGCCTCGCCATTGCCCGTGCCTTCGCCGAGGCAGGCGACAAGGTCGCCATCACCTACCGCTCGGGCGAGCCCCCCGCGGGATTTTTGGCCGTGAAGTGCGACATCACGGACAACGAGCAGGTCGAGCAGGCGTACAAGGAGATCGAGGAGAAGCAGGGTCCGGTCGAGGTGCTGGTGGCCAACGCCGGCGTCACCCGTGACCAGCTGCTGATGCGGATGTCCGAGGAGGACTTCACCTCGGTCCTGGAGACCAACCTCACCGGCACGTTCCGGGTGGTCAAGCGCGCCAACCGCGCGATGCTGCGGGCCCGCAAGGGCCGGGTCGTGCTGATCTCGTCCGTGGTGGGCCTGATGGGCGCGCCGGGCCAGGCGAACTACGCCGCCTCCAAGGCCGGCCTGGTGGGCTTCGCCCGCTCGCTCGCCCGGGAGCTGGGCAGCCGCAACATCACCGTCAACGTCGTCGCCCCCGGCTTCGTCGACACCGACATGACCCGGGTGCTCACCGAAGAGCAGCGGGAGGGCATCGTCAAGCAGGTACCGCTCGCGCGGTATGCGCAGCCCGAGGAGATCGCCGCCTCGGTCCGCTTCCTGGCCTCCGACGAGGCCGCGTACATCACCGGAGCCGTCATTCCTGTCGACGGCGGATTGGGCATGGGTCACTGATCAGCATGAGTGGAATCCTCGCAGGCAAGCGCATCCTCGTCACGGGTGTCCTGACCGAGTCGTCGATCGCGTTCCAGGCGGCCAAGGTCGCCCAGAACGAGGGCGCCGAGGTCATCCTCACGGGCTTCGGCCGGCTCTCCCTCGTGGAACGGATCGCCAAGCGGCTGCCCAAGCCCGCCCCGGTCATCGAGCTGGACGTCACCAACCAGGAGCACCTGGACGGCCTGGCCGACAAGATCCGCGAGCACCAGGGTGAGGGCGCCCGCCTCGACGGCATCGTGCACTCCATCGCCTTCGGCCCGCAGGGCGCCTTCAACTTCCTGGAGGCCGAGTGGTCCGACGTGGGCACCGCGGTCCAGGTCTCGGCGTACTCCTACAAGTCGCTGACGATGGCCTGCCTGCCGCTCATGGAGCACGGCGGCGCGGTCGTCGGCCTCACCTTCGACGCGCAGATCGCCTGGCCGAAGTACGACTGGATGGGCGTGGCCAAGGCGGCGCTGGAGAGCACCAACCGCTACCTGGCGCGTGACCTGGGCCCCAAGAACATCCGCTGCAACCTGGTCTCGGCCGGCCCGATCAAGTCGATGGCCGCCAAGTCCATCCCCGGCTTCGAGGAGCTGGCGGACGTGTGGAACCACCGCGCCCCGATCGGCTGGGACCTGGCCGACCCGGAGCCGGCCGGCCGCGGTGTCGTCGGCATGCTCTCCGACTTCTTCCCGCGGACGACGGGCGAGATCGTGCACGTCGACGGCGGCGTGCACATGATGGGCGCCTGACGCCCCACGTTTCCTCCGTACTGCCCGTCCCGGTGCGCTGGGGCGGGCAGTACGTGTGTGCGGCGGGGGGATGCCATCTGCGCCTGCCCGCTGTGGGAGTGCCATCGCCCCTGCCCGCCGGGGGAATACCGCCCCGGTCCGCCCGCTGCGGGAATACGACCCCCGCCCGTCCCGTTGTGGCCCCGCAGGGGGCGCCGGCATCCCCTACGGGAACTGTTCGACCCTCCCCTCAGGGCCCCGGCTGGTACGGCTCAAGGCCCCGGCCGGTACTGCTCAGCGCCCCGGTACCGTCAGCCGGCAGCCGAAGGGGTGCGCGCTGGCCTCGGCGGCGGCCCGGTCGGCGTCGCCCGCGCGGATCGCCTCCACCAGTCGGGCATGGTCCATGTGTGCCTCGGGCCGCAGCTCCTCGCCCACGTCGGCCCGCAGGAAGTCCCGCAGCACGCCCCCGAGGTCGGCGTAGATCTCGGCCAGCACCTCGTTGTGGGAGGCCGACACGATCGCCATGTGCAGATTCGCGTCCGCCTCCACGAAGGCCTCGGCCGCACCGGATTCCCAGGCCCGCTCGCGCCGCTCCAGTAGGGCGTCGATCTGCCGCAGGTCCTGTGCGGTGCGGCGCTCCGCGGCGAGCCGGGCGGCCGATGCCTCCAGGGCGCTGCGCAGTTCGGCGACGTGACCGGGCTCGGCCGCCGCGAACCGGCGGTTCATCACCCCGGCCAGCTCACTGGTGGCCACCACGTAGGTGCCCGAACCCTGGCGGATGTCCAGCAGCCCGTTGTGGGCCAGCGCCCGGACGGCCTCACGGACGGTGTTGCGGGCCACCCCGAGCTGCTCGACGAGTTCCGGTTCGGTCGGGATACGGGATCCCATCGGCCACTCGCCGGACGTGATCTGGGCGCGCAGCTGCGCGATCACCTGGTCCGCCAGCGCGGACCGGCGGGGCGAGGTCAGAGGCATGGCTGCGCTCCGGGGGAAGAGGCGGACGGACGGCGGTGGTGCGGCGCCCGCCGGACCCTGTCGGCTCCCGGCGCCGCCCGGGACAGCAGAGGCTATCGGCATCGGCTGCATCGGTTGGACAGGGATTCATCCCATGATTCTATGATGGGCCTATGGCAGACGACGACCTCGCGACCCTCGGCCCCGCCGCCGGGCCCCGTACGACCTCCACCGACCAGCCGGCTGCCGGACCGGAACACCCGCAGCCGGGCGACGGAGCCGCCCCCGCGAACGGGCCGGCCGGCCGCTGGCTGCCGCGCCTCGTGATCGCCGGTCTCGTCCTCGCCGCGCTCAACCTCCGCCCGGCCATCACCAGCCTCGGCGCCCTCCTGGAGGAGGTCCGGGACGGCCTCGGCATGAGCGGCACCGTCGCCGGGCTGCTGACCTCCGTCCCCGCCCTGTGCTTCGCCGCCTTCGGTATCGCCGCACCCCGGCTGGCCCGGCGCTGGGGGCCCGGCGCGGTCGTCTGCACCGGCATGGTCGCGATCACCGTGGGCGTGGTGGCGCGCCCGTACGCGGGCGGCACCGGCGGGTTCCTCGCCGCCAGCGCGCTCGCCTTGGCCGGAATCGCGGTCAGCAATGTCCTGATGCCGGTCGTCATCAAGAGCTGGTTCCCGAGCCGGGTCGGCCCGATGACCGGGCTCTACTCCATGGCACTGGCCCTGGGTACCTCGCTCGCCGCGGCGCTCACCGTCCCCATGACGGGGGCGCTGGGCGGCAGTTGGCGGACCGGCCTGGCGGTGTGGGGGGCGCTCGCCGCGGTCGCCGTGCTGCCCTGGCTCGTGGTGGTGCGGCAGCGCCGGGCCGCCGCCGGAGCGGCCGGTTCCACCGCGGCGCGGCCCGCGGAAGCCCCGGTGCGGATCACCGCGTCGCCGACCGCCTGGGCGCTGGCCGTCTTCTTCGGTCTCCAGGCCACCGCCGCGTACATCACCATGGGCTGGATGCCGCAGATCTTCCGCGACGCCGGGGTCTCGGCCGGTACCGCGGGGGTGCTGCTCGCCGTCACCATGGCGATGGGCGTGCCGCTCTCCTTCGTCCTGCCACGGCTCGCGGCCCGGATGCGGCACCAGGGCCCGCTCGCGGTGCTGCTCGGCCTCTGCGGCCTGGCCGGCTACGCCGGGCTGTGGCTGGCACCGGCCGCCGGCGCCTGGGCCTGGGCGCTGCTGATGGGCATCTCCAACTGCGCCTTCCCGCTGGCCCTGACGATGATCGGGATGCGCTCGACCAGCTCCGCCGGTGTCGTCAAGCTCTCGGCCTTCGCCCAGAGCGTCGGCTATCTGATCTCCATCCCCGGACCGCTGCTGGTCGGCACGCTCTACCAGCACAGCGGCGGCTGGGGGCTGCCGATCGCCCTGATGGCCGGGCTCATGGTGCCGCAGATCGCGGTGGGCGTGCTGGCCGGCCGGGACCGGCGGATCGAGGACGAGGTGTGAGTGCGACACTGGGGCCATGCCAGTGCTCGAACCGAATCCGCAGGGCGGACAGAAGAAGCTGCTCCTCGTCCTGGGCGCCATGCTCGGCGTGACCGTCGTCGTCGCGATCATCGCGAGCGTGGTCGCGCCCTAGGGCTGGTCATCGCAGTCGCGCCTACCGGGCCGGGGCCAGGATCCCGCGGCCCCGGGGTGGGGAAGGCCCCACCGTCCCCTAGGGGGCAGGCATCAGGGGCAAGTGGGTGGCTTCCCGGGTAGGAACGGCCGCCGGTGATCCGTAGCGTCGAAGTACACCGCAGACAGCGGTGGGCGCGCCGCGGTCCGCGGTTGCGCCGCCCGTCGACGCACCTCGGAGGCGATCCGCATGTCCGCCGTGTTCCGCCGGTCACCCGCGCCAAGCGCGTCCCGCTTGCGGACGCGGCTGCCGTGGTGGGCGCTGGCCCTGCCGGTGGTCTCCTTCATAGCCCTGCTGGCGCTGGTCGTCGGCTCCCCCGAGGCGAGCGCCGCGAGCGGCGGGCAGGGCCTGGCTCCGCTGCTGCGTTTCCTGGTCCAGCTGCTGCACGGTGCCGCGTGGTGATCACGCACAGCGCTGCGTGGTGATCGGCCGTGCCCGCGTCCCACCCTGCGGAACGAGCGCTTCAACACCCCGCGCCCCGCGCCGCCTTTCGTGCGAAGCTGGGACGCATGAGCGCCGATACACCCCGCCGGATTGTCCTCCTCCGACACGCCAAGGCCGAATGGTCGGACAGCAGCGACCATGAGCGTCCGCTCGCCGGCCGCGGCCGCACGGATGCCCCGGTCGCCGGCCGCTGGCTGGCCGGAGCCGGGATCACCCCTGATCTGACCCTGTGCTCGACGTCAGTGCGGACCCGCGAGACATGGAAGCTCGCCGTCCATGAACTCCCGCAGCGCCCCAAGACCGTCTACGAGGAGCGGATCTACGAAGCCTCTCTCGGCGAGCTCATCGCCCTGCTGAACGAGACCTCCGACGAGGTGAACGACCTGCTGCTGGTCGGGCACAACCCCGGTGTGCACGCCCTCGCGGACGCCCTCTCCGGTGAGGCCGATGGCGATCTGCTGCCGCGGATGAACCGCAGCGGCTTCCCGACCGCCTCGGTGGCCGTGCTGACCTTCAACGGCTCCTGGAAGTCCGTCGAGCACGGCGTCGGACGGCTGGTCGCGTACTGGACGCCGCACGACTGAGCCCGGTGCCTCCGCACGCCCGGTGCGCGCGGGGAGCGGAGACGACGAGGGCCCCGGCAGAGGTTTCTGCCGGGGCCCTCGGATGTGCCAAGGACGGGTTCCCGCCGGCCCAAGGACGGGTTCCCGCCGGGCCGTGCCGGGTCTGGTCGTGCCGGGCGCGGTCGTGCCGGATCTGGCCCTGCCGGATGTGGCCGTGCCCGTGCGGGCAGCGGCCCTGCGGTCACCCGACGTGGGTGTCGGCCGCCTCGACCTCGTCGCGGGTGATGCCCAGCAGGTACAGCACGGTGTCCAGGAACGGCACGTTCACCGCGGTGTGCGCCGCCTCCCGCACCACCGGCTTGGCGTTGAAGGCGACACCGAGCCCGGCCGCGTTGAGCATGTCGAGGTCGTTGGCGCCGTCGCCGATCGCCACGGTCTGTGCGAGCGGCACCCCGGCCTGCTGCGCGAAGTCGCGCAGCAGCCGGGCCTTGCCGGCCCGGTCCACGATGGGGCCGGTGACCCGCCCGGTGAGCTTGCCGTCGACGATCTCCAGGGTGTTGGCGGAGGCGAAGTCCAGCCCCAGCTCCTCCTTGAGCGCATCGGTGACCTGGGTGAAACCGCCCGAGACGACGCCGACTTGATAGCCGAGCCGCTTGAGGGTCCGGACCAGGGTGCGGGCCCCGGGGGTGAGCCGCACCTCCTTGCGTACGGCGTCGACCACGGAGGCGTCGAGCCCGCCGAGCAGCTCGACCCGGGCGTGCAGCGACTGCTCGAAGTCCAGCTCTCCGCGCATCGCGGCGGTGGTGACCTCGGCGACCTCGGCCTCACAGCCGGCGTGTGCCGCGAACAGCTCGATGACCTCGTCCTGGATGAGCGTCGAGTCGACGTCCATGACGACCAGCCGCTGTGCCCGGCGCTGGAGCCCGGCCGCCACTACGGCGACATCCACGCCGAGCTGTGCGGCCTCGGGCGCCAGCACACTGCGCAGCGCCTCGGTCGCCGCACCGGAGACCGCGAACTCGACGGCCGTCACCGGATACTTGGCGAGCCGGAAGATGCGGTCGATGTTGCCGCCGGTGGACGTTATGGCGGCGGCGATCGCGGCCGCCGACTCGGCCGTGAGCGGATGCCCCAGCACGGTGACGTGCGAACGTCCGGTGCCGCGCGGACGGTTGTCACCCCGGCCGGAGATGATCTCCGCCTGGAGGTTCAGGGACTCGGCCCAGCTGTGCACGGTGGCCCGCAGGTCGCCCTCGGCGGAGCCGGAGCCGCCCTGAGCGGGGGAGGGGGCGGTGACCAGTGCGCACAGTGTGATGCGTCCCCGGGTCACCACCTGTTCGATGTCCACGACGTCGACGGAGTAGGCAGCCAGGGTGTCGAAGAGGCCTGCGGTGATGCCGGGCCGGTCCTTCCCGAAGATCTTCACGAGGAGGGTCGGTACGTCATCGCCCGGTACGGCGGTGGCAGGCGGGGTCTGCGATGCGCTCATGGTGCCCTTACGGTAGCCGCCGGGCGGGCGGGGCCGTACGGGTGTCCGGGGTTCGGACCGGCGCGGCCCCGTTCCTCGCGCCCGCACCCCGTGGCTCCCGGCCCCGGCCTCCGCCGTCGATCGTTATGGAGTCGTGTCCGGCCCGCCCCGGGCCGTTGGCCAGGGCATCCGCTCGGCATGCCAACGACCGTGCCGGGCCGGAGCGTTCGACAGGCCGAGGGAGCGCGACCGCGGCGGGCCGCGCTGCCGCTCGGGTATTCGTCCGCTTCATCCCATCATGCGGCCTCCGGGGCGGACGTGCATGGCGTACTCGGCGGCCGCCGCCGCTCCCCGCCGCAGCCGGGTCCGTCCGTAACACCCGGTATCCGATGATCTCTGCCCATCCATGGGTTCTTCCCGTGCTCCGGGAGCGTTTGGCGCACCGGCGCGAACTCCTTGCACCCCGGTCCCGTCCCGGTTTCCGGTCGGTGGGCCGAGCCTGAAATAGTTCCTCACGATGTTCGCAACCCTGGACTTCCCATACAGGGCGTCACTCGGGGGACTATGTAATGGGGCGTGGAGTGCCTGAACTCGTACTCGAATTGAACGGAAGGACCTGGACGCTCGACCCGTCCCGGTCCTACAACGTGGGCCGTGATCCGCAGGGCGACATGGTGCTCGACGACGCCAGGGTCTCCTGGCGGCACGCCACCGTGAGATGGGCCGGCCGCAGCTGGATCATCGAAGACCAGGGCAGCACCAACGGCACCTACGCCCAGGGCCAGCGGATCCACCAGATGGAGATCGGCCCCGGCTCGACCGTGCATCTGGGCAATGCCACCGACGGCCCCCGGGTGACCCTGTCGGCCCCGGCCGCCGACGCCTTCAGCGCGCCGCAGCAGCAGGCCGCGCAGGGCTGGCAGGCACCCCCCGCGCACCAGCCGGCCCAGCAGCCGCCCGCGCACCAGCCACCCGCCCAGCAGGGCTGGCAGGCGCCGCCGCAGGCCCAGCAGCCGCCCTACCTCCCGCCCCAGCAGGCGCAGCAGCCTCAGCACGCACAGCAGGCCGTGCCCCCACAGCAGGCTCGCCCGCAGCAGGAGCGCCCCGCGCAGCAGGCGGGCGGACCGGCCCGCGGCGACCGCAGCCCGACCACCTTCCACCGTCTGGACATGGGCCGGGTGATGCGCATCGGCCGTGCGCTGGAGAACGAGCTGGTCGTCTCCGACCTCCAGGTCTCCCGCCACCACGCCGAGTTCCGCGCCACCCCCGACGGCCGCTTCGAGATCCATGACCTCGGCAGCCACAACGGCACCTACGTCAACGGCCAGCCGGTCCCCAAGTCCGGCAAGGCGCCGGTCGGCCCGAACGACATCATCGGCGTCGGTCACTCCACGTTCCGGCTGGTCGGCGACCGCCTGGAGGAGTTCGTCGACACCGGCGAGGTCTCCTTCTCGGCCCGCCATCTGACCGTCACCGTCGACGGCGGCAAGCAGATCCTCAAGGACGTCTCCTTCGGCGTCCCGGAGAAGTCGCTGATCGCGGTCATCGGCCCCTCGGGCTCCGGTAAGTCGACCCTCCTCAAGGCGCTGACCGGCTATCGGCCCGCCAACCAGGGCGATGTCCTCTACGACAACCGGAACCTCTACAAGCAGTTCGCCGAACTGCGTCAGCGCATCGGCCTGGTCCCGCAGGACGACATCCTGCACAAGGAGCTGACCGTCCAAAAGGCGCTGCGCTACGCCGCCAAGCTCCGCTTCCCCGGCGACACCGCGGAGTCCGAGCGCGAGGCCCGGATCGACGAGGTGCTGCGCGAGCTCAAGCTCGACATCCACAAGGACAAGCGGGTCACCTCGCTCTCCGGTGGTCAGCGCAAGCGGGTGTCGGTCGCCCTGGAGCTGCTCACCAAGCCGTCACTGATCTTCCTGGACGAGCCGACCTCCGGACTCGACCCGGGCATGGACCGCGATGTCATGCAGCTGCTGCGCGGCCTCGCGGACGACGGCCGTACGGTCCTGGTCGTCACGCACTCGGTGGCCGAACTCGGGATCTGCGACAAGCTGCTGGTGATGGCCCCGGGCGGCGGCGTGGCCTACTTCGGCCCGCCGGACGAGGCGCTCAACTTCTTCCAGTACGACTCCTGGGCGGATGTCTTCTCGGCGTTCGAGAACTACCGCGACTACGACTGGATGGGGCGCTGGCGCGGCTCCCCGCACTACCAGATGTACGCCGCCGACATCGACGCCGTCGCCCCGCAGTCGGTCAATGTCCAGGTGCCGCCGGCCCGGATACAGAAGTCCCAGAGCTGGGGCTCACAGCTGTGGACGCTGATGCGCCGCTATGTCTCGGTGCTCGCCTCCGACCGCGGTTTCCTCGGGCTGATGCTGATCCTGCCCGCGGTGCTCGGTGTGGTCTCGATGCTGATCCCCAGCGACTACGGCCTCGGCTACGGTCCGCTGAACAGACACCGCACCAACCGCGACGCGAGCACGATCATGCTGATCCTCGCGGTCGGTATGTGCTTCTCGGGCGCCGCCAACTCGGTCCGTGAGCTCATCAAGGAACGCGTCATCTACGAGCGCGAACGGGCCACCGGCCTGTCGCGGTCGGCGTATCTGATGTCCAAGGTGATCGTGCTCGGGGTGGTCACGGCCTTCCAGGGCGTGATCATCGCGGCGATCGGCTTCTCGACCCGGAACATGCCGGACGAGGGTCTCCTGGTGGCGAAGGTCCCGGCGATCGAGATGGCGCTGGCGATCATCGCGCTCGGCTTCACCTCGATGATGTTCGGCCTGATCATCTCCGCGCTGGTCAAGACCGCCGAGAAGACCATGCCGCTGCTGGTCATGTTCGCCATCGTCCAGGTCGTCTTCACCGGCGTGCTCTTCCAGCTGTTCGACACGGTGGGCGTGGCGCAGTTCGCCTGGCTGATGCCGTCGCGCTGGGCCGTCGGCGCGATGGGCGCGACCGCCGATATGAACACCCTGCTGCCGTGGGAGCCGGGCAACCCTGACCCGCTGTGGAAGCACCAGACCGGCGTCTATGTGATGGACATGATCATCCTGATCGCGCTGGGCATCGGCCTCGCCTTCGCCGTCGCGCGGCTGCTGCGCCGCCACGAGCCGGAGGTCATGCGCAAGTAACGCCGCGCACCGCAGGAAACGCCGAGGGGCGGCACCCGTTTCGGGTGCCGCCCCTCGGCGGTGTGCGCGTGTGCGCGGACTGCGTCAAGCGCCGGCTCAGTACGCCGAGTTGACGTTGTCCATCGAGCCGTAGCGGTCGGCCGCGTAGTTGCAGGCGGCGGTGATGTTGGCGACCGGGTCGTACAGGTTCCAGGAGGTGCCCTCGACGTGGTACGCGTTGAAGGTCGGCTGGATCACCTGGAGCAGGCCCTTGGACGGGGTGCCGTTGATGGCGTTGATGTCCCAGTTGTTGATGGCCATCGGGTTACCGCTGGACTCGCGCATGATGTTGCGGTGGATGCCCTCGTAGGAGCCGGGGATGCCCTTCTTGGCCATGATGTCCAGCGACTCGCGGATCCAGCCGTCCAGGTTGTCCGGGTAGACCTTGGCGGCGGGCTTGGCGGCCGGCTTCGGGGCGGCGGCGGGGATCGCGGTGCGCACCTCGGAGCGGTTCGCGGCAGCCTTCGCCGCGCGCGCCTTCTCGGCCTTCGCCGCACGTACCTTCTCGGCCTTCGCCTTCGCCGCGGCGGCGGCCTTGGCCTTGGCGGCCTTCTCGGCGGCGGCCTTCTTCGCGGCGGCCTCGGCCTTGCCCTTGGCGGCGGAGGTGTCGGCCTGGTGGGTGATCGTGGCCTGCTGTGCCTTGGCGGCGGTGTCCACCGCGCTGAAGGCGACCGGCTTCACGTTCTCGACGGCGGTGGCCTGGCTCTTGCCCTCATCGGCGCCGGCACCCGGAACGATGCTGAAGACCAGTGCGGCGGCGCCGGCGGTGGCGACACCGGCGACGGAGAGCTTGTGGGTCCGGGACAGGCGGGGGAGACCAGAAGTGAGGTGCTTAGGCATGGCGGGACAGACCTTCCGAATGGGGGGAGGTCGCACGGGCCTTGAGCGGGGCGAACGCCGAGTTTTCCGACCACGGCGCCGAGCGACGAAAGCCATTCTTAGCGGCAGGAAATTGCCCCGGCAAAGGTGTGACGTACGATGCGACTTAGTGGAACCACGGTGCGGAATATTCCGTCCCGGATAGAAGCAGCCCAGCTCACACCGTATTTACGGTTCCACTACCCCCGCTCGTAAGTGACCTGCGTCCTATGGGCGGCGTCACAGTGGCTACGGGTTTGTCTCGCCAGACGTAATTGCAAATGCACAGCCTGTATGTGTCGGAACTCGCCCGCGACTCAATCGAGGGACTTTCTGGTCAAAACGGACACTTCGCATTCCGGTGCGGGGAAAGTGGGCCGGAATCACCCGCGGCCCCCCGGAGCTCAGTCCGGCAGCACCAGATGCAGATCCCCGAATTCGTGCCACAGGTAGCGCCGCCGCACCGCCGCCGCGTAAGCGCGCCGCAGCGCCTCTCCGCCCGACGTCCCCGCCGTCGCCGACGCCACCGCCTCCAGCATCAGCAGATGGGAAGCGGTGGGCTCGTGCAGCCCGGTGAGCAGGCCGTCCACCGCCCGCACCCCGCGCTCCGGCGTCACCACCAGATCCGTCCAGCCGGCCGCGGGCCGTACCCGCCCGTCCGGACCGGCCGCCGACTCCAGGGCCCGTACGGCCGTGGTCCCCACCGCCACGATCCGCCCGGCCGGGGTACCGCCCGCCGCCCGGCCCTGCCGCACCGCCGCCCTGCGCCGCGCCCGTGCAGCGTTCACCAGCCACGCCGTGACCGGCGGCACCACGAACCGCTCCGGGTACGGCGGCTCGAACGCCTCTGCCGACGCGACCCCCGTGTCCAGCGCGACCGGCGCGAACTGCACCCCCTTGCTCACCAGCCGCGCCACCAGCTCTGCGGTGAAGGGACGGGCGGCGCTCGGCATCTCCGCGCTGCCGCCGCCGGGCGCGTCCACTGCGAACACCGTCTGGTACGCGGCCAGCGGCTGGTCCCGGTCCGTGTAGCCGTAGCGGATCGGCCGCCCGTGGCGCCGCATCAGCTCCGGCACCCGCGCGCCCGTCACCCGCGCCCACCACAGCCGTACGCCCCCGGGGTCCACCGGCGCCTCCAGGGCCAGCCGCGCCCCGCCGGGCAGCCGCACCACGGTGCCCGCCGGGCCGCCCGCCCGCGGCCGGGTGCTGCCGTGCCCGTCCGGGCTGCGCAGCTCCACCGCCCAGCGGCCGGCCGCCGCCCGGCCCGCCGGATGCCACCGGTCGCCCCGGGTTGAGAAGTGCACCACCACCGGCTCGCCGCGCCCCCGGCCGTCCCCGGCCCGGCCGTCCACCGCCGCCGGCAGCGTCCGTGAGGTGTTCACCACCAGGACGTCCCCGGCCGCCAGCAGCTCCGGCAGCTCCGCGAAGCTGTGGTGGCCGACCTCGGACGCGCCCCGGCTCACCAGCAGCCGTACGGCGTCCCGGCCCAGACCGGGCCCCCGCTGCTCGGCGGGGACCCGGGCCGACAGCTCGTCCGGGACCCGCGGCAGATTCGCGATCACCCGATCCGCGATCACCGGGAGCTCACCCCGCCGGGCGTGGCCGCCGCCGTATACCGCCCGCTGGGGGCGCCGCCGTCCAGCAGCCGCAGCAGCCCCGGAACCACCGTCCCGGGCAGCGGGCGCCCCGAGGCGTCGTCGTCCGGGACGGCGGCCGCGTAGAGATCGGTCCGCATATCGCCCGGGTCCACCCACCACACCCGCAGCCCCGGTTCCTCCACCGCGAGCACCGCCGACTGCTGGTCCAGTGCCGCCTTGGTGGCCCCGTATCCGCCCCAGGTCGGATAGCCCTCGACGGCCGCATCCGAGCTGATGTTGAGAATCGCCCCACCTGTCCCTACATAAGGGTACGAATCGGACGAACCGGCATTTCGGGCATTACTGGTATTGGGGTGTGAATCGTATGCCTTGTCATTGCCGTCACCGCCTCCCGAAAGGGCGCCATCTATATAGGGAGCGACTTCCTCATACGACGGCGAATAGGAGGACATGCGCAAAAGGGGCAAAGCTTCCTGAACGAGTCCCAGTGGCGCCACCACATTCACTTCCAGCGCCGCCCGCAGCCCGTCCAGCGGATGGTCCGCCAGCCGCACCAGCGGCTCGGCCCCCAGCACGCTCGCGTTGTTCACCAGCAGATCGAGCCCGCCCAGCTCACCGGCCGCCGCCACCAGCGCCGCCCGGTGCCCGGCGTCCGCCACGTCCCCGGGCAGCGCCACCACCCGTGGCGCCGTCCCCCGCCCCGCCCCTTCTCCCGCCCCGCGCAGCTCCCGTGCCGCCTCCTCCAGCGGCCCCGCCGACCTGGCGTCCACCACCAGATCCCAGCCCCGCCCGGCCAGCGCCGCGGCGAGCGCCCGGCCCAGCCCCTTCGATGCCCCCGTGATGATCGCCACCGGCATGATCACATCCCCTTTCGGCCCGGACCGGGACCCCGGCCCTCGCCCTCACGGTAGGAACGGCACCGCGCCCCGGGCGTCGGCCGCCGGACCGGCCGTGGCCAGGGCATTCGGCCTAGGCCGGGGGGCGTAGGCGGCAGCCGTCATCGGACCGATACGGGCTGGTCGCGCCGCCGGTACGGTGAGCCCATGACCAATGGACCGGGGGCCGGGATCCCCGCGGTGAGCACCGCGATCCTGGCGATGAGCAGGCATCTGGAGGTGCGCGACGTCCTCAAGACGATCGTGGCCTCGGCCCGCGAGCTGCTGGACGCCGAGTACGCCGCCCTGGGGGTGCCCGACGATCACGGCGGCTTCGCCCAGTTCGTGGTGGACGGCGTCAGCGCCGAGCAGTGGAAGGCCATCGGCCCGCTGCCCCGCCAGCACGGCATCCTCGCCGCGATGCTGCACAACGCCACCCCCGAGCGGCTCGCCGACGTCCGGACGGACCCGCGCTTCGGCGGCTGGCCCGCGGCCCACCCCGATATGTCCGACTTCCTCGGTCTGCCGGTCGCCGATGGTGACGAGATCCTCGGCGCCCTCTTCCTGGCCAACAAGCGCTGCCCCAAGCCGGCCGGCCGCTGCGGCTTCACGGAGGAGGACGAGCGGCTGCTCGGGATACTCGCCCAGCACGCCGCCATCGCCCTGACCAACGCCCGCCTCTACGAGCGCAGCCGCGAGCTCACCATCGCCGGGGAGCGCGCCCGGCTCGCCCACGAGCTGCACGACGCCGTCGCCCAGAAGCTCTTCTCGCTCCGCCTCACCGCCCAGGCCGCCACCGCCCTGGTCGACCGGGACCCGGCCCGCGCCAAGGACGAGCTGCACCAGGTCGCCGCGCTGGCCGCGGAGGCCGCCGACGAACTGCGGGCCGCCGTCATCGAACTGCGCCCCGCGGCCCTGGACGAGGACGGCCTGGTCGCCACCCTGCGCTCGCAGGTCCAGGTCCTGGACCGGGCCCACTCCGCACGGGTCACCTTCGAGGCCCACGGCGTCCGGGCGCTGCCCGCCGCCCAGGAGGAGGCCGTTCTCCGGGTGGCCCAGGAGGCGCTGCACAACGCCCTGCGGCACTCCGGCGCCAAGACCGTCGAGGTGAGCCTGGCCCGCGACGGCCAGGGCGCGCTGCTGCGGATCGCCGACGACGGCTGCGGTTTCGACCCGCGCGCGGTCCGCCGGGCCGGCCGCCACCTCGGCCTGGTCTCGATGCACGACCGCGCCGGCGGCGTCGGGGGGAAGCTCACCGTGGAGTCGGAGCCCGGCAAGGGCACCGCTGTGGAGATGGAGGTGCCCGGTGGCTGAGAGAGACAGGGACGGTGCAATGGGGCGTCCCCGGGACGACGGCCGGGAGCGTCCGGGCCGCCGGGCGACCGGCGAGGGGCGGGCCATCCGCGTCCTGCTCGTCGACGATCACCAGGTCGTGCGCCGCGGGCTGCGGACGTTCCTGGAGGTCCAGGAGGACATCGAGGTGGTGGGGGAGGCGTCCGACGGGGCCGAGGGCATCGCCGCCGCCGAGGAACTGCGCCCCGACGTGGTCCTGATGGACGTCAAGATGCCCGGCATGGACGGCATCGAGGCGCTCCGCAAGCTGCGCGAACTCGACAACCCCGCCCGGGTGCTGGTCGTGACCAGCTTCACCGAGCAGCGCACCGTCGTCCCGGCGCTGCGCGCGGGCGCGGCCGGCTATGTCTACAAGGACATCGATCCGGACGCGCTGGCCGGCGCCATCCGCTCCGTACACGCGGGCCATGTCCTGCTCCAGCCGGAGGTGGCCGGCGCGCTGCTCGCCCAGGAGGAGAACAACGGCGGCCAGGGGCGCGGTACGTCACTCACCGACCGGGAGCGCGAGGTCCTCGGCCTGATCGCGGACGGCCGCTCCAACCGTGAGATCGCCCGCGCGCTGGTGCTGTCCGAGAAGACCGTCAAGACCCATGTCTCCAACATCCTCATGAAGCTCGACCTCGCCGACCGCACCCAGGCCGCCCTGTGGGCCGTACGGCACGGCATCGGGGCCTGACCGCCGTACGGGAGAACCGCAGCCCCGCGGTCTCCTGTACGGCCCCGGCGCCCTTGTACAACGACAGCAAGCGGAATGTCGTCTTCAGATCCGAGATTCATACTGTCGTGTAGCCGTAGCCCGTTTGGCGTATCCCTTCCCGGGCCGGGCCGTTGTCCAGTGCAGCCGTGGCGGCTGGCCACGGCAACGGCAACGAGGAGCTAGAGAAGTGAAGAACATCAAGCGCGCAATGGCCGTCACGGTGGCGGCGAGCGGTCTCGCCCTCGCGGGCGCCGGCATCGCCTCGGCGCACACCCCGCAGGCGCAGGGCGGCTCGGTGGACTCCCCGGGCATCGTCTCCGGCAACAACATCCAGGTCCCGGTGCACGTCCCGGTGAACGCCTGCGGCACCACCGCCACCGTCATCGGTGCGCTCAACCCCACCTTCGGCGCCCCCTGCCTCAACCCCTGAGCAGGGGCCTGCCCGCAGGATCCGGCTGACCCGCGCGACGCCACGGTCCGCGCGGGTCGCCCCGGACCGGCCCGCCCCTCAGGGCGCGGGGCCGGTCCCCTTCCTCCGCCGGCGTTATGTGTCGTCGGTGCGCTCAACCCCACCTTCGACAACATCAGCTCCCACAACTGAGGTTGTCCGATCTGGGATGCCCGGCTCCGCCTGCCCAGAGCCGTGCGCCCCACTTCGGCACGGGCCCCGTCGACCACACAATGGTCCGGCGGGGCCTGTCCCGTTTCAGCCCCGGTTCCGCTCCCGCTCCTCCACCGCGGAGTTGTACGCCGCCACCTGCGCCCGCCGGGCCGTACGCTCCACCGGCCGCAGCGCCTCGGCACGGGCCGCGATCTCCGACGAGCTCACCGCCGCGCCATGCTCCCGGCCGTCCCCGCCGGCCTGCTGCGCGATGCCGATCAGCGCACCGACGCGCTGCGCCAGCTCCAGCACCCGCACCGCACGCGGCGGATACCCCGGAGCGAGCACCTGCCGTCCGGCCTCCGCCCGCGCCCGGTACGCCGCCAGCGCCGCCTGCGCCACCGGGCCGGACCCGGCCACGTCCAGCCGCGAGAGCAGCGCGGTCGCTTCCTGGAGCGCCTCCGCCAGCTCCCGCTCCGCCTCGCCCAGCGACGGCACATCGGCGGGCGGCGCCTCCCGCACCGGCAGACAGCGCCAGACCACCTCCACATGCACATCGGGCCCGGCGCCGCCCTCCGGCCCGGCCTCGTACGTCTCCGGAATGAGCCCGAGCCCGGCCCCCGAGGCGATCACCGCCTCCTCGGCCTCCAGAGCCCGCGCGTTGAATTCCGGCGGTCCGCACAGTCCCAGCGGATGGCCGGGCACCGGCAGCGCCACCCGCAGGCCGACCGCCCCCAGGGCCCGCAGCCGCCCCAGCGCGAGTGTCAGCCCGACCGGCGCCGCCTCTCCGGGCAGGCCCTCCACGCGGTGCACCGCATCGTCGTCCGCGATCCGATGCGCGGCTTCATCAGGTGAGACAAGTCCGGCCAAAAGGGCATTTCCCCATGCTGCCAGCCGTCCTGAACGAGGTTCATCGAGCATGGTCCCCAGCCTAGGGAAGAGCACCGACAACGAGTGGCGTAGGTTTGCAGGGGGGCTGCGCCTACAGGTGTACGCGACGACCGAGAAGCAATGGGAGACAACGCGCTCATGAGCGATGTGCTGGAGCTGGTGGACGTATCCGTGGTCCGCGAAGGACGGGCTCTGGTGGACCAGGTCTCCTGGTCGGTGAAGGAGGGGGAGCGCTGGGTCATCCTCGGCCCCAACGGGGCGGGCAAGACCACCCTGCTGAACCTCGCCTCCAGCTACCTCTTCCCGAGCTCCGGCAGCGCCTCGATCCTCGGCGAGCAGCTCGGCAAGGTCGACGTCTTCGATCTGCGCCCGCGCATCGGCATCGCCGGTATCGCCCTCGCCGACAAGCTCCCGCGCAGCCAGACCGTGCTCCAGACCGTTCTCACCGCCGCGTACGGCATGACGGCCAGCTGGCAGGAGAACTACGACGACATCGACGAGCAGCGCGCCCGGGCCTTCCTGGACCGCCTCGGCATGACCGCCTACCTGGACCGGAAGTTCGGCACCCTCTCCGAGGGCGAGCGCAAGCGCACCCTGATCGCCCGCGCCATGATGACCGACCCCGAGCTGCTCCTGCTGGACGAGCCGGCCGCCGGCCTCGACCTCGGCGGCCGCGAGGACCTGGTGCGCCGCCTCGGTCGCCTCGCTCGCGACCCGTACGCCCCCTCCATGATCATGGTCACCCACCATGTCGAGGAGATCGCCCCGGGCTTCACCCACGTTCTGATGATCCGTCAGGGAAAGGTGCTGGCCGCCGGCCCGCTCGAACTCGAGCTGACCTCCAGCAACCTCTCGCACTGCTTCGGCCTCCCGCTGGTCGTCGAGCGCAACGGCAACGACCGCTGGACGGCGCAGGGTCTGCCCCTGACCTGAGCGCCGCCGCCCGGCCAACTTGAGGCGCCAGGTCCCCACCGCTGACCGATCGTGCCCTGTCCCGGGCCGCCGCACGGATCTACCATGAAGCCGTGGATCCATGGGTGTGGTGGCTGATCGCCGCCGTAGGACTGGGCATTCCCCTCGTCGTGACCGCGATGCCCGAATTCGGGATGCTCGCGGTCGGCGCCGTCGCAGGCGCCGTCACCGCAGGCGTCGGTGGCGGCACCGTCCTGCAATTCATCGTCTTCGCCGCCGTATCGGTCGCGCTGATCGCGGTCGTACGCCCCATCGCCAACCGCCATCGCGGCCAGAGCCCCCAACTCGCGTCCGGAGTCGACGCGCTGAAGGGCCGCAGCGCCACGGTCCTGGAGCGGGTCGACGGCGGGGGCGGCGGCCGCATCAAACTCGCCGGCGAGGTCTGGTCCGCCCGCGCCCTCGACGGCAACCAGGTCTACGAGCCCGGCCAGCAGGTCGACGTCGTCGAGATCGAAGGCGCCACCGCTGTCGTCATCTGACCCCAACACGCTGCGCGACGAGCCACGTCTCTGAAAGACTGATCAACGGCAAGCCGGTCGCCGGCCGGCACGGACCAGCAACGAAGGGCACGGGAGCCGCTGTGGAACCGATCATCATCGTCCTGATCATCCTGGTGGTGCTCGTGTTCATCGCACTCATCAAAACGATCCAGGTCATCCCACAGGCCAGCGCCGCCATCGTCGAACGGTTCGGCCGCTACACCCGCACCCTCAACGCCGGCCTGAACATCGTCGTCCCGTTCATCGACTCCATCCGGAACCGCATCGACCTCCGCGAGCAGGTCGTCCCGTTCCCGCCGCAGCCGGTGATCACCCAGGACAACCTGGTCGTGAACATCGACACCGTCATCTACTACCAGGTGACCGACGCCCGCGCCGCGACGTACGAGGTCGCCAGTTACATCCAGGCCATCGAGCAGCTCACCGTCACCACGCTGCGGAACATCATCGGCGGTATGGACCTCGAACGGACCCTGACGTCCCGCGAGGAGATCAACGCGGCGCTTCGCGGCGTCCTCGACGAGGCCACCGGCAAGTGGGGCATCCGCGTCAACCGCGTCGAGCTGAAGGCCATCGAGCCGCCGACCTCCATCCAGGACTCGATGGAGAAGCAGATGCGCGCCGACCGCGACAAGCGCGCCGCCATCCTCCAGGCCGAAGGTGTCCGGCAGTCCCAGATCCTCACCGCCGAAGGTGAGAAGCAGTCCTCGATCCTGCGCGCCGAGGGTGAGGCCAAGGCCGCCGCTCTGCGCGCCGAGGGCGAGGCCCAGGCGATCCGGGTGGTCTTCGAGTCGATCCACGCCGGAGACCCGGACCAGAAGCTGCTCTCCTACCAGTACCTCCAGATGCTCCCGAAGATCGCCGAAGGCGACGCCAACAAGCTCTGGATCGTGCCGAGCGAGATCGGCGACGCCCTCAAGGGCCTCGGCGGCGCCATCGGCAACTTCAACCCGACGGGCGGCGGCGGTGGCTCCATCCCCAAGCCCAGCTCGCCGAACCGTGAAGCACCGCCGATCGACTGACACCGCCGCGCCTCTGGTGCATGATCGGTCGGAAGCGTACCGATCATGCACGGGGGAATTCGCGTGACCATCTGGGAAGCCGTCGCCGTCCTGGCCGCCGGAATCGGCGCCGGCACGATCAACACCGTCGTCGGGTCCGGCACCCTGATCACCTTCCCGGTGCTGCTCGCCTTCGGCGTGCCACCGGTCACGGCCAACGTGTCCAACACCCTGGGCCTGGTGCCCGGTTCGATCAGCGGCGCCATCGGCTACCGCCGCGAACTCGCCGGCCAGCGCGGCCGGATCCTGCTCTTCGCCGCCTTCGCCCTCGTCGGCGGCCTCGGCGGCGCGATCCTGCTGCTGGCGCTGCCCTCCCAGGCCTTCGACACCATCGTCCCGGTGCTGATCGCCGTCGCGCTCGTCCTCGTCGTCGTGCAGCCCCGGCTCGCCGCGATGATCCGCGCCCGACGCGAGCGCAACGGCACCACCGCCCACCGCTACGGCGGGCCGGCCCTGCTTCTCGGCCTGATGCTGGCCAGCGTCTACGGCGGCTACTTCGGCGCCGCGCAGGGGGTGATCTACCTGTCCCTGATGGGCGTGCTGCTCCATGAGGACCTCCAGCGGATCAACGCCCTCAAGAACGTCCTCGCGGCCGTCGTCAACGGCGCGGCGGCGGTCCTCTTCCTCTTCGTCGCCCACTTCGACTGGACCGCCGTCGCGCTGATCGCGGTCGGCTCGACCCTCGGCGGCCAGCTCGGCGCGAAGGTGGGCCGCCGTCTGCCGCCCACCGCCCTGCGCGCCCTCATCGTCGTCGTCGGACTGCTCGCCATCACCCAACTCCTCCTCAAATAAGGCGAGTCGGGTGATGGCTCACGCGGCGGCCGGACCGGCCCCGGGCTGCGCGGGCAGCGCCAGCCACTCCGGCAGCGCCTCCCGCACCGACACCCCCAGCGTCGACAGCAGCGCATCCGCCGGCGTCGGCTCGAACGGCCGCCGCAGCAGCTGCATCCCCGCCTGCTCGGGCGTCCGGTCCGCCTTGCGGTGATTGTCCTCCGCACAGGAAGCGACGGTATTCAGCCAGGTGTCCCCACCGCCGTGCGACCGCGGAACGACATGGTCCACGGTCGTCGCCCGGCGCCCGCAGTACGCGCACCGGTGCTGGTCACGCACCAGTACCCCGCGCCGGGACCACGGCGCCCGTTGTCGGAACGGCACCCGGACATATCTGCTGAGTCTGATCACTTGCGGTACCGGCAGATCCACCGAAGCGGCACGGATGCGCAGCCCCGGGTGTGCGTGCTCGACGACGGCCTTGTCCTGCATGACCAGTACCACCGCCCGCCGCAGCGACACCGTCGACAGCGGCTCGAAGCTCGCATTCAGCACCAGCGTCTCGCGCATCCCGTCCACCTCCCGGACCCGCTCCGCCCCCGCGGCGAAGTTGCTCCACTGTGCAGCGCCAGGTATTCCCCGAACAACGCAATTTCCGCACGCCACAAGGGAAATGGAGGACGATCGGCAGATGAAAAAGAGGTGCTCCGAAGGCGCCCGCGCGGCACGAAAAGCGTGCGCTCCGGGTCCCACCCCCGTGAAACACGCGGGACCCGGAGCGAACGGCAGCCGGCGAGGACGCCCGAGACACGTAGGGCTCCGACAAGCAGCCGGCGACACACCTGCGCCCCGCCGCTCCCGCCACTGCGGTACCAGCTGCCCGACGCCCTTCTTACGGGGCGGCGGCACGGACACCACTCTGCGTGCGGGAAGCGCCGGGGCGCAACGGAATTACGGCGCTCAGCCTGCCGCCGGCACCTCGTACTCGGCGATCAGCTGGGCCCGCCCGAGGGTGTGGAACCGCAGATTGAAGCCCACCACCGCGGGCGAGGCATCCGCGTCCGGACCGAGCTTCTCCTGGTCCACCGCATAGACGGTGAACACATAGCGGTGCGGACCGTCCCCGGGCGGCGGCGCCGCGCCACCGAACTCCCGCGTCCCGTAGTCGTTACGGACATGAACGGCGCCCTCGGGCAGCCCCTTCATCTCTCCGGACCCGGCACCGGCCGGCAGCTCCGTCACCGACGCCGGAATGTCGAACAGCGACCAGTGCCAAAAGCCGCTGCCCGTCGGCGCGTCCGGGTCGTAGCAGGTGACGGCGTAGCTCTTCGTCCCCGCGGGCGCACCCTCCCACCGCAGCTGCGGCGAACGGTTCCCCTCGGCGAAGACCTGCTCCGGCCGCAGCGTCCCGCCCGGCTCCACCTCGTCGCTCAGCACCGTGAACTCCGGCACCGGCGGATGGAAATCGTGCGGGAGCGGCCGCCGCTTCAGCTCGGACACTGCAACACCTCCTGGTCGCTTGCTGACACCTGTCCGGCCAGGTTAGAGCCAGTTCCGCTTACCGCCGACCTCCGCCAGCCACTGGTTGAGGTAGGCCGCCCAGTCGGTCCCCTGGAAGTCGTTCAGCCCGACCGTGAACGACCGGAAGGTGTCCGACCCCTCGCTGAACAGCCCCGGCTTCTTGTCCATCTCCAGGACGACGTCCATCTCCCGGTCGTCCGCCACGAACGACAGCTCGACCTGGTTGAGCCCGCGGTACTGCTGCGGCGCGTGGAACTCGACCTCCTGGTAGAACGGCAGCTGCTGCCGCGTCCCCCGGATGTGGCCCTGCTCCAGGTCAGCGGCCTTGAAGCGGAACCCGAGGCGCCCGAACGCGTCCAGAATCGCCTGCTGCGCCGGCAGCGGGTGCACATTCACCGGGTCCAGGTCACTGGAGTCCACCGCACGGGCGATCGCCAGCTCCGTCGTCACCCCGACGCTCATCCCGTGCAGATGCGTCCCCAGGAACGTGGTGATCGGCGTCTCCCACGGGATCTCCAGCCCGAACGGGACGGTGTGCGCCGCCCCCGCCTGCACGGTGAACTCCCCGCCCAGCTGCACCTTGGTGAACTCGACGTTCCGCTTGTACTCCTCCTCGCCGCTCTCGACCTCGACGCGCGCCTGGAGCCCGACCGACAGCCCCTGGATCTCCTGGGGCACCGAACCGCCCTGGATCCGCACCTCGCCCTGCACGACCCCACCAGGGACCACGTTCTCCTCGAAGAGCACCGTCTCCACCGACGCGCCCCCGGCCCCCAGGCTCGCCAGCAGCTTCTTGAATCCCATGCTCGTCCTCCCCAGGCGGAACGCCTGTGCTTTGTCCAGCGCGCCGAGATGTCGGCTTGATTCCTACGAACGCGAAACCGCGCAAGCCGGTTCCACGCCACACCTTCCCAACCCTGGCGCTTCCATGGCCAGCCGCCCTCTCCCACGGCTCCACTACGCTCGGTCCGCATGACCGACGTACCGGAACGTATGCCGCTCACCCGTGACTTCTTCGACCGCCCCGTCGTGGACGTCGCCCCCGACCTGCTGGGCCGGACCCTCCTCCGCAACACCCCCGAGGGCCCGATCACCCTCCGGCTCACCGAGGTCGAGGCGTACGACGGCGAGACCGACCCCGGCTCCCACGCCTACCACGGCCGCACCGCCCGCAACGCCGCCATGTTCGGCCCGCCCGGCCATGCGTACGTCTACTTCATCTACGGGATGTGGTTCAGCCTCAACGTGGTCTGCGGCCCCGAGGGCCGGGCGAGCGGTGTCCTGCTGCGCGCCGGCGAGATCCTCACCGGCACCTCCCTGGCCGCCGGCCGCCGCCCCAAGGCCCGCAGCACCAATGAACTGGCGAAGGGCCCGGCCCGCCTGGCCACCGCCCTCGACATCGACCGCACCCTCGACAGCACCGACCTGTGCACCGGCGGCGCTGCCCCCCTCTCCCTGCTCCACGGCGAGCCACCGGCCCCCGAGCGGGTACGCAACGGCCCGCGCACCGGTGTCGGCGGCGACGGCGCGGACCACCCCTGGCGCTATTGGATCGCCGACGACCCCACCGTCAGCCCCTACCGCCGCCACGTCCCCCGCAACAGGCGCCGCGCCACGTCCGCAACTTGACTCCGTGTGGCGAACCGCCTAACGTGGCCCGAGCCGCTGGAGACGGGCAGCGCTATCTGCGCAGACCGCCAGGCGGCACAACCAACTACTCTCAACGATTCCCTGACGGGTCCTCTTTCGCGTTGCCGAAATTCGACCCCGCCGACCCGATTATGAGTCGCCAGGGAAAGCCGCTAAAGTAGTAACCCGCCGAAAGGGCAGCAGTAAATAACTGCTCCGAGGCGGACCTCCGACGGAAATCGGAACCGGAATCGAAACGAATCCGGATCTGTTAGAGTCGGAAAGGCCGAAAAGTGAAAGCCAAACGGCCGAGCCCGCTCCAACAGGGCGCCAGAGACGGAAACAGATCTGGTAAGGTTGGAAACGCGAAGAAGCCGAAAGGCGGAAACGCACCGGCGAAAATCAGGCCCGCAAGGATCTGATAGAGTCGGAAACGCAAGACGAAGGGAAGCGCCCGGAGATCCTGGTGAAACAGGAACAAAGGAAGCGTCCGTTCCTTGAGAACTCAACAGCGTGCCAAAAGTCAACGCCAGATATGTTGATACCCCGTCGACCGGAAATATCCGGGAGATGAGGTTCCTTTGAAAGTCCTGCCGACACCATGTGTGACGGTAGGCAATACACAGCGAGGACGCTGTGAACAACCGGGCCTATTCCGTCTGGTTGTTCCGCTCAACGCGAGTGTCACCCGCAGTTTTTAATTAAACGCAGTCGGGA
>NZ_JBYISA010000043.1:0-58217 GCF_057708345.1 Streptomyces sp. bgisy130
GTCGCCGTTCTTGCGGGTACGCACCTCATGGGCGAGGCCGCCCAGCCACGCCAGGTCGTCGGACTCGTAGAGGGCGATACCGTCCTCGCGGGTCAGCCGCTCCCCGGCGTGGACCTTCGCCTCCAGCTCGCGCTTGAGGCCCACATCCATCGACGCAGCCATCCGGTCGCCTCCCAGTCTCTGCCGTATCGGTGCCGTTCCGGTGCCGTTCCTTCGGAGCCGGAAACGGGCTTCACCGAGCGTACTCCCCTGTAGGGGAGGCGGACGGAGCCCCCTGGCGCGCCCGTCCGCCCCGGTGGGTACCGGCGGCGCCCGGTGGCCTATTCGGCCTCTTCGGGCAGTTGGCCGACGCGGTTCTCCCACTTGGTGGAGAGCACGATCGTGGTGCGCGTACGGGAGACGCCCTTGGTGCCGGACAGCCGCCGGATGGTGCGCTCCAGGCCGTCCACGTCGCCCACCCGCACCTTGAGCATGTACGAGTCGTCGCCGGCGATGAACCAGCAGTCCTCGATCTCTTCGAGGTCGCGCAGCCGCTGCGCGACGTCCTCGTGGTCGGTGGCGTCCGACAGCGAGATGCCCACCAGCGCCGTGACGCCGAGGCCGAGCGAGGCGGCGTCGACCGTCGCGCGGTAGCCGGTGATCACGCCGGCCGCCTCCAGGCGGTTGATCCGGTCCGTGACGCTGGGCCCGGAGAGGCCGACGAGCCGGCCGAGCTCCGCGTACGAGGCCCGGCCGTTCTCGCGAAGTGCCTGGATGAGCTGCCTATCCACCGCGTCCATGCCCTCAAGCCTTCCAATCTTTACGCATATTCGGGTTCTGCATGTAGAATCTAAGGCATACAGGGCCTTGACCCTGCGAATCTTTTAGAGACGATCTCACAGGAGTTGTCACCGTGTACTCGATCGAGATGGCCTACGCCCGCATGCGCGAGCTTCAGGACCAGGCCAATCGTTCACGTGCCCACCGCTCCGCGGCACCGCGGACCCGGCGCCTCTTCGGCCGCGCCGCGGCGAAGCAGCGCTAAGGGGCCTCCGGGGCCTCCTCCACTTCCCTGGAGCCACCCCGCAGCTCCCCTTCCCAGCGCCGGTACAGCCCGTGCGGCACCTCGGCCGCATCGAGCACCCGGCCCGCGACGAAGTCCACCAGATCCTGGATGTGCGTCGCCCCCGCATAGAACGCCGGTGAGGCGGGCAGCACCACGGCGCCCGCCTCGTCCAGCGTCACCAGATGCTTCAGCGTCGGCCCGTTCAACGGGGTCTCGCGCACCGCGACCACCAGCCGCCGCCGCTCCTTGAGCGTCACGCTCGCCACCCGCTGAAGCAGATCCTTCGAGAGCCCGAGCGCCACCCCGGCCACACACGCCGTGCTCGCCGGGACGATCAGCATCCCCTTCACCGGATACGAACCCGACGAGGGCCCGGCCGCCAGATCCCCGGCCGGCCAGTACCGCACCTCCGCCAGGTCCGCCTCCGTCACCGGAAACGTCACCGGCTTGCCATCGGCTCCGCGCGCCAGCCATTCCCGCAGGTCGGCGCGCCAATGAGCGTCCCGGAAGGCGATCCCCGTCTCGTCCAGGAGGGTCAGCCGCGACGCCCGGCTCACGATCAGATCCACCGCCTCCCCGGCGGCGAGCAGCCCGCGCAGCACGGACGCGGCATACGGCGTCCCGGACGCGCCGGAGATCCCCACGACCCACGGACGGCGGCGGCCGGGGTCCTGCTTACTGGTGTCGATGTGCGGCGGCTCCACGCATCGAGCCTATCCGGCGGAACCACAGACCCCCTCACGGCCGTTCCTACCTGTGCGCCCCCTCGCGGACCTCCGCCGGGGGCCGCCCCACCGGGGGACGAGAAGGGACGGCCGGAGATGACCTCACGCGCGAAGCCCGCGATCTGCCTGATGCTGGGCTGGGTGGCCCTGCTCTGGCTGCTGGAGGGCGTCGACTTCGCCACCGGCGGCGCACTGGACACCTTCGGGATCACCCCGCGCGAACCCGCCGAGCTCGCCGACGTCGTGCCCGCCGCCTTCCTGCACTTCGGCTTCGGCCATCTCGTGGCGAACACCCTGCCGTTGCTGCTGCTCGGCCTGGTCGCCGCGCTGCGCAGCGGGGTGCGCCGCTTCCTCGCCGTCGCCGCGCTGATCATCCTCACCAGCGGACTGGGCGTCTGGTTCACGGCCGCGCCGGACAGCAACACCGCGGGCGCCTCCGGAGTCGTCTTCGGACTCTTCGGCTATCTCCTGGTACGCGGCTTCATCGAGCGCAAACTCCTCGACATCGGCATCGGCCTGGTGGTGGGCGTGCTCTACGGCTCGATCCTGTGGGGCGCGCTCCCGACCGACAGCGGGATCAGCTGGCAGGGGCATCTGTTCGGGCTGATAAGCGGGGTGCTGGCGGCCTTCGTCTTCCGGGGGCGCGCTCCCCGCGCCCTGCCCGCCGCCGATGTCCGACCCATCGCATAGCCTCGATCCGAACGGGAGCCGCGGGGCCGAAGGCAGGCCGCGCGCGTGCCACACGGCACCTGAGGCGCCACGCAGTCACCACGGGGTGAGCACAGCATGTCCGACTACCACCAGCCCGGATACGGTCCACCGGCCGGCGGACCACAGCAGCCGTACGGGACACCCCAACAGGGCTGGCCCGGCGCGCCGCAGCCCGGTGCCCCGCAGCAGGGCGTGCCACAGCCGGGCGCTCCGCAGCAGGGCGGCTACGGCTACCCCGGCGCCCCGCAGCCCGGCTACGGCCCCCCGCCGCCCGCCCCTTCCTCTTCCTCCGGCCCCGCGATGTGGTCCCACCTCGGCGCGCTGCTGACCATCACCGCGGGCACGATGATGTGCTGCGGCCTGGGCGCCTTCCTCGGCTGGATCTACCCGCTGTCCCTGCGCGGCAACGACCGCCACCAGCACGACCCGTACATCCGCCACCACGCCACCCAGGCCGTGAACTACGGCATCACCCAGGCCATCATGGCGGCCTTCGGGATGGTGCTGTACGTCGCCAGCGCCCTCACCTTCGCCGCGGTCGCCACGGAGGAACAGCGCAACAGCTCCGGCCTCGCGGTCCCCCTGATCACCGTGATCGCCATCTTCGGCGCCTACGCCCTGTCCGGCGTCATCTGCGCGGTCATAGGCACGGTCAAGGCAAACCGCGGCGAACTGTGGACCTACCCCCGCCTGATCGCCTGGCCCCTCAGCAAGGGCTGAAGACCCGTCAGAAGGGTCTGAGCGACTGGCGAGAACAACTGGCCGACCGTGGCGCCCGCCCGTGGCGCGCTTCACCCGCACACAAGCCCCCGAACGCACCGCAAGGAACTGATTACGCTACGTAATCGTTGCCGGATAAGAGGGAGGCAGCAGGCACGGCGGGGGTGGGGCGCAGCTCGTACGGCCGGGGGAGCCGCATCTGCCGCCGACGCCCGGCCGCCCGCACCCCTCAAACGGGTCAGACAAGCCGACGCCCCCGACCGCCCGCACCCCTCAGACAGTCAGCCCCCGCACCAACAGATCCAGCAGCGCACAGACGAACAGCGCGATCCCGATGAAGCCATTGACCTGGAAGAACGCCCGGTTCAGGCGGGTCAGGTCGTGGGGCTTGACGATGGTGTGCTCGTACAGGAACGCCGCCGCCACAATCACCAGGCCCAGCCAGAGGAACACCCCCGCGCCGGTCGCCACGGCGTACCAGGCGAAGAGGCCCGTCGTGATGAGGTGGCAGCCGCGGGCGCCCCAGATCGCGGCCGGGATGCCGAAGCGGGCCGGGACGGACTTCACGCCGATCTCGCGGTCCGTCTCCACGTCCTGGCAGGCGTAGATCAGGTCGAAGCCGCCGATCCAGATGCCGACCGCGAGGCCCAGGATCACGGCCTCCCAGGACCAGGCCCCGGTGATCGCGAGCCAGGCGCCGACCGGGCCCATCGCCTGGGCGAGGCCGAGGATCGCCTGCGGGAAGTTGGTGAACCGCTTGCCGTAGGGATAGACCACCATCGGCACCACCGCGAGCGGCGCGAGCGCCAGGCACAGCGGGTTCAGCAGGGCGGCGGCGCCCAGGAAGACGACGAGCGCGATCAGCGCGCCGGTCCAGGCGGACTTCACCGAGACCGCGCCGGTGACCAGTTCCCGTTGCGCGGTGCGCGGGTTACGGGCGTCGATCTCGCGGTCGATGATGCGGTTCGCCGCCATGGCGAAGGTGCGCAGGCCGACCATGGCGACGGTGACGAGGAGCAGCGGGCCCCACTGGATGCGCCGGCCCCCCTCGTACATCGCGGTCAGTGCGGCGATGTAGGCGAAGGGCAGCGCGAAGACCGAGTGCTCGATCATCACCAGGCGCAGGAAGGCCTTGGTGCGGCCCGGCTGCGGGACGGCTGCGGATGCGCTGCTCACGAGAGGCCGTACTCCTTCCAGCGGCGGTCGACCAGCGCCGCCGTCCGCGGGTCGGACTCGACCATCTCGGGCCAGCCGCCGTCCCGGGTGTAGCCCTCCTCGGGCCACTTCTTCGTCGCGTCGATGCCCGCCTTGCCGCCCCAGAACTGCTGGTAGGAGGCGTGGTCGAGATGGTCGACGGGACCTTCGACGACGGTGAGGTCGCGGGCGTAGTCGGTGTTGCCGAGCGCCCGCCACGACACCTCGTGGAGGTTGTGCACATCGCAGTCCGCGTCCACGACCACGATCAGTTTGGTCAGCGACATCATGTGCGCGCCCCAGATGGCGTGCATGACCTTCTGGGCGTGCTTGGGGTACTTCTTGTCGATCGAGACGATCGCGCAGTTGTGGAAGCCGCCGGACTCGGGGAGGTGGTAGTCCACGATGTCCGGGACGATGATCTTGAGGAGCGGGAGGAAGAACCGCTCCGTCGCGCGGCCGAGCGGGCCGTCCTCCGTCGGCGGGCGGCCGACCACGATCGACTGGAGCAGCGGCCGCTTACGCATCGTCACACAGTCGATGGTCAGCGCCGGGAACGGCTCCTGCGGCGTGTAGAAGCCGGTGTGGTCACCGAACGGGCCCTCGGGCAGCATCTCGCCGGGCTCCAGCCAGCCCTCGATGACGACCTCGGCGTTGGCCGGGACCTGAAGCGGGACGGTCTTGCAGTCGACCATCTCGATCCGCTTGCCCTGGAGGAAGCCGGCGAAGAGGTACTCGTCGATGTCGCCGGGCAGCGGGGCGGTGGAAGCGTAGGTGACGGCCGGGGGGCAGCCGAAGGCGATGGCGACCGGCAGCTTCTCGCCGCGCTTGGCCGCGACCTGGTAGTGGTTGCGGCTGTCCTTGTGGATCTGCCAGTGCATGCCGATGGTGCGCTTGTCGTGGCGCTGGAGGCGGTAGAGGCCCAGGTTGCGGACGCCGGTCTCGGGGTGCTTGGTGTGCGTGAGCCCCAGGTTGAAGAAGGAGCCGCCGTCCTCGGGCCAGGTGAACAGCGCGGGGAGCCGGTCGAGGTCGACGTCGTCGCCCTGGAGCACGACTTCCTGGACGGGCGCTTCCTTGACCTTCTTCGGCGGCACGTGGGTCATGCCGGCGAGCTTGCCGAACGCCTCGCGCACGCCGACGAAACCGTGCGGCAGCTCCGGCTTGAGCAGGCCGCCGATCTTGCCGCTGATGTCCTCGTACGACTTGAGGTCCAGCGCCTTCAGCAGGCGGCGGTCGGTGCCGTAGACGTTCATGGCGAGCGGCATCGCCGAGCCCTTGACGTTCTCGAAGAGCAGCGCCGGGCCGCCGGACTTCTGCACCCGGTCCACGATCTCGCCGACTTCCAGATACGGGTCGACCTCGGCCTTGATGCGCTTGAGGTCGCCTTCCCGCTCGAGCGCGCGCAGGAACGAGCGAAGATCGTCATAAGCCATGCGTTCCAGTATCGGGTACGCACTACCCTGGACGGGTCACCGGGCCCCGACGCGGGCCCGCCGTCGCGCGCAGGGGGACCGTCCCGCAATGCTCAGGTATCTGCCGTTCCTACTGGTGCTGGCGCTGTGGATCTACGCGTTCATCGACTGCCTCAACACGCCCGAATCGCAGGTGCGCGGGCTGCCCAAGGTGGTCTGGGTCCTGATCATCCTGCTCTTCGGCGAGGTACTGGTCGGCCCGGTCGCCTGGCTGGTGGCGGGCAAGCAGCGGCAGCCGGTGGCGGGCGGCGGCAGCACGCCGTCGCAGTGGCACCGCAACCACCGTACGAAGTTCGTCGCGCCGGACGACAACCCCGAGTTCCTCCAGTCCCTCAAGAACGAGAACAAGAAGGACGAGGCGCTGCTGAAGGACTGGGAGGCCGATCTGCGCCGCCGCGAGGAGGAGCTGCGCCGCAAGGAGGGCGGGCCGCGCGACGCGAACGGCCCGGAGGACACCCCGCCGGCCACGGGCTGAGGCACCGTCCGCGGCGTACGGTGAGTCCATGGACCGTACGCAGGACTGGGGGCAGGACCGCGACGAGTTCCGGCTGCACGGCCGCGTCGACGGGCACAGCGACCCGACCGGGCACCCCGACCATCTCCAGGAGCAGGCCCGCGGCATGCTGGCGACGGCGGTCGCCGAGGCGCGTGCCGGGCTGGCCGAGGGGGGCATCCCGATCGGCGCGGCGCTCTACGGGCCGGACGGCACCCTGCTGGGCCGCGGCCACAACCGCCGCGTCCAGGACGGCGACCCCACCCTGCACGCCGAGACCGCGGCCTTCCGCGCCGCCGGCCGCCGCCGCAGCTACCGCGGCACGACGATGGTCACCACCCTCTCCCCCTGCTGGTATTGCAGCGGCCTGGTCCGCCAGTTCGGCATCTCCCGGGTGGTCATCGGCGAGGCCCGCTCCTTCCACGGCGGCCACGACTGGCTGGCCCGGCACGGCGTCCGGATCGTGCTGCTGGACGACCCCGGGTGCGCGTCGATGATGCGGGACTTCATCGGGGCGCGGCCGGAGCTGTGGCGGGAGGACATCGGGGAGGAGTGAGCGGCGGGGACGATGAGCCGCGGGGGCGTCACCCGCTGCCCGGCACCGGCCCTGCACCGCACCCGCCCCACAATTCGCTGGCCCGCCGCCCGGCCCTCCGCCAGGATCACCAGCCATGACCACCAGCTCTACCAGCTCCACCAGCGCCGACGGCCCCACCAGCCCCGTCCCGGCTCCCCGCACCCCCGTGGACACCGCCGCGGACGGTCCCGCAACCCCCGCCGAGCCCCAGCGCCGCATCCGCGCCCGTTACACCGACACGACCGTGACCATCTACCAGGCGTACTCCCCCGCGCTCGGGCTGCCGGCCGCGCGGGACGGGCGGTTTCCCGTGGCCTGGAAGCGGGAGCGGATGACATGGATCAAGCCGTCCTTCCTGTGGATGATGTACCGCTGCGGGTGGGGTGCGAAGGACGGTCAGGAGACCGTGCTGGCGGTCGAGATCGAGCGGAGTGGGTTCGACTGGGCGTTGCGGCATGCCTGTCTGTCGCATTTCGACCCGGATGAGCATGCCGATCGTGGCGCGTGGCGGCGGGAGTTGAAGGGGGCGCCGGCGCGGGTGCAGTGGGATCCGGAGCGTGATCTGGGGTTGCGGGCGCTGCCGTACCGTTCGCTTCAGCTGGGGCTGGCGGGGGAGGCGTCGCGGCGGTACGCGGATGAGTGGACGGTAGCGATCAGGGATGTCACCCCGCTGGCGCGGGAGATCCATGCGCGGGTGCGGGCCGGGGAGACCGCGGCGGCCGCCGCGCTGCTGCCCGAGGAGCGTCCCTACCCTGCACCCGGGGGAACTCCGGGCCTGCGCCGCGTGTCCTGACGCCGCTGCTCAAACGCGTAAATCCCGCCACCGCGCAGTCCGCCGGGCGCTGCTTCGTGTGGCGTACGGGACGTAGCGAGGTCCGGCCAACTCAGCGCCGTTCACAGCCAATTGATGCATCGTTCAGCAACCTCCCCCTGCCCGGGAGACTCAGCCGCCGCCACAGTCAAGTCGGCCCGCTGAGGGCTCCCGCGACTCAGGGAGAGTGGCTCATATGCCTGACATGACCCGACGAAGACTCCTCGGCTCCGCGGCCGGCGCGGTCGGCGGTGCCGCCGCGCTGTCGCTGCTGCCGCCCAGCGTGCAGCAGGCCGTCGCCGCCGGACCGGCACGTCACGGCTCGCTGCACGACGTCGAGCACGTCGTGCTGCTGATGCAGGAGAACCGGTCGTTCGACCACTACTTCGGGACGCTGCGCGGGGTCCGTGGTTTCGCCGACCCGGACGCGCTGACGCTGCCGGACGGCCGGTCCGTCTTCCATCAGCCGGACGCGGAGAACCCGGACGGCTATCTGCTGCCGTTCCGCCTGAACACCCACACCTCCAGCGCGCAGGCCATCCCCTCCACCAGCCATGCCTGGTCCGTGCAGCACGAGGCGTGGAACGGCGGGAAGATGGACCGCTGGCTGCCCGCGCACCGGAAGGCCGACGGGGTCAACGGGCCGTATGTGATGGGCTATCACACGCGGGCGGACATCCCGTTCCAGTTCGCGCTCGCGGAGGCGTTCACGCTCTGCGACAACTACTTCTGCTCGGTCTTCGGCCCGACGTGGCCCAACCGGCTGTACTGGATGACGGGCACCCTCGACCCGGGCGGTACCCGGGGCGGGCCGGTGCTGAACAACACCGCGCCGCGGCCGTACCGCTGGACGACCTACGCGGAGCGGCTGGAGGCGGCGGGCATCAGCTGGAAGGTGTACCAGGAGGAGGACGACTACGGCTGCAACCTCCTGGAGCAGTTCCAGACGTTCCGGGACGCCAAGCCCGGGGAGCCGCTGTACGAGCGGGGGATGCGGGCGCAGCCGGCCGGCACCTTCGAGGACGACGCCCGCGCCGACCGGCTGCCGGCGGTGTCGTGGCTGATCCCCACCAGCCATCAGTCCGAGCATCCGGACTATCTGCCGGCGGCCGGCGCCGACTACGTCGCAAAGAAGATCGAGGCGATCGCGTCCAACCGGAAGGTGTGGGCGAAGACCGTCTTCATCCTCAACTACGACGAGAACGACGGGCTCTTCGACCATGTGCCGCCGCCGGTGCCGCCCCCGGGGACGACGGACGAGTTCGTCCGGGGCCTGCCGATCGGCGGCGGCTTCCGGGTGCCGTGTCTGATCGTGTCGCCGTGGACGGTGGGCGGCTGGGCGGCCGGCGACCCCTTCGACCACACCTCGGTGCTTCAGTTCCTGGAGCGCTGGACGGGCGTCGCGGAGCCCAATATCAGTGACTGGCGCCGGTCCGCCTTCGGCGATCTGACCTCCGCGTTCGGCTTCCGGCACCGGGCGCACCGGCCGCCGCGGCTGCCGGACGACACCGCCGAGCAGCTGGCCGAGGCGCAGTGGGAGGTGGCGCATCTGCCGAAGCCGACGCTGCCGGGCGGCGGGCAGCGGCCGCCGCGTCAGGAGCGCGGGCGGCGCCGGCGGCGCTGAGGGCGCGGGCGGCGGCGCGGACGCGGGCCGGGTGCGCCCGGGAACGACGGTGCCGTACGGGTGGCCTCGGGGTGAGGCGTTCCGTACGGCACCGGGGGCGGTGGCGCGCACCGCCGGGGGGGGCGGGCGTGGGGGCCGCCGCGGTCAGACTCCCGCGTAGGAGTGCAGGCCGGTGACGAAGATGTTCACGCCGTAGTAGTTGAACAGGTAGCAGGCGAAGGCGATCAGGCCGAGCCAGGCGGCCTTGCGGCCCTTCCAGCCGGCGGTGGCGCGGGCGTGCAGATAGCCGGCGTAGGCGACCCAGGTGATGAAGGACCAGACCTCCTTGGGGTCCCAGCCCCAGTAGCGGCCCCAGGCGGCCTCGGCCCAGATGGCGCCCGCGATGATGGTGAACGTCCACAGCGGGAAGACGGTGGCGTTGATGCGGTAGGCGAACTTGTCGAGCGAGGCGGCGGAGGGCAGCCGCTCCAGCACGGAGGTGGCGAAGGCGCCGGGCTGCTTGCCCGTCGGGTCGGCGAGCTTGGCCTCGTGGCGGTCGCGGAAGAGGAACAGCCCGGTGGAGACGGCGCCGAGGTAGAGCGCCGCGCCGGAAATGATCGCGCAGCTGACGTGGATCCACAGCCAGTACGAGTGCAGCGCGGGCACCAGCTGGTCGCTGGCGGTGTAGAGCACCGAGACGGCCAGTCCGAGGTCGAGCAGGACGCTGGTGACCAGGGGGAGCCCGATCCAGCGGACGTTCTTCTTGAGCACGAGCAGCAGCAGGAAGAGGCCCACCGCGACCGCGGCGAAGGTCGTGGAGAACTCGTACATGTTGCCCCAGGGGGCCCGCTGCACGGACAGGGCGCGGGTGATCACGCCGCCCACGTGCAGCCCCCAGGCCAGCACGGTCAGCGAGATGGCGATCCGCCCGTAGAGGTCGCCCTTCTCGGTGCCGCCCGCGGCGCCCGGCCCGTCGGGGACGTCGCGGCTGCCGGCGACGGACCGGGTGACGACCTTGGGGCGCTCCAGGACGGCGGTCCCGATGGCGCCGCCGGACCCGGCCTGGACGGACGCCGTCGCGGGCGCCTTGGCCTGGACGGTCAGGGCGGCGGCGGTGCGGCCGACCTTGCTGCGGCTGCCGAACACCCACTCGGCCATGTGCGCGAGGAAGGCGAGCGTGTAGACCGCCATCGCCGAATAGACCAGCAGGTTGCTGTTGTGCGCCATTGTCTCGTTGGCTGCGGCAGCGAGGTTCACGCGCGCGCTCCTTCAGAGGGGTCAGCAGGTCCGGCGGAGTCGGTGGGCTCCGCGGGGTCTTCGGAGCCGGGGCCGGTGTGCGGGGCCGGGCCGGGCTTCGGGTCGGGCTTCGGGTCGGCGGCCGGGCGGGTGTCGTCGGCCGGGCCGGCGCCGTCGGCCGGGGCGAGGGGGGCGTCGGGCTCCAGTGCCAGCGCGAGCTCGGCGAGCTCCTCCGGCAGCCGGGCGGACTCGCTGCGGCCGAGTCCGGCCAGCTCGACGACGGTGGTGCCGTCGGCGCCCGGCTCGGCGCGGACCCACACCCGGCGCCGCTGGATGAACAGCGAGCCGGCCAGGCCGACCAGGGCGGCGGCCGCGCCGGTGAGGGCGAGGCCGTTGCCGGGCTGGTGGCTGATCTTGAAGCTGGCCCAGCTCTTGATGCCGGTGAACTTGATGCTGCCGTCACCGTTGGGCAGCTTCATCGTCTCGCCGGGCAGCATCATCTTGGCGACCGGGGCGCCCTTGTCCTTGTATTGCTTGAGGCGCTTCTTGTCGAGCTGGTAGACGTTCTGCGGCAGCCCGGAGCCGACGCCCAGGTCACCGTGGTAGGCGGTCAGTGTCAGCACCGGGTAGTCCAGCGCCGGGAACTGGGAGAACATCGAGCCGGAGCCCTTGCCGCCGAAGGTCGGCACGAAGAAGCCCTGGAAGCCGAGCTGATTGGGCTTGCCATCCTTGGTCTGCGCGCCCGGGACCTTCACCACGCCGGTCGAGGTGAAGTTCTTGGGGTCCTGCGGGAGGAAGGGCACCGCGCCCTGGTAGACGACCTTGCCGCGGCCGTCCTTGACGGTGACCTCCGGCGAGTAGCCGTGCGAGAGCAGGTAGACCTTGGAGCCGGCGATGTCGAGGGGGGTGTTCACCTCGATCGCGGTCTTGTGCTCCTTGCCGTCCGCGCCGGAGAAGTACCTGATGTGGGCGCGGAAGACCCGCGGGGTGCCCTTCTGGGGGCCGGTCCGCTCGTAGGTCGCCTCGAACTTGTCGAGGGTGAAGCCGAACGGCTCCAGGGTGTCGGTGTCGAAGAAGGCACCGGACTTGAAGTCGTCGTACTGGGTGAGGCTGTTGGCGAAGCCGTCGCCCTCGGTGATCAGCTTGCCGCCCTCGGACTTCCACAGGCTGCCGACGGCGAACGCCACCAGCATCACGATCAGCGCGAGGTGGAAGACGAGGTTGCCGACCTCCCGCAGATAGCCCTTCTCGGCGGCGACCGCGGTGCCGTCCCGGTGGGCGCGGAACCGCCGCTTCTTCAGCAGCCGCTGCGCCGCCCCGAGGACCTCCTCGGGCGCCGCGTCGGTGCGCCAGGTGGTGTAGGCGGGCAGCCGGGTCAGCCGGCGCGGGGCGCCCGGCGGGCGGCCGCGGAGCTGTCCGACGAACTGCCAGCTGCGCGGCACGATGCAGCCGATCAGCGAGATGAACAGCAGCAGGTAGATCGCCGAGAACCACACCGAGCTGTAGACGTGGAACATCCCGAGCTTGTCGTAGACGTCGGCGAGGGTGCCGTGCTCGGCCTTGAACTGGTCGACCTTGACCGGGTCGATGCTGGTCTGCGGGATCAGCGAGCCGGGGATGGCGCCGATCGACAGCAGGAAGAGCAGCAGCAGCGCGATCCGCATCGAGGTCAGCTGCCGCCAGAACCAGCGCGCCCAGCCCAGGGGGCCGAGCGAGGGGAGGGTGACGTCCTCGGTGGGCGCGGTCGAGAGCTGGGACCCGGCCGCGCCGAGATCGCTGCCCCCGTCGGCCGCGGGGCCCGGGTCGGTGGGGGTGCCGGTCTTGGTGGACATCAATCAGATCCCAACGGTGGTGCTTTGCGTCCAGGCCTGCACCTCGGACATCAGACTGTCCCAGACACCGGTGACAAGGAGGATGCCGAGCGCGATCATCATGCCGCCGCCGAGCCGCATCACCCACACGTAGTGCCGCTTGACCCAGCCGAAGGCGCCGAGCACCCGGCGGAAGGCCAGCGCGACCGCCATGAACGGCAGGCCCAGGCCCAGGCAGTACGCGACGGTGAGCAGGGCCCCGCGGAGGGCGCTGGCATCGTAGAACGTGAGGGTGCTGACGGCGGCGAAGGTGGGGCTCAGGCAGGGCGTCCAGCCGACGCCGAAGAGCACCCCGAGGACCGGCGCGCCGGCCAGGCCCATGGCGGGCTTCTTGTGGAAGCGGAATTCGCGCTGCCCGAAGTTCTTGAGGACGCCGGCGAAGGCCAGGCCGAGCAGGATCATCAGCACGCCGAGGACGCGCGAGATGACCTCCTTGTACTCCTGGAGGTCGCGGCCGACGAAGCCGAAGAGCGCGCCGCCGGAGACGAAGACGGCGGTGAAGCCGAGGACGAAGAGGCCGGCGCCGGCCAGCATCCGGCCGCGTTTGGCCTCGCCGAGGTCGGTGCCGGTGACGCCGGTGACGTACGACATATAGCCCGGCACCAGCGGCAGGACGCAGGGCGAGAAGAACGAGACGAGCCCGGCGAGCAGCGCGATGGGGGCGGCGGCGAGCAGGGTGCCGGTGAGGACGGTCTGGTTCTCCGCGGCGGCGGCGAGCACGGTCACGTGATCACTTCTCGGCGATCAGCGGGTCGACCATCTTGCGCAGATCGTCCTCCGCGAGCGGGCCGATCGAGCGCGCGGCGATCTTGCCGTGCCGGTCGATGGCGATCGTGGAGGGGATGGACTGCGGGTTGAGGCTGCCCTTGGGGAAGCGCAGCATCAGCCGGCCGGTCGGGTCGAACAGGCTCGGGTAGGGCACCTTGTGCTCTTCCTCGAAGCTGGTGGCCTGCGACTTCTCGGAGTCGCGGGTGTTGATCCCGAGGAACTGGACGCCCTTGTCCTTGGTCTCGTTCGCGACCTTGGAGAAGTTCGGCGCCTCGGCGATGCAGGGGCCGCACCATGATCCCCAGACGTTGAGGATGACGACCTTGCCCTTGTAGTCGGCGACGTCCAGCTTCTTGCCGGTGGTGGACTCACCGGAGAGCTCGGGCGCCGGCTGCCGCTGGGCCTTCTTGACGGTGTCGACGCCGTTCTTGCCCTGGACGAAGCGGGTCTGGGCGGAGCCGCCGGAGGCGCCGTCGCCGCAGGCGCTCAGCGTCAGCGCGGCGGCCGCCGTCCCCGCGGCGAGCAGGGCGACGCGACGGCGGCTCGTGAGGCGGCGTGGGGCGCGGCAGGCACTCATGTGAAAAGTTTCGCATGGGCCCATTCCGGATCTTCCACGCCCCCCTCACCGGCCGCGTCCCGCCGCGAAAGGGCTTGTCAGGCCGCTGTCAGGTACGCCTTCCAGCCACCGGCGGGCCGCTTCCCGACGGGGATCCGCTGGAGCTTGCGCAGCACCTCCGGGTCCTGGGCGTCGATCCAGTCGGTGAACTGCCGGAACGACACCAGATGGACATCCCGGTTCTGCTCATTGGCGATGTGCTTGATCGCTGCCTCGACGGCGTCCATATAGATGCCGCCGTTCCACTGCTCGAAGTGATTTCCGACGAAGAAGGGCGCACGGTTGGTCTCGTACGCGCGGCGGAACCCGGAGATATAGGCGTCGGTGGCCTGCTGCCGCCAGCCCGGATAGTTGACCGGCGGGGCCTTCGTGGAGTTCTTCGACTGATTGGCGAGCAGGTTGTAGTCCATCGAGAGGACCTCGAAGGAGTGGCCCGGGAAGGGGATCTGCTGGAGCGGGAAGTTCCAGAGCCCCATTGTCTTCTTCGGCCACATCTGCACTCCTCCGGGTGAACTGGCGTCATAGCGCCAGCCGAGTTCCCGGGCGGTGGGCAGCAGGTTTTTCTGCCCGAGGAGGCAGGGCGTACGGCTGCCGACCAATTCCTGCCGGTAGTCGAAGGGCAAGGGCTCCAGATCGGTGAAGCCGGTGTGGGTGCGCCATTTGGTGACGAAGTCCATCGCCTGTTCGATCTCGGACTGCCACTCCTGCGGGCTCCAGTACCTGACGGCGCCCCTGCCGGAGCAGAAGTGCCCGTTGAAGTGGGTGCCGATCTCGTGGCCGTCCAGCCAGGCCTCCCGCAGGTACTTGAGGGTCTCCTTGATGTGGTCGTCGCTGAGGTAGCCGATGTCGGAGGCGCCCTGCGGGTTGTTCGGCGGCTCGTAGAGGTGTCTTTGGGATTCGGGGAGGAGGTAGACCCCGGAGAGGAAGAAGGTCATGGCCACGCCGTGGTCCCGGGCGAGTCGGAGAAAGCGGGGGAAGAGGCCGTTTCCGACCTCTCCCGCACCGTCCCAGGAGAAGACCACGAATTGCGGCGGGGTCTGACCGGGCTCCAGCCGTTCGGGGGATTTCGGCTGATGGGGCTGGGCTCCGGAATGCGCTGTCGATCCGTCACCGATGAGCTTGGGGCGGGCCTGGACGTTCTTCACGCGCTGCTTGTTGGCCCCCGCGTCCCGGTTCGGCGAGGAGCAGCCGGCGACGACCGGCGCCGCCGCCGCACCGACTCCCATACTCAGCAGGTTTCGCCGACTGATCGCGCGCATACCCTCGTCCCCTCGTGCTCGCCGAACTCAATATCCATATAAACGGACAACTGAGTGGAGGGCATGTTGAGCGTCGAGGGTTGTGGGGTTATTCGCTCAGATATTTCATTCCGTGCGCTTTTGACGTTGCGCCACGTGATGCACCGTCAGGCCCCAAATGCCTTGGTCTTTCCCTTGGCGGGTTTGGCGCCCGCCAGAAGATGGGAGGGAACCAGGTCGCGCGCCGGTTCGCTGTACCCCACCGAAACGATCTTGTCGCCGTGGAAGGTGAACGACGTCAGCGAGGCCAGCGTGCACTGCCGCTTCCGCGGGTCGTGCCACAGCCGCCGCCGCTCCGCGAAGCTGCGCACGATCCAGATCGGCAGCTGATGGCTGACCGCCACCGCCTCGTGGCCCCGCGCCGCGTCGCGCGCCGCACCCAGCGCCGCCATCATCCGTACGACCTGCTCGATGTACGGCTCGCCCCAGGACGGCCGGAACGGGTTCGTCAGGTACTTCCAGTTCCCCGGCTTCTTCAGCGCACCGTCGCCGACTCCGAAGGTCTTCCCCTCGAAGACATTGGCCGCCTCGATCAGCCGCTCGTCGGTGGCCAGATCCAGACCCCGGGCACCGGCGATCGGCGCCGCGGTCTCCTGCGCACGCTCCAGCGGCGAGGCGACGACATGGGTGATGTCCCGCTCCGCGAGATGCTCCGCCACCCGGTCGGCCATCTTCCGCCCCAGGTCGGAGAGGTGATAGCCGGGGCGGCGCCCGTACAGCACGCCGTCGGGGTTGTGCACCTCGCCGTGCCGCATCAGATGCACGACGGTGATCTCTTCGCTGCTCATGTCACCCATTCATTCAGTGGTCTCAAACGGTGCCGGCCCGTGCGCCGGAGCCGTCAGGCCGTCGCCCCGGCCGCGGCGCGCGCGGCGGCCGGCAGGGCGGCGGCGATCCGCTCGACGGCCGCCGCGTCGTGCGCGGTCGAGACGAACCACGACTCGAAGGCGGACGGCGGGAGGTAGACGCCCTGCTCCAGCATCGAGTGGAAGAAAGCGGTGAAGCGGAACGCCTCCTGCGCCTTGGCCCCCTCGTAGTCGGTCACCTCGACGTCCGTGAAGAAGACCGTGAACATGTTCCCCGCGGCCTGGACCCGGTGCGCCACACCTTCCTTGGCCAGCGCCGCGGTGACCAGGCCCCGCACCTCCGCCGAGACCGCGTCGACCTTCTCGTACGCGGCGTCGTCCAGCAGCCGCAGCTGCGCGACACCGGCGGCGGTGGCGACCGGGTTCCCGGAGAGGGTGCCCGCCTGGTAGACCGGCCCGGCCGGAGCGAGATGCGCCATGACGTCCGCACGGCCGCCGAAGGCCGCCGCCGGGAAGCCGCCGCCCATGACCTTCCCGAAGGTCATCAGATCCGGACGTACCCCGTCGATCCCGTACCAACCGGCCTTGCTGACGCGGAAGCCGGTCATCACCTCGTCGGAGATGTAGAGCGCGCCCTCGGCGGCGCACAGATCCTTCAGGCCCTGGTTGAAGCCCGGCAGCGGCGGCACCACGCCCATGTTGCCCGGCGACGCCTCCGTGATCACACAGGCGATCTCCCCCGGGTGCGCGGCGAACGCGGCCCGCACGGCCGCCAGGTCGTTGTACGGCAGCACGATCGTGTCACCGGCCTGCGCGCCCGTGACCCCCGGCGTGTCGGGCAGCCCGAAGGTCGCCACGCCCGACCCGGCCGCGGCCAGCAGCGCGTCCACATGGCCGTGGTAGCAGCCCGCGAACTTGATCACCTTGGGGCGGCCGGTGAACCCGCGGGCCAGCCGGATCGCCGACATCGTCGCCTCGGTACCGCTGGAGACCAGCCGTACCTGCTCCACCGGCTCGATCCGGGCCACGATCTCCTCGGCCAGCTCGACCTCGCCCGCGCCGGGCGTACCGAAGGACGTACCGCGGGCCACGGCCTCCTGGACGGCGGCGATCACCTCGGGGTGCGAGTGGCCGAGAATCATCGGTCCCCACGAGCACACGAGGTCGACATACTCACGGCCGTCGGCATCGGTGAGGTACGGACCGGTACCGGACACCATGAAACGGGGCGTACCGCCCACGGCGCGGAACGCCCGCACCGGAGAGTTGACGCCGCCCGGCGTCACGGCGGACGCCCGGTCGAACAGCGACTGCGAAACAGGGGCTTCATACGGAAAAGACACGGCGATCCTGACCTGCATAAACGGAGGGAGGGCGGCGGCCCGTGGGCACGGCCCGGCTGACATCGGTGCGGGAATCCCCTCGCGGTACGCCTTCAGGCGCCGCTCGGTTCAATCTCGATCCTTTTTTGATTCCTCTCGCTTTCGACCGGGCGTCAGCCCCCACTCGTCTGCGAAACTGTGGAGACGTACGAGTAAGTCACGCAAGCAATGGTCTCAGAGGCGCACGGGGGCGTGCGGCCGGGCGTTTCACACGCCGGTGACGGGGGAGGTCTCTGAGACGATGATCGGGTTGCGCGGCTGGGGCTGCGAGTGGTCGGGTGGAGATATGCATCGCGGTGGCGAACTGGGCGAGGGAACCAATGACCGGGGTCCCGACCGCGCCCAGCGCGGCCGTCACCGGCGCGAGGACACCACGGGCGACAGGACGACGCGCGAGGAGACCACGGGCAACAGGACCACGGGCGGGGAAATCAGAGGCGGCCGCATGGGGGTGACGTACAGGTACTTCGGTGCGCCCAACGGTGCCACCGCGGCCCGGGTCCCGGTCTCCATGCGCCCCGAGGAGCTCGGCGGTGACGAGCTCGGCATGGGCGGCATGTTCAGCAAGATCAAGCCGGAGACGATGGCCGCCATGGTCCTCACCGGTATAGAGGGCATACCGCTCCATAAGGTTCCGCCGCTCGAACTCGTCGTCCTGCACCCCGACTACGCCGTCGTCAAGCTGCCGATGACCGTGGTCGACCCGCTGCGCGGGGTCGGCGAGGAGTCGGTCGGCGCGGCCGCCTTCATCTGGTCCACCGTCCCCGACCGGGGCGGCCCGCGGGACGCCTTCACCGTCTACCAGCTCCTGCACGAGTGGCAGGACTTCAGCCACCGGCTGCACGAGGCGGGGCACCAGGCGTACTGCCTGGTCTGGCCGTAACGGTTCAGCGCGGGCGGCGCCGAGCCACGGCGCTCACCACGTCGGACGGGCCGAGACGCCGCCGTCCACGACCAGGTCGTGACCGGTGATCCAGGACGCCATCGGCGAGGCGAGGAAGACACAGGCGTCGCCCACGTCCTGCGGGGTGCCCAACCGCCCGGCGGGGGCCGCCGCTTGCCAGCGGCGCACCCCCTCCGGCCAGTCCTCGGCCAGGCCGGGCCGGCCGATCAGGCCCGGCGAGACGCTGTTGACGCGGATGCCGTCCGGCCCGTATTCGAGCGCCGCCGCGCGGGCGTGCATCACCACCGCCGCCTTCGACGCGCAGTAGTGGGCATGCCGCGGCGCCGGGCGGTCCGCCTCGATCGAGGCGATATGGGTCACCGAGCCGCCGCCCGCCGCGCGCATCACGGCCGCCGCGGCCTGGGTGCAGGCGAAGACGCTGTGCACATTCGGGTCGGCCACCGCCCGCCAGTCGGCGAGCGACATCGCCGCCAGCTCCTGGGTCGGCTGCACCCCCGCGTTGTTCACCAGCGCGGTGAGCCGGCCGCGCCAGCCGGCCGCCTCCGTCACCAGTCGGTGGCACTCCTCCTCGACGGCCAGATCGGCGCGCAGCGCCAGCGCGCTCCCGCCGTCCGCCGCGATCTCCGCGACCAGCTCCCGCGCCGCGTCGGCGCCCGTACGGTAGTGCGCCACGACGGCCGCGCCGGCGGCGGCGAACCGCAGCGCGATCCCGCGGCCGAGGACACCGGCGGCGCCGGTGACGAGGACGACCTGGCCCCGGAGGTCGGGGAGACCGGGGTGGTGGGTGGCGTCGGGCGGGGTGGCGTCGGGCGGGGTGGCGGTCACGGCCGGCTCAGCGCGGTGATCCGCGCCGCCTCCCCGGGGAAGCGCGCGGCCAGTACGGCGGCGTCCCCGTGCTCGTAGTCCTCGAAGGTGAAACCGGGCGCCATCGTGCAGCCGAAGAGCGCCCAGGAGCCGCCGTCGGCGACCTCGGCGGCCATCCACGTACCGGCGGGCACCGTGAACTGGACGTGCTGCCCGCCCAGGACGTCCGGCCCGAGGACGACCGTACGGGCCGTGCCCCCGCCGCGGTCCTCCTGGAGGAGGAACAGGGTGAGCGGATCGCCCCGGTAGAAGTGCCAGATCTCGTCGGACGGCAGCCGGTGCAGGGCGGAGAAGTCGCCCGGCTCGGCGGTCAGCAGCATCACGATCGCGGTCCCCTCGGGCCGCCCGTCGGGGCGCTCGGGGCCCGCCCACGTGCGCCGGTAGCGCCCGCCCTCACGGGGCAGCGGCGTCAGCCCGTAGAAGTCGATCAGGGCCTGGGGAAGGGGGTCACGGGAGGTGCGGTGCTCATCCATCTGCGGGCTGCCTCCGCCTCTCCGCGACTGCCGGTCGCTCCACCCTAGGCACGAAGTCCGCTGGGCGCAGGCGCAATCGGGCCATGTCCGGCGGCCCGGCCGACGCCCCGTCAGCCGGCCGTCCAGTGGGGGTCGCGGCCCGTTTCCGCCAGCAGCACGTCCAGGTCGGAGGCGCCGGGCGGTACGGGGACCGGCGCCGCGAAGACGTTCATCGTGCGGGCCGTCGGGCCCATTTGGGCGGCCAGCGCCCGCAGCTCGGTCACACAGCCCGCGGCCGGCGCGTACGGCCGGCCGGTCGCCCGTGCCACGTCCCAGGCGTGCACGGTCAGATCCAGCAGCACCATGGCGCCGACGGTCCGGGCGGGCAGCTGCATCCCGCCGGTCAGCCCGTCCTCCGCGCCCGGCGCCGCCCACGCCTCGACCAGCCGCACCGTCTCGTCCGCGAACCGGTCGGGCCACTGCGCCCCGTACTCACCGAGCCGGTCAGGGGTGTGGCTGAAGTCCACGTCCTTCTTGGCGGCCAGTGTCTGAAAGGCGACGACCACCTGGAAGAGGTGGTTGAGCAGCGCGCGGACGTCGTACTCGGAGCAGGGGGTCGGCCACCCCAGCTGCTCGTCGCGCACCGCGCGGAGCACCGGGAGCGCCACCCCGGCCGCGGCGTCGAGGAGGACGCTGATGGGGGGCGGCGGGTCGGCCGGGTGCGGTGCCTGGGACGGGTTGGGTGTCTGGGATGTGCGGGGTGCCTGGGGCGGGCGGGGCGCGTCGGCCGTTCGGTCCGTGTGTGCCGTCGCACCGTGGTGCGTTTGTTCCGGATTGTCGCGTGTGTCGCTCATACCGAGGACGCTACGGGCCGCCCCCGGCGGCGGATTGAAAAAACGCGACAGGCCGGCTCACGATCGCCGCGGTCCGTCCTAGGATCCGGGGCATGGCCGCTCCACGGCGCGACACCCGGGGCATCGTCGACGCCCCCGGGCTCTTCACGCGGGTGCGCTTCCGCCGCCGCACCCCCGCCGAACCGCTGCGCCCGTATGTCGAGCACTACTGGCTGATCGACTGGGATCTGTCCGAGCCGTACGCCACGCATGTCGTCCCGCACCCCTGCGTGAACCTGGTCTTCCAGCGGTACGCCGACCGCCCCGGGTTCGGCGAGGTCGCGGGCGTCGGACTGGAGCTGTTCGCGCAGAAGCTGGCCGGGCGCGGGCGGGTGTGCGGGGTGCAGTTCCGGCCCGGCGGGTTCCGGCCGTTCACCCCGGAACGGCCGGCCACGGACTGGACGGACCGCCGGCTGCCGCTGGCCGCCGCCTTCGGGCCCACCGATGCCGCGGCCGCCGTACTGGAGCCGCCTGACGAGGACGCCCGGGTCGCCGCGCTCGACGCCTTCCTGACCCCGCTGCTGCCAGCCGGGCCACGGGTGCTCGCCCAGGCCGAGCTCGCCATGGGGCTGGCCGACCGGATCCGCACGGACCGTACGATCCGCCGGGTCGCGGACTTCGCGCGGGCCGAGGGCCTGTCCGTACGGGCTCTCCAGCGACTGTTCGCCGGGTATGTCGGGGTCAGCCCCAAGTGGGTACTGCTGCGCTACCGGGTGCACGAGGCCCTGGAACGCGCCGCCTCCGGGACGGAGGTGAACTGGGCCGCACTCGCCGCCGAACTGGGCTACAGCGACCAGGCGCATCTGGTCCGCGATGTCACGGCCACTGTGGGGGTGTCGCCTACGGCGTATGGGGGGTGAGGGGGCGGTAAGGGGGGAGAGACCGGGTGGCGGCAGTGCTCAGGGTTGTTCGGCCGTCAGATAGCGCTGGACGGTGGGGGCCAGCCAGGCGATGAGTTCGTCGTGGCTGAGGCCGACGGCCGGCGGAAGGTGCAGCACGTAGCGGCACAGGGCCATGCCGAGTATCTGGGAGGCGATCAGCGCGGCGCGGGTCGGTGCCTCCTCGGGCACCGGGCAGACCGCGGCGAGGACCGGCTTGATCTGCTCGGCGAACACGCCTCGCATCCGCTCCGCGCCCGCTTCGTTGGTGACGCCGACCCGCATCATCGCCGTCATCGTCTCGTCGCACTCCCAGCGCTCCACGAAATGACGCACGAGCTGGGCGCCGGCCTCGTCGCGCGGGTAGTGGGTGAGGTCCGGGGCGTGCACCTCGATCTCCGAGGCGGCCGCGAAGAGGCCGGCCTTGTTGCCGTAGTAGCGCATCACCATCGACGGGTCGATCGCCGCGTCCCTGGCGATGGCGCGGATGGTGGCGCGCTCGTAGCCGTCCGCGGCGAAGCGGTCCCTGGCGGCGGCGAGGATCGCGGCCCGGGTGGCGTCGGAGCGGCGGGGGCGGGCGGAGTCGGCCGCTTCGTCCGGCATGAGGCCGGCGGCGGGGGCGGTGTCCGCGGGGGCGTCGGGCAGCGCGACGGGCGCCGTGGTGGGGGCGGCGCCCGGCACGGCATCCATGGAGGGGGCGTGTTCGGCCATGCCAACAACAGTAGGCCAACACCTGTTGACACGCCAGGCCCGGGAGTCCTACGCTTGCCAACAAGCGTTGACCAACATGCGTTGGCACAGCCACGGGAGGCGGAAGCCATGCACGCCATGAACCGCAGGACCGACCGGAGCGACGCCGCGGGGGCCGACCCCCGCGGAGCGCGCGACACGGACGTCATCGTCGTGGGCGCCGGGCCGACCGGCCTGCTGCTCGCCGGAGACCTCGCCGAGGCGGGGCTGGGCGTCACGCTCCTGGAGCGCCGCCCCGCCGAGATCAGCAACCTCACCCGCGCCCTCGTCGTGCACGCCCGCACCCTGGAGCAGCTCGACGCCCGCGGCCTCGCCGATGAGCTGGTCGCCGGCGGCCATCCGCTCAGCGGCCTCCGCCTCTTCGGCCGGGCCACCATCGACCCGACCCAGCTTCGCTCCCGCTTCCCCTTCGTGCTGGTCACGCCCCAGTTCGAGGTCGAGCGGGTCCTGGAGCGCCGGGCCCGCCGGGCCGGTGTCACCTTCCGCCACGACTCCGAGGTGCTCGGCCTCGACCAGGACGCCGAGGGTGTGACGGTGCGCTTCCGGACCGCCGAGGGGCTCGGCTCCGTCCGCGCCGCCTATGTGGTCGGCACCGACGGCGTCCGCAGCACCATCCGCGAGGCCGTCGGTCTGCCCTTCCCCGGCAAGTCGGTGATCCGCTCGCTGGTGCTCGCCGATGTCCGGCTGGCCCAGGAGCCCGACTCACCCCTCACCTTCAACGCCACCGGCGAGGCGTTCGCGCTGATCGCCTCGTTCGGCGGCGGGTGGTACCGCGTCATCGGCTGGAACCGCCACCACCAGGCCGCCGATGACGCGCCCGCCGACCTCGACGAGATCCGCGAGCTGACCCGGCTCGCCCTCGGCAGTGACTACGGCATGCATGACGCCCGCTGGATCTCCCGCTTCCACAGCGACGAGCGCCAGGTCCCCTCCTATCGCGTCGGCCGTGTCTTCCTCGCCGGCGACGCCGCACATGTGCACTCCCCCGCCGGTGCCCTGGGCATGAACACCGGCCTCCAGGACGCCGCCAACCTCAGCTGGAAGCTGGCCGCCGTACTGCGGGGCCGGGCCCCCGACGGCCTGCTGGACAGCTATCAGACCGAGCGCCACCCGGTGGGCAAGCAGGCACTGCGCAGCAGTGGCACCCTCATCCGGATCGCCCTGCTGCCCACCGGCCCCGGGCACGCCGTCCGCGCCCTCGCCGCCCAACTCGTCAACCATGTGCGGCCGCTGGCCCGGCGGGCGGTGCACACCCTCTCCGGCCTCGGTATCGCCTATCCGGCCGGGCCCGGCGCCCACCCCCTCGCAGGCCGCCGCGCCCCTGACCTCCGGCTGGCGGGCGGCAGCCGCCTCTATGAGCTCCTCCGCCAGGGCCGGTTCGTCCTCATCACCCCCGCCGGCGAACCCAGCGTCCCCCAGGCCCCGGCAAGCAGCGGGGACTCCTCTCGCCCCGCCGATGGTCGTGGCGATGACCGTGCCGATGACCGCGTGGTGACCGCCTGCTGGCGGAGCGGGCGCCGCACGGCCCTGCTCGTACGCCCCGACGGCTATATCGCCTGGGCCACCGACGCCACTGCCCCCGCCGCACGCGCCGCGGCGCTACGGGGCGCCGTCGCCCACTGGACCGGCACCGAGGACGGCGCCTCCATAGCCACCGCCCTCACCCCGCCAGCACATGCCGCAGATACGCCCGCGGGTCGTTGAGATAGCGCCGCCAGTGGTCGACCAGCCCCAGCTCCGCCCACTCCACGCGCCGCATCCCGTGCTCGCCGACCTCGACGATCTCGGCGCCGGGCAGCGCCGTCAGCAGCGGGGAGTGAGTGGCGCAGATGATCTGTGCACCGCCGCTCCCCAACTCGTCCATCAGCCCCACGAGTTCAAGGCAGGAGGAGAAAGACAGTGCCGCCTCCGGCTCGTCCATCACATACAGGCCGCGCTGCGCGAACCGTTCCCGGAAGGCCATCAGAAAGCCCTCCCCATGGCTCATGTCGTCCGGGGACCGCGACAGCTTCTGCGCGCTCCGCTCCCGGTTCAGCGCCTCCATCGCGGTCTCGGCCCGGAGGAAGAACCCCCGTCGGCGGACCCGCGGCCCGCGCACCATCCCCCGCCCCTCGCGCGTCGGATCGAACCGCATCATCCCGCCGAGCAGCGACGCCTCCCGCGAGCTGGCGTATTTGTATCCGGCCGACCCTCCGTAGGAATCCAGCCCGAAACCCTCCGCCAGCGCCTCGGCCAGGGTCGACTTGCCCGAACCGTTCTCCCCCACCAGAAAAGTCACCGGGGCACGGAACGCCAGCCCCTCCTCGGCCAGTTGGCGCACACAGGGCACCGTCCACGGCCAGCCGTCCTCCGCCGCCCCCGTCCCCTCCGGCACGTCCACGTAAGCCCGTTCGATCAGCATGCCTCCGAAGCTGCCACACACCACTGACAGTCCCCCTGCCCCATCGCCCCACACCGCCACCCCGCCCCCACCTGAGCCGGGCTCCCACTCCGTACGCATCCACTCCCTACGCATCCACCGGACGCATCCACTCCCTACGCATCTACTCCGTACGCATCTACTCCGTACGCTTCCCCCATGCTCGTCGCCCGCTCCGTCGTCCTGTTCGTCGTCGCCGCCCTCTTCGAGATCGGCGGTGCCTGGCTGGTCTGGCAGGGCGTCCGGGAGCACAGGGGCTGGGCCTGGATCGGGGCCGGAGTGCTCGCGCTCGGGGTGTACGGCTTTGTCGCCACGCTCCAGCCGGACGCCGAATTCGGCCGGATCCTCGCCGCGTACGGCGGTGTCTTCGTCGCCGGGTCGCTGGCCTGGGGCATGGTCGCCGACGGCTACCGCCCCGACCGCTGGGACGTGATCGGCGCACTGGTCTGTCTGGCCGGCGTGGCAGTGATCATGTACGCCCCCAGGGGCCGTTGACCGGCCTGCATATCCTGGCCGCAGACCGTCTCGCCCGGCTCATGAGGAGCAGGGGCCCCATCGCCCGAGGAGAGTGCATGACCGCCGAGGCCCGTACCGCCGTCGTCACCGGAGCGAGCAGCGGCATCGGCGCCGCCACCGCGCGAGCGCTGTCCGCAGCCGGCTACCACGTGGTGCTCACCGCCCGCCGCAAGGACCGCATCGAAGCGCTCGCCGCCGAGCTGCCGAACGCCGAGGCCTACGCCCTCGATGTCACCGACCGCGCCGCCGTCGACGCCTTCGCGGCCGCCCTCGGCCGCTACCCGTCCGTCGACGTCCTGGTCAACAACGCCGGCGGGGCCCTCGGCGCGGAGCCGGTGGCCACCGGTGACCCCGCCGACTGGCGGACCATGTACGAGGTCAATGTGCTGGGCGTGCTCCATATGACCCAGGCGCTGCTGCCCGCGCTGACCGCCTCCGGAGACGGCACCGTCGTCGTGCTCTCCTCCACCGCGGGCCATGGCACGTACGAGGGCGGCGGCGGTTATGTCGCCGCCAAGCACGGTGCGCATGTCATCGCCGAGACCCTCCGTCTGGAGCTGTGCGGCGAGCCCGTACGCGTCATCGAGGTGGCCCCGGGCATGGTCAAGACCGACGAGTTCGCCACCACCCGCTTCCGTGGCGACACCGACAAGGCCGCCAAGGTCTACGCGGGCGTCGACCAGCCGCTCAGCGCGGAGGATGTCGCCGACACCATCACTTGGGCGATCACCCGCCCCTCTCATGTCAATGTCGACCTCCTGGTGGTCCGCCCCCGCGCCCAGGCCTCCAACTCCAAGGTCCACCGCACCGGTTGAGCCACCGCCACCGCACCGGTTGAGCCACCCGCCACCACACCGGTTGAGCTACCCGGCGGGCACCGCCGCCCGCCGTACGGTCACCCCGGATACGGGGCCTGGGGACACCCCCACCGGGTGTCCGGGCCCCGTGTCCCGGGGCGTTCCGCTCGCGACAGCGGACCCATGACCACAGCTCAGCCACCCTCCCCGCTGACCGCAGCCCGCCCCCTCCGCCCCGTGCCCGCAGCTCACCCATCCACCCCGCTGACCACAGCTAGCCCCTCCACCCCCGTGCCCCCAGCTCGGCCATTCGGCCGCGATGGGCTCGCGCACCGTGCCGGACCACGGTGGGGTGGACACGGAAGCGTGCCGACTCCCGCGCATGGGCGGCGTCGGGCGCTCAGCCGTGGAAGGACAAGGCATGCACATAGCCGGGGCCCTGGCGGGCCGTAGGTGGTACGCCGCGGTCGTGACCGCGGCTGTGACCTGCTCGACGGTCCTGGCCGGGCCGGATCTCGCCGCGGCCGGCGGTCCGCCATCGCCTTCGGGGCCGGCATCGGGGCTGGCGTGGCACCCCTGCGTCCAGGGCGGTCAGTTCGACTGCGCGACCGCGAAGGTGCCCCTGGACTACCGCAACCCCGGCGGCCGCACCATCGAACTGGCCGTCATCAAGCGGAAGGCGACCGACCCCCGGCGGCGCCTCGGCACCCTGTTCTTCAACCCCGGCGGGCCCGGCGGGCCGGGCACCGTCCAGATGCCGCAGATCTACCCGTTCTTCCCGCGCGAGCTGCGGGAGCGGTTCGACATCGTCAGCTGGGATCCCCGCGGAATCGGCAGCAGCACCGCGGTGAACTGCTTCGCCGGCCCCGCGGAGGCCCGCGCGTGGAGTGCGAGCAGACCGGCCGGCTTCCCGGTGGGCGCGGCGCAGCGGGCGGCCTGGATCGCCGCGTACCGGGAGCTGGGCCGGCGCTGTCAGCAGCGTGACCCCGAGCTGCTGCGCCATGTGTCGACCGCCGACACCGCGCGCGACCTCGACCGGCTCCGCCAGGCGGTGGGCGAACCGCAGCTCAGCTATCTCGGGATCTCCTACGGCACGTTCCTGGGCGCCACCTACGCCAACCTCTTCCCCGGCAAGGTCCGCGCCATGGCCCTCGACAGCACCATCGACCCGCTGGCCTGGACGAACCACGCCTCGCGCGAGGCCCCCCGGCTCCCGACGTTCCTGCGCATGGGCTCGGACCTCAGCGCGGCCGCGACCCTGAACCAGTTCCTGACCCGGTGCGGCGCCACCACCACGGCCCGCTGCGCCTTCTCCGCCGGCAGCCCGAAGGCGACCCGGGACAAGTTCGACCGGCTGATGCGGCGGCTCCGGGAGCATCCCGTGGGCGCGTGGACCTATGGCCGTACGGTCGGTGACGTCGTGAACAGCCTCTACAACGTCGACCCCGGATGGGCCTACCTCGCCGCCCGGCTCCAGACCCTCTGGCAGGGCCGCGCCCCGGACCCGACCCCGCCGCCCCCCGCACCGCCGGTCCCGAACCCGAATCCGTACCTCGGCGATGAACAGGCCGCCGCGGTGTTCTGCGGCGAGAGTCCCCATCCGCGTGACCCCGGGGCCTATCACGCCCTGGAGGAGGCCGCCGCCCGCCGCGCGGGCGACGCCGGACGCTTCTGGACCTGGGCGGGGGAGCCGTGTGCCACCTGGCCGGCGGTCGCCGCCGACGGCTACAGCGGCCCGTGGAACAAGCCGACGGCGCACCCCGTCCTGGTGATCGGCACCACCTACGACCCCGCCACTCCCTACTCGGGCGCCCAGTCCCTGGCCAAAGAACTGGCCCAGGCCCGCCTGCTCACCCACCACGGCTACGGCCACACCGAACTGACCAACCCCAGCAGCTGCCTGCACGCCTACGAGAGCCGCTACTTCATCGACGGCACCCTCCCGCCCCCCGGCGCGGCGTGCCGCCAGGACACGCCCCCGTTCGCCCACCCCGTACCCCGCGGCGGCGTCGCCACCGGCGGCGGAGCGATGGCCGGCCGCGTCTCCCGGGCCGGCGGCCGCTCCGCGGGCGGGCTCATCCCCTGACGCGGCTGACCGGCCGGGCGCCAGCTCACTCGGTGCTGACGACCACCGTGCGCATGACCTTGTCCGCGAAGGTCTGGCCCTTCGCGTCCCACGCCGGCCACAGGTAGCCGATGCTGCACGGGGCGCTGTCCAGCGCGTGGCAGATACGGCGCAGCAGGGCCTTGCCGAAGCCGAGCGGCTGACCGTTCTGCTCGCTTATCAGCCGGATCTTCATGGCCTTCTTGCCCGGCGACGCACCCTTGCCCTCCTTGACGAGGATGACGATGTTGGCGACGACGGCCCACAGAACGGCGATCACCAGCAGGGCGATGATGATCGGGACTCGTACCTTCTCCCTGGCCACGTAGCACTCGTGCTCCATGAGGCAGCCCGAGTACAACGTCTTCTCAAGGACGAGCGCGGTGATGAACGCAAGCACCGGCACCAGTCCAGCAACCAGGAAGTCGATCAGAAAGGCACCGAAACGGCTGCCCCAGCTCGCGTACGCCCCGGGCCCGGCGGGCATCCCGGGCCCGGCGGGCATGCCGGCCTGCTGCGGGTAGCCGTAGCCCGGAGCGGCCTGCTGCGGGTAGCCATACCCCGGCGCCGCCTGCTGCGGGTACCCGTACGGGGCCGGCTGCTGCGGAGCTCCGTACGGGGCCGGCGGCGGTTGCTGGCCGTAGGGGTTCTGCGGGCTGTCGAAGCTCATCGGTGGCTTTCCTCCGAGGTGTCAGGGGACGACGCGGCGTGGCTCGGAGGAAAAACAGGTTTCACCGGCCCGCCCCCGACGATGCCCGCGGCACTGCTGCCCGACGATCCTTCTGGTTGCGGCTCGGCTCTGTCCAATCAATGCCGGGAGCGGTGGTCACCACGGCTCCGCACAAGGCGACGGGCCGGTGGGCGACGGCCGTTCCGGGCGGTGATCGGCGGTCAGCACGCAAGCGCCCCGGACCACAGCGGTCCGGGGCGGTCGGTCATCTGGCGTGCCGCGCTCAGCCCTTCACGCAGATGACCTGCTTGAGCTTGGCGACGACCTCGACCAGGTCACGCTGCTGATCGATGACCCGCTCGATCGGCTTGTAGGCGCCCGGGATCTCGTCCACCACACCGGAGTCCTTACGGCACTCCACGCCCCGCGTCTGCTCCTCCAGATCCCGGGTGGAGAACCGCTTCTTCGCGGCGTTCCGGCTCATCTTGCGGCCGGCGCCGTGGGAGGCGGAGTTGAAGGACGCGGCGTTGCCCAGGCCCTTGACGATGTAGGAGCCGGTGCCCATCGAGCCCGGGATGATCCCGTACTCGCCGCTGCCCGCCCGGATCGCACCCTTACGGGTCACCAGCAGGTCCATGCCGTCGTACCGCTCCTCCGCCACATAGTTGTGGTGGCAGGAGATCACGTCGTCGAAGGTCACCTTCGCCTTCTTGAACTCCTTGCGGACGACGTCCTGGAAGAGCGCCATCATCACTTCGCGGTTGTGCCGCGCGTACTCCTGCGCCCAGAACAGGTCGTTGCGGTACGCCGCCATCGGCGGGGTGTCCGCGATGAAGACGGCGAGGTCACGGTCGACCAGGCCCTGGTTGTGCGGCAGCTTCTGCGCCTGGCCCATGTGGAACTCGGCGAGCTCCTTGCCGATGTTGCGGGAGCCGGAGTGCAGCATCAGCCACACCACACCGTCGTCGTCGAGGCAGAACTCGATGAAGTGGTTACCGGAGCCGAGCGACCCCATCTGCTTCGTGGCCCGCTCCTGACGGAACTTGACCGCTTCGGCGACCCCGTCGAACCGCGCCCAGAAGTCGTCCCACCGGGCCGTGGGGAAGCCGTGCAGCCGCCCCGGGTCGACCGGGTCGTCATGCATCCCCCGGCCCACCGGAATCGCCTGCTCGATCTTCGAGCGCAGCCGGGAAAGATCGCCGGGCAGGTCGTTCGCGGTGAGCGAGGTCCGTACCGCGCTCATCCCGCAGCCGATGTCGACGCCGACCGCCGCCGGGCAGACCGCGCCGCGCATGGCGATCACCGAGCCGACCGTGGCGCCCTTCCCGTAGTGGACATCCGGCATCACGGCCAGGCCCTTGATCCACGGCAGGGTGGCGACATTGCGCAGCTGCTGCATCGCGACGTCCTCGACCGTGGCCGGATCCGTCCACATCCGGATAGGTACCTGTGCACCCGGTACCTCGACGTACGACATAACTCCCTCATTCCCCCGAATTTATGAAAAACGCAAAAGCCGGACAAGTTATCCGATCTTGGACGGCGGACCGGCGTGCGCGGCAAGACGTGCGATAGACATTGTGTCCATCGGCCGCTGACCGGCGGCAACCGTATTTCGTAGGGGAAGGAGCCGCGAACGATGCCACGCAAGCCGTTCGTACCGGGTGCCGCACTGGTGGTGGCCGCGGCACTGGCCGCCGCCCTCACCGCCTGCACCGGCGGCTCCGGCTCCGACGGCGAAGAGGGGGACGCCAAGAGCGGCGGCACCTCCACGTCGAGCCAGGCCGCCGAACCGGGCCGCTATCAGACCCTCCCCGAGGCCTGCGGGCTGCCCGCGCGCGGCAGCCTCCGCGGCATGCTGCCCGGCGACGGCCAGACTCTGTCGCGCGACGAGGCCAAGAAGATCTACGACGGCCAGCCCGACATCACCTACGACACCGACCGCCGGGTGGGCTGCCGCTGGACCCGCGAGACGACCGCGGGCACCCGCCATCTGAGCCTCGACATCCAGCGCGTGGTGTCGTACGACGCCGCCGTCAGCGATGACGACAAGGCGCAGGGGATCTACGACAGCAAGGCGCAGGCCGCAAAGATCCCGTCCGGCGGCAGCGGCTCGCCCTCGCCCGTCGACCCGAGCCCGTCCGCCACCCAGGACAAGGGCGAGGAAAAGGACGGGGACGAGGACAAGGGCAAGGGCGCGGGCACCGGAACCACCACGAACAGCTCGACGGACAAGACGGAGAAGGCGCCTTCCGGGAGCCCCTCGGGGGCGTCCAGCCCCGCCGCGGACCCCAGTGCGGACCCCAGCGCGGGCCTGAGCGACTCCACCGCGCCGCGTGTCCTGGACGACCTCGGGGACGCGGCCTTCCTCAATGACAAATTGGTCACAGCGGACTCGGGTGTGCACCGCGACATCACTGTGGTCTTTCGCACGTCGAACGTCATCGTGACGCTCACCTACGACCAGTGGTCGACAGACAAGACGATGTTGCCGGAGAGCCAGGAATTGCAGGACAAGGCCCGTTCGCTGGCCGGCGAGCTGTCCGAGAGCCTCAGCGAATAGTCCGGATAGAGCGCATTGCCCGAATCGATAAGTACGGGGAACTGCGCCCGTTTTGGGCGCTGCGCTCATCGACAGGAACCGGTCACCCACCCCGCCGCGCCGCGTACCGTGCCCCTAGGGCGGACACGCCCTGCCCGTACGCGAGGAAAGGCGGGCCACCGCCACGGCCGCGCTCCACGCCGGCCGGATGACGACGAACAGCGAAGGAACCATGCACCGTTCAGCCAAGCGACTCGCCAGCCTTCTCACCTGCGCAGCAGTACCGGTGCTGCTCGTCGCCGGCTGCTCCGGCTCGGACAGCGACAGCTCCGGTGACGCCTCCGCCTCCACCAAGTCCAGCAGCGCGGCCAAGCCCTCGCCGACCGTCGCGCCGGCGAAGTTCAAGAAGCTGCCGAACCCCTGCGAGGCGTTCTCCAAGGACACCGTCAAGGAGATGCTGCCCAAGGCGAAGGACGCCTCCGGGGAGCGCGGCAACTCCTCGGACAACACCGTGCACGGCACCTGCTCCTGGAGCAGCTCCGACGAGAACGGCGTCGACGGCACCCAGTTCCGCTGGCTGGACATCGGCTTCCAGCGCTACGACTCCGACCAGGCCCTCGGCTCCGGCGAGAAGCGCGCCACGGACTTCTACACCAAGCAGGTCATCGACGCGAAGGACACCAAGGGCGCCAAGAAGCTGACGTCCGTGAAGACGTCCGGCACCGGCGACGAGGCGACCGCGATCACCTACGACGTGAAGAAGGAGGGCAACGACTTCAAGAACACCACCGTCGTCGCCCGCGCCTCCAACATCGTCGTCACGCTCAACTACAACGGCGCCGGCCTGGCGGGCGCGGACACCCCCAAGGGTGCCGACCTGCTGAAGAAGGCCCAGGCCGCCGCCAAGGAAGCGGTCGCCGCGGCCACCGAGGCCAAGAGCTCTCCCGGCAAGTCCAAGAGCTGACCCGAGCGACACCGCCCGTGCCCCCGGTCTTGGCCGGGGGCACCTCCCGGTGGGGGCCGGGGGCGGGTGTGCCACGCTAGGCGCGCCATTTCGCCGAGCCGGGGAGGGACCGCGGGTGTCCGCGACGCAGACGGCGCAGTTGACTCGTACCCACCGCATCCTGATCGGCGTGGTGATCGCCGGGGCGGCGCTGATCGCGGCCATCGGCTTCACCGGCTCCTACACCGCGGTCCGCGAACTGGCGGAGAAGAAGGGCTTCGGGAACTTCTCGGCCGTCTTCCCGATCGGCATCGACGCCGGGATCGTGGTGCTGCTGGCGCTGGACCTGCTGCTCACCTGGATCCGGATCCCGTTCCCGCTGCTGCGCCAGACGGCCTGGCTGCTGACGGCGGCCACCATCGCGTTCAACGGCGCGGCGGCCTGGCCGGACGCGCTGGGCGTCGGGATGCACGCGGTCATCCCGCTGCTGTTCGTGGTGGCCGTGGAGGCCGCCCGGCACGCGATCGGCCGGATCGCCGACATCACGGCCGACAAGCACATGGAGGGCGTCCGGCTCACCCGCTGGCTGCTCGCCTTCCCCTCCACCTTCCGGCTGTGGCGCCGGATGAAGCTGTGGGAACTGCGCTCGTACGACCAGGTCATCCAGCTGGAACAGGACCGCCTCGTCTACCAGGCCCGGCTGCGGGCCCGCTACGGGCGTGCCTGGCGCCGCCGGGCCCCCGTCGATGCGCTGATGCCGCTGCGGCTGGCGCGCTACGGCGTTCCGCTGGCGCGGACCGCGCCGGCCGGGCTCGCCGCAGCGGGGATCGAACTGCCCGCCGTGGCCCCGGCGGCCGGGACGGGTACGGCCGCCGCACCGTGGCCGGCCGAGGCACGGGCCGGCATCGAGGCTCCGGTACGCGAGGACGCCCCCGGGCCCGCACCCGAGCCCGCCCCCGAGCCCGTACGCGAGCCGGTACGCGAAGCACCCGTCGAGCCCGTAGGTGACGCCCCCGCCGGACCCGTAGGTGACGTCCCCGCCGGACCCGTACGTGAGGCCGCCCCCGCTCCCCTGCACGAGACGCCCGCCGCCGCCCCGGCCCCCGAGCCCGCCCCCCAGCTGACCGTCCCGGTCGGCCCCGGGCGCAGCCGTCCGCTGGGCAACGCCGGTGAGCCCCTGCCGGTGCCCGAGCAGCGCGCGCACGCCCCGGAGCCCGAACCCGAGCCTCAACTCCCCCCGGATACCGAGCAGTTGTCCCCGGTCTCCGCGCTCCCCGACGATGTCCCGCGGGACGAGGCGTACTACACGGCGTACCGCATGTACGTGGCGGAGAAGAACGACTTTCCCGACTCCCGGCAGTTCGGCCGCTATCTGCTGAACTCCTACGGGGTCACCGGCCGGGACGGCGGGCCGCTGAGCGACGGCTATCTGCGCGGATTCGTCCGCGAGTTCCACCATCGCTTCCGCATGGAGATGGCCGAACACATCCCGTAGGGGCGGTCCCTGTGCCCGCCCCCATGCCGTCCCTAGGCCGCCCCCGGCCGCTCCCGCTCCTGCTTGCGCTTCCTGGCCGTGTCACCCCACACGGCCAGCGCCGCACCGGCCGCGAAGAGGCCGACGTAGGCGGGGGACGGCAAGGTGAACCAGTGGGGCAGCAGCCCCCAGGCGCCGTCGAAGAAGACCTGGCCGATGAATCCCATCGCGCCCTGGATCATGACGATGAAGCCGATTAACCCTCTCATGGCTCCAGCGTGCAGCGTCCGGCCCCGGGAATCCTCGTCCCCGGGGCCGAACCCGTCTCCTCCCTCAGTCGGAGAGCGCGCCGGGGTGTCTACGACTCCACGGCAGCGGCGCTCCGACGGCCGTCAGCCGCCGAGCAGCGTGCGCACCCGGCCGGCGCCGACGGCCAGCAGCAGGGTGGGCAGCCGCGGCCCGGTGTCCCGGCCGACCAGCAGGTTGTAGAGCAGGGCGAAGAACGCGCGCTGGGCGGCCTTCAGCTCCGGGGTCGGCTTGGCGTCCGGCGCCAGCCCCGCCTGGATCTTCGGCACGCCGTAGACCAGGGTCGTCAGACCGTCCAGCGACCAGTGCTCGTCGAGGCCGTCGAGCAGCAGCCGAAGCGAGCCACGGGACTGCTCGTCGAGGGTGCCGAGCAGCTCCGCGTCGGGCTCGTCGCGGACGATGGTGCGCTGCTCGGCCGGGACCTGGGTGCTGATCCAGTACTCCGCCTTGGTGAGCCGCGGCCGGGTCTCGTCCAGGGACGTGACGGGGTTGGCCGGGTCCAGTTCGCTCAGGATCCGGAGCGTCTGCTCGTCATGGCCGGCGGTGATGTCCGCGACCGAGGCGAGGGTGCGGTACGGCAACGGGCGCGGCGTACGGGGCAGCTCACCGGCGGCGGTGCGGGCCGCGCGGGAGTACGCGGCGGCGTCGGCCGGCAGCACCGTGCCGTCCGCGACCTTGGCCTCCAGCTTGTCCCACTCGTCGTAGGTCCGCTGGATCTCCTGGTCGAAGGCGATCTTGAAGGACTGGTTGGGCCGGCGGCGCGCGTACAGCCAGCGCAGCAGCGGCGCCTCCATGATCTTCAGCGCATCGCCCGGGGTCGGCACCCCGCCGCGCGACGAGGACATCTTGGCCATGCCGCTGATGCCGACGAAGGCGTACATGGGGCCGATGGGCTGGTCGCCGCCGAAGATCTTGCGGACGATCTGGCCGCCGACGACGAAGGACGAGCCGGGCGAGGAGTGGTCGACACCGGACGGCTCGAAGATCACGCCCTCGTAGGCCCAGCGCATCGGCCAGTCGACCTTCCAGACCAGCTTGCCGCGGTTGAACTCGCTCAGCCGGACCGTCTCGCCGAACCCGCACTCGGTGCAGGTGTAGGCGAGCTCGGTGGTCTCGTCGTCGTACGAGGTGACCGTGGTGAGGTCCTTCGCGCACTGCCCGCAGTACGGCTTGTACGGGAAGTAGCCCGCCGAGCCGCCGCTGCCGTCGTCCTCACCGGCCGCACCGGAGCCCTCGGCGGCCTCCAGCTCGGCCTCGTCGACCGGCTTCTGCGACTTCTTCGCCGGGGCCTTCTTCGTGCGGTACTGCGCGAGGATCGCGTCGATGTCCGCGCGGTGCTTCATCGCGTGCAGGATCTGCTCGCGGTAGACACCGGAGGTGTACTGCTCGGTCTGGCTGATGCCGTCGAACTCGACGCCCATCTCGGCGAGCGCATCGCTCATCGCGGCCTTGAAGTGCTCGGCCCAGTTCGGGTACGCCGAGCCGGCCGGGGCCGGCACCTGGGTCAGCGGCTTGCCGAGGTGCTCGGCCCAGGACGGGTCGACGCCCTCGACACCGGCCGGGACCTTGCGGTAGCGGTCGTAGTCGTCCCAGGAGATGAGGTGGCGGACCTCGTACCCGCGGCGGCGGATCTCGTCGGCGACCAGGTGCGGGGTCATGACCTCGCGGAGGTTGCCCAGGTGGATCGGGCCGGACGGGCTCAGGCCCGAGGCGCAGACGATCGGTTTGCCCGGGGCGCGGCGCTCCGCCTCGGCAATGACCTCGTCCGCGAACCTGGAGACCCAGTCGGTCTCGGTGCTCTGCTGAGCCACGATCGGCCTTCCTCTTCCTGATGATCCTCATTGCGCCGTCTTGCGCGTTCGACGCACAAAAGCCTGACGGTGCCCATTCTCCCAGACGGAAAATCAGTGGTAGTGCCGTGGGATACTCGTTGGCAAACCCTTTCCACTCCAGCGACACCTCCCTCTGGAAGAGAGCTCATCTCCATGGCCTCGGTCACCTCGCTCGCAGCTTCGGTCCACCAGCGCGTCGCGGACGCCCTCTCGGCAGCCCTGCCGGAGGCCGGCTCCGCCGACCCGCTGCTGCGACGCAGCGACCGGGCCGACTTCCAGGCCAACGGCATGCTGGCGCTGGCGAAGAAGCTCAAGGGCAATCCGCGGGAGCTGGCGGCCAAGGTCGTCGCGGAGATCGGCGAGAGTGACCTCCTCCAGGAGATCGAGGTCTCCGGCCCCGGCTTCCTCAACATCACGCTCACCGACCGGGCGATCACCGAGACCCTGGCCGCGCGCGCCGCCGACGACCGGCTCGGCGTCCCGCTGAAGGAGAACCCCGGCGTCACGGTCATCGACTACGCCCAGCCGAACGTGGCCAAGGAGATGCACGTCGGGCACCTGCGCTCGGCGGTCATCGGCGACGCCCTGCGCCACCTCCTGGACTTCACCGGTGAGCAGACGATCGGCCGGCACCACATCGGCGACTGGGGCACCCAGTTCGGCATGCTCATCCAGTACCTGATCGAGAACCCCGGCGAGCTGGCCCCGGCGGCCGACGTCGACGGCGAGCAGGCGATGAGCAACCTCAACCGCGTCTACAAGGCCTCCCGCGCCGTCTTCGACTCCGACGAGCAGTTCAAGGAGCGGGCCCGCAAGCGGGTCGTGGCGCTCCAGTCCGGCGACGCGGAGACCCTCGGCCTGTGGCAGCGGTTCGTGGACGAGTCGAAGGTCTACTTCTACTCGGTCTTCGAGAAGCTGGACATGGAGATCCGCGACGACGAGATCGTCGGCGAGTCCGCCTACAACGACATGATGGCCGAGACCGCGCGGCTGCTGGAGGAGTCCGGCGTCGCCGTCCGCTCCGAGGGCGCGCTGGTGGTCTTCTTCGACGAGATCCGCGGCAAGGACGACAAGCCGGTACCGCTGATCGTGCAGAAGGCGGACGGCGGCTTCGGCTACGCGGCCTCCGACCTCTCCGCGATCCGCAACCGCGTCTTCGACCTGAAGGCGACGACGCTGCTGTACGTCGTCGACGTCCGCCAGTCGCTGCACTTCCGGATGGTCTTCGAGACGGCCCGCCGGGCGGGCTGGCTGACCGACGACATCACCGCGCACAACATGGGCTACGGCACGGTCCTCGGCGCGGACGGCAAGCCGTTCAAGACCCGCGCGGGCGAGACCGTACGCCTGGAGGACCTGCTCGACGAGGCGGCCGAGCGGGCGACCGCGGTGGTGCGCGAGAAGGGCGCGCCGATCGGCCTGACCGAGCAGGAGATCACCGGGAACGGCGCGCAGGTGGGCATCGGCGCGGTCAAGTACGCGGACCTGTCGACCTCGCCGAGCCGCGACTACAAGTTCGACCTGGACCAGATGGTCTCGCTCAACGGCGACACGTCCGTCTACCTCCAGTACGCCTACGCCCGTATCCGGTCGATCTTCCGCAAGGCCGGTGACGCGGCCCCCGAGGCGCACCCGGAGCTGCCGCTGGCCCCGGCGGAGCGGGCGCTGGGCCTGCACCTCGACCAGTTCGGCGAGACCGTCGCCGAGGCCGCCGCGTCCTACGAGCCGCACAAGCTCGCCGCGTACCTCTACGGCCTCGCCTCGCTGTTCACGACCTTCTACGACCAGTGCCCGGTCCTGAAGGCCGAGGGCGGCCCGGACCAGATCGCCAACCGGCTGTTCCTGTGCGACCTGACCGCCCGCACCCTCCACCAGGGCATGGCCCTGCTCGGCATCCGGACGCCCGAGCGCCTCTGACCGGCGCGCGCCGCACCGGCTACAACGGCCCCGTACCTCACAGCTGAGGTACGGGGCCGTACTGGTCTCCAGGGCAGGGACAGCGACACCGGGTGGCCCTCACGGCCAGCGCTTACGCACCTCGTCCTTGGTCTTCTCGCTCACATCGAGGCCCTGACCGGCGGTCTTCTCCGCCTTGCCCTCGGCCTCCAGCTTGCGGTTGTGCGTCGCCTTGCCGACGACTTCCTTCATGGCGCCGATGACCTGGGCGCCCTTGGCCTGCATCTTGCGCTTGGCAGTCATGGTGACCCGCTCCTCGGTCCGGTCGCGGTCTTCCCTGACAACCGGTGCGTGCCCGGAACCAGGCAGACAAAACGTCACCCCCCACACAGTCCACACAGCACTGCTCCCGCCCCCGGACACCGGGGACGGGAGCAGACGCGGCATACGGGCCGCCGGGCGCCTCACAGCCCCCGCGCGGCCTCCGTCGCCCAGTACGTCAGGATCATGTCGGCGCCGGCCCGCTTGATGCCGGTCAGCGTCTCCAGGATCGCCTTGTCCCGGTCGATCCAGCCCTTCTCGGCGGCGGCCTCGACCATCGCGTACTCGCCGGAGATCTGGTACGCGGCCACCGGCACCTCCACCGCGTCCGCGATCTTCGCCAGCACGTCCAGGTAGGGCAGCGCCGGCTTGACCATCACCATGTCGGCACCCTCCTCCAGGTCGAGCGCCAGCTCGCGCAGCGACTCCCGGAGGTTGGCCGGGTCCTGCTGGTAGGTCTTGCGGTCGCCCTGGAGGGACGAGCCGACGGCCTCGCGGAAGGGCCCGTAGAAGGCGGAGGAGTACTTCGCGGTGTACGCGAGGATCGAGACGTCCTCGTGCCCGGTCTGGTCCAGGGCATCCCGGACGACACCGACCTGCCCGTCCATCATCCCGCTGGGCCCCACGACATGGACGCCCGCATCGGCCTGGACCTGCGCCATCTCGGCGTAGCGCTCCAGCGTGGCGTCGTTGTCGACCCGGCCGTCGGCATCCAGGACACCGCAGTGCCCGTGGTCGGTGTACTCGTCCAGGCACAGATCCGACATGATCACGAGGTCATCGCCGACCTCGGCCCGGACGTCCCGGATGGCGACCTGGAGGATCCCGTCCGGATCGGTGCCCGCCGTGCCGACGCCGTCCTTCTTGGCGTCCTCCGGCACCCCGAACAGCATGATCCCGGCGACCCCGGCCTCGACCGCCTCCACGGCGGCCTTGCGCAGCGTGTCGCGGGTGTGCTGGACGACGCCCGGCATGGTGGAGATCGGCACCGGCTCGCTGATCCCCTCCCGGACGAACGCCGGGAGAATCAGGTCCGCCGGATGCAGCCGGTGCTCCGCGACCATCCGCCGCATGGCGGGGGTGGTGCGCAGGCGCCGCGGCCGCGCCCCTGGGAAGCTTCCGTACTTCGTCATACCGAACACGCTACGCCCGCTTTGTGCTTGCCTTTGCCGACGGGTCGTCGGAGGGGACGGGCCCGGCGGCCGCCTGTCCACCGGGCCCGCTCAGGCCGCGGCAGCGGGATCACGGGCCTCCGGCTCGCCCCGGCAGTCCCGGCAGTCCCGGCAGAGCCCCGGATCCCGGCCCCGGAAGGCCCGCTCACAGCCGTCACAGGTCTGGAAGGGGGCGGGCCGGGGTGGCCGCAACTCCTCCCTGTCAGGGCCCGGCGGGGTCTCGGGGTCTCCGGGAAGCGGCGGCGGCAGCAACTCCCGGAGACGGTGGGCGAGCAACCCCGCCGGGTTCGTCAGGTCCGGCGGGAGCCCCGCCGTCAGGGTGCGGCGCACGGCCGCGGCACTGGCGCCGTTCTCGAACCAGGCGGCCACGGAGGAGGCGAGGCGGCCCACGTCCCGTTCGGGCAGGGTGAGCCGGTCGTCGGCACGGCGCAGCGATACGAGCAGGGCGCGGGCGGTGGCGTGATGCTCGCCGGAGGCGGAGGACTCCTCGACGGCGGGAGTCGTCGGCGCCTGCGGCCGGGGCGGCTCCGCTGCCACCGGCGACGGGGCGTCCTCCCGCCCCTCGTCCCCCTGACTCGGCCCTGTGACGCCCGGAGCATTATGGGCGTACGTACGCGTGATCACACGCCCCTCAGCCGTCCGCTCCCGCACCCGCTCGACATAGCCGTGCGCCTCCAACTCCCTTAGGGCGAAGGCGATCCGGTCCCGCCCCTCGGGGAAACGGGCCGCGAGCGTACGGATGTCGACCGACGCGCCCTCGGGCAGCGACAGGATGTGGGTGCCCACCCCGATCGCGGTCAGGGACAGGTCGCGGTGCTGGGCGAGGTGATTGCCGATGATCGTGTACCGGTCCGGCTGGTACTGCCGGATATGCGTCACCCCGCTGTGGGTGGCACTTCGCCGAACTCGGGAATACGGGCGCACGGCACGGTTAGGCTTCTCTTCAGCCATCGGGAAGGTTCAGCTTCCTTTGTGGTCAGGCCCTCGCACTGGGATTGCCGTCCCGGCGGGGGCCGTCGCATGTCTGCGGTTGTCAGGCCCGAGACTGCCCACCCAAGTGGGCCGCGCGCCAGCCGAGTTGAGCCGATTCACCCCCACGAGTGACCTACGCGGGGTTTGGTGGGTTTGGAAGGTTCTCTCCCGGGGTTCTTTCTTCTTGACCGCCCGCCGCACCGGCGGCCAGGCCACCGGGTCCCGGGATTCCGGGCGCCGGTTCTGCGTTCAGCCCCCGGCACCGAGATCGACCTCCGCCCAGACGGTCTTGCACGGCACCGGCCCCTCCTCGACACCCCATCGGTCCGCCAACTCGAACGGCAGCCCCCACGCGCGCAGTTGCTCAGTGGCCAGGAGCCGGGCCAGCCGCGCTCCCCGCCGGGTGGCGGAGAGCGGCACGGAGAACCGGAGCGCTGGGACGGTGCCTACGGCGAGCGCGGTAACGGAATTGCTGGTTCGGGTGATTCGCTGATTCACGTCACACAGCGTGGTCGCGCGTATCTGGCCTGAGAAGGACCGGGAGCCGGACAGGCGGCAACTGTCCGGGTTGGTACGGCTCTTGACCGGGCCGTGCGGCGTAGCGATCACGGACGGTGGACGTTGAGCATGGTCAGCACGACGGAGGGACGTCAGGCGTGAGCGAATGGGATACGGGTCCGGAGGACGAGGAAGCCGGGGCCGTGATGAAAATCGTCGGGCGGCAGCTCAAGCTGTGGCGCGAGGCGGCCGGGCTCACTCAGGCCGAATTCGGGAAAGCGATCGGGTACAGCGAGGAGTCGGTGTCCGCAGTGGAGCGCGGACGCCGGGTTCCCCAGCCGGAGTACCTGGACCTGGCGGACGAGGTACTGGGAGCCGGCGGCCGGCTCTCCGCCCTGAAGGAGGACGTGGCACTCGTCCGCTACCCGAAGAAGGTCCGGGACCTGACGAAGCTGGAGGCAGCGTCGGTCGAGCTGTGCCACTACGAAAACTCCGTCTTCAACGGCCTGCTGCAGACCGAGGAGTACGCACGAGCACTCATCGGCAACCGCCGCCCGTTCTTCACGCCACGCGAGATCGAGGAGCGGGTCGCGGGTCGCATGGCCCGCCAGAAGATCCTGGACAGTTCAGCGACTCCGCCCATCTTCAGCTTTGTTCAGTGCGAGTCGACGCTGCGCCGCCCCATCGGGGGCAAACTGGTGCTGCACAGGCAGCTCGAACGGTTGCTGGAGGTCGGCCAGTTCCGGAACGTGGACCTCCAGGTGCTTCCACTGGCACGGGAAGTGAACCCGGGCCTCAGCGGTTCGTTCAGCCTGCGCCGGCTGAAGGGGGGCGATACGGTCGCACACGCCGAGGTCCAGCACCTCAGCCGGCTGATCTTCGACCCCCTAGAGGTACAGATGCTCGACATGCGTTATGGCAACATCCGGGCGCAAGCGATCACACCACGTGAGTCACTGGCCTTTATCGAGAAAGTGCGGGAAGAGACATGCCCCTCAAGCCTTCCTCCGGGACCGAGCGCGAACCGAACTGGGTGAAGAGCAGCTACAGCACCGACGAGGGAACCGAGTGCGTCGAGGTGGCCGCCACCCCCGGCACCATCCTCATCCGCGACTCCAAGAACCCCGACGGCCCCCGCCTCACCTTCACCCCCACCACCTGGGCCGACTTCCTCCCGTACGCCACCGAACGGCAGTAACGCCGAAGGGCGCCCCCGAAGAGGCGCCCTTCAAAACCGTCCTACAGCCGCTCAGCTACGAGCCCGCCGACGCGACCCGGGCCGCCGCTCGCTCGGCCGCGTGACCGGGTCACCGGCCTCGATCGCGGCATCGCGGCGCGCCGCGCCGAAGTCCGCGAGGGCTTCGGCCAGCTTGTGCACCGACGGCTCGGGCGACATGACGTCCACCCGCAGCCCGTGCTCCTCGGCCGTCTTGGCGGTGGCCGGACCGATACACGCGATCACCGTCACGTTGTGCGGCTTGCCGGCGATACCGACGAGGTTCCGCACGGTGCTCGACGACGTGAACAGCACGGCGTCGAAACCGCCGCCCTTGATCGCTTCCCGCGTCTCGGCCGGCGGCGGCGAGGCGCGCACGGTCCGGTAGGCGGTGACGTCGTCGACCTCCCAGCCCAGCTCGATCAGCCCGGCGACGAGCGTCTCGGTGGCGATGTCGGCGCGCGGCAGGAAGACGCGGTCGATCGGGTCGAAGACCGGGTCGTAGGGCGGCCAGTCCTCCAGCAGACCGGCGGCGGACTGCTCGCCGCTCGGCACCAGGTCGGGCTTCACACCGAAGGCGACCAGCGCCTTGGCGGTCTGCTCGCCGACCGCGGCGACCTTGATCCCGGCGAACGCGCGGGCGTCCAGGCCGTACTCCTCGAACTTCTCCCGGACGGCCTTGACGGCGTTGACCGAGGTGAAGGCGATCCACTCGTAGCGGCCGGTGACCAGGCCCTTGACCGCGCGCTCCATCTGCTGCGGGGTGCGCGGCGGTTCGACGGCGATGGTCGGGACCTCGTGCGGCACCGCGCCGTACGAGACGAGCTGGTCGGAGAGCGACGCGGCCTGCTCCTTCGTACGCGGCACGAGCACCCGCCAGCCGAAGAGCGGCTTGGACTCGAACCACGAAAGGCGGTCGCGCTGCGCGGCGGCACTGCGCTCACCGACCACGGCTATGACCGGCTGGCCGCCGTCCGGCGACGGCAGCACCTTGGCGGCCTTGAGCACCTGCGCCACCGACCCGAGGGTGGCGGTCCAGGTGCGCTGGCGGGTGGTGGTGCCGGCGACGGTGACGGTCAGCGGGGTGTCCGGCTTGCGGCCCCCGGACACCAGCTCACCGGCGGCCGCGGCCACCGAGTCGAGGGAGGTGGAGACGACGGCGGTGGCGTCGCTGGCACCCACCTCGGCCCAGCAGCGCGCATCGGCGGTGCGGGCGTCGACGAAGCGGACGTCGGTGCCGTGCGCGTCGCGCAGCGGGACACCGGCGTACGCGGGCACGCCGACGGCTGCGGCGATGCCGGGCACGACCTCGAAGACGATGCCTTCGGCGGCGCAGGCCAGCATCTCCTCGGCGACGTACCCGTCCAGGCCGGGATCTCCGCTGACGGCTCGTACGACCCGCTTGCCCGCACGGGCGGCCGCCATGACAAGATTGGCGGTGTCCCTAAGGGCCGGGACATCGGCGGGGATTGACGCCTCGTCAGCTGATGCCTGTGGTGTGTCCACCTGTGCGCGGGCATGCACGCGCACGACGTCCAGCACCTGCGGGTCGGCGATCAGTACGTCCGCGGAGGCCAGCGCCTCCACGGCACGCAGCGTCAGCAGACCCGGGTCTCCCGGCCCGGCACCAAGGAAGGTGACCTGACCGGAGGCGGAGTGGTTTGGGGCGGTGGGGTTCAAAGTGCTCGCTCCCCCATAAGACCGGCCGCACCCTTTGCGAGCATCTCGGCGGCGAGTTCACGGCCCATGTGCAGCGGGGTCGAGACATCGTCGGGAGAGGCGGGTACGTGCCCGGTGGTGGACATCTGCACCAGCGTGCTGCCGTCGGTCGTGCCGACGACACCGCGCAGGTGCAATTCGGTGACAGCCTGCTCGTCACGCTTGAGGTCGGCCAGTGCTCCGACGGGTGCGGAACAGCCGGCCTCCAGGGCGGCGAGCAGGGATCGCTCGGCGGTCACGGCGGCCCGGGTGTCCGGGTCGTCGAGCTCGGCGAGCCGGGCGGCGAGGTCCGCGTTGACCGCGGCGCACTCGATCGCCAGCGCCCCCTGGCCGGGGGCAGGCAAAACCACGTCGGGCGGCAGCAGCTGCGTCGCCTCGTCGATCCGGCCGATGCGGGTGAGTCCGGCGGCGGCCAGTACGACCGCGTCCAGTTCGCCCTTTTCGACGAAGCCGATGCGGGTGTCGATGTTCCCGCGTATCGGCACGGTCTCCACACGCCGGCCCAGCGACCTGGCCCAGGCGTTGAGCTGCGCCATCCTCCTGGGAGAGCCGGTGCCGATGCGGGCTACCCGGTCCTCGTCGGCGGTCAGCTGCTCGAAGGTGAGCCCGTCCCTGGCGATCAGCGCGTCCCGGGGGTCTTCCCGTACGGGTATCGCGGCCAGCGTCAGGTCCTCGGGCTGCGCGGTGGGCAGGTCCTTGAGCGAATGAACGGCGAAGTCGATCTCCCCGGCGAGCAGCGCGTCCCGCAGCGCGGAGACGAACACACCGGTGCCGCCGATCTGCGCGAGGTGCTCGCGGGAGGTGTCCCCGTAGGTGGTGATCTCCACCAGTTCGACGGGGCGGCCGGTCAGCGCGCGCACCGCCTCGGCGACCTGTCCGGACTGGGCCATGGCGAGCTTGCTGCGCCGCGTGCCCAGCCGCAGTGCTCTCGTGGTGCTGTCGGTCATGCCCGCTCCCGTGCATCGTGCCTGTCGGCGCGCGTGTCGGCCCGGCTGACGGCGGCGACCGTCTGGGGGTCGAGGTCGAAGAGTTCCCGCAGGGCGTCCGCGTACCCGGCGCCGCCGGGCTCGCTGGCCAGCTGCTTGACCCGGACGGTGGGCGCGTGCAGGAGTTTGTCGACGACGCGGCGCACGGTCTGGGTGATCTCCGCACGCTGTTTGTCGTCGAGGTCGGGAAGGCGGCCGTCGAGCCGGGCGATCTCACCGGCGACGACGTCCGCGGCCATGGTGCGCAGGGCGACCACGGTGGGGGTGATGTGCGCGGCCCGCTGGGCGGCGCCGAAGGCGGCGACCTCGTCGGAGACGATGCCGCGCACCTTGTCCACGTCGGCCGCCATCGGTGCGTCCGCGGACGCGTCGGCCAGCGACTCGATGTCGACGAGGTGCGCGCCCTCGATCCGGTGCACCGCGGCATCTATGTCCCGCGGCATGGCGAGATCGAGCAGCGCCAGCGGTGCGGTGCGCCCCTCGCGCGCGGCCGCGACCATCTCGCCCGCCAGGACCAGGCCGGTCGCGCCGGTGCAGGAGACCACGATGTCGGCGAGCGCCAGCTCGGCCGGGACGGAGGTCATCGCCACCGCACGGGCGGCGAGCCCGGTGGCGGCACCGGTCCCGCCCGGCTCGGTGAGGATCTGCACCAGCCGCTCGGCGCGCTCGACGGTGCGGTTGGCGACGGCCAGCTCGCCGACGCCGGCCCGTACGAGGGTGGTGGCGGCCAGCGACGACATCGATCCGGCGCCGATGACCAGCGCCCGCTTGCCGCGCGCCCACTCCTCGACGTCCCGGCCGGCCGCCAGCTGCTCCAGCCCGAAGGTGACCAGCGACTGGCCGGCCTTGTCGATCCCGGTCTCGCTGTGGGCCCGCTTGCCGACCCGCAAGGCCTGCTGGAACAGATCGTTCAGCAGCCGGCCCGCGGTGTGCTGCTCCTGGGCGACGGCCAGTGCGTCCTTGATCTGCCCGAGGATCTGGCCCTCGCCGACGACCATCGAGTCCAGGCCGCAGGCCACCGAGAAGAGGTGGTGGACCGCCCGGTCCTCGTAGTGGACATAGAGATAAGGGGTGAGCTCCTCCAGGCCGGCGCCGCTGTGCCGGGCCAGGAGGGTGGAGAGCTCGGCGACCCCGGCGTGGAACTTGTCCACGTCGGCGTAGAGCTCGATGCGGTTGCAGGTGGAGAGCACCGCGGACTCGGTGACCGGTTCGGCCGACACCGCGTCCTGGAGCAGCTTGCCGCGCGCCTCCGGGGCGAGCGCGGCCCGCTCCAGCACGCTCACCGGCGCGCTGCGATGGCTCAGTCCGACGACCAGAAGCGTCATGCCGGCATCACGGCGGGCATGTCCCCGTCAGGTCCCTTGCGATCGTCCGCCACGGCGGCGCGGGCGGCGGCGGCCGGCCCACCGCTGTCGGGCCCGACCTCCTCACCCGCCTTGCGCTGCTCGTGGAAGGCGAGGATCTGGAGCTCTATCGACAGGTCGACCTTGCGGACGTCCACCCCGTCGGGCACGGTCAGCACGGTCGGCGCGAAGTTGAGGATCGAGGTGACACCGGCCGCGACCAGGCGGTCGCAGACCTGCTGGGCGGCCCCGGCCGGCGTGGCGATGACGCCGATCGAGACGCCGTTGCTCTCGATGATGTGCTCCAGCTCATCGGTGTGCTGGACCCCGATGCCCGCGACGGGCTTGCCGGCCATGGCCGGGTCCGCGTCGATCAACGCGGCGACGCGGAACCCGCGCGAGGCGAAGCCGCCGTAGTTGGCGAGCGCGGCGCCGAGGTTACCGATACCGACGATGACAACCGGCCAGTCCTGGGTCAGCCCCAGTTCACGCGAGATCTGGTAAACGAGGTACTCCACGTCGTAGCCGACGCCGCGGGTCCCGTACGAGCCGAGGTAGGAGAAGTCCTTGCGCAGCTTGGCGGAGTTGACCCCCGCCGCGGCCGCGAGCTCCTCGGAGGAGACCGTGGGTACCGAGCGCTCGGAGAGCGCGGTCAGTGCACGCAGATACAGCGGAAGACGGGCGACGGTGGCCTCGGGAATGCCTCGGCTTCGGGTCGCCGGTCGGTGAGTTCGGCCAGTTGCCACGGTGCTCCTGCGGGTAGAGCGGGGCTGCGGGCGACCGTATGGAACCCGACCGCCCTGTCTTGTGCAGGCTATGTCTTTGTGAACGCGTGCACAAAGATGGTGTCCGTTTTGTCGGGCCAAAGTGACCGGGGTCACGCGGCTATTACAGGCCTCCGCGGAACCAACTCCCACGTCACACCGTTCACTCGCGCCACCCATTTCCGCGGGTAGCACCGACGGGAGCACGCGCCCTCACTCCTCACCGCTATACCCCCGGAAACCTACAAATCGCCCACCGATGGTAATCGAACCCGACCGGCCCCGACACCGCCGTGACCCGGCACAATGACTCCATGGCCCCCTTGTTCAGCCGCAGCCCCCGCAAGAACCCCGCCGACCGGCTGGTCACCCTCGTCGGCAAGCCGGGCTGCCACCTCTGCGACGACGCCCAGGCCGTGATCGAGAAGGTCTGCGCCGAGACCGGCGCGTCGTGGGAGCGCAAAGACATCACCGAGGACCCCGAGCTGCACCGCAAGTACTGGGAGCAGATTCCGGTCATCCTCGTCGACGGCGCCCAGCACGACTTCTGGCGCGTCGACCCGAAACGCCTGCGCACGGCCCTGGGCGCCTGAGGGTCCGCGTCCCCACAGGACCCCGCCGACGACTCCGGCCGGGCGGCTGCCCGGACACCCAGTGGGGGGCCGGCCGCCCGCCCCCCACCGCCCCCACGCGGAAATCCACCGCGCACCCCGCGCGAAGATCCACCGCCCACCCCCGCCCGGGAATCCCCACCCCACCCGCGAGGAATTTCCCCGTCCCCCGCCACGTTGTGGCCCCGCAGGGGGCCTTCCCGTCCCCTACGGGAAGCGTTCGCCCACCCCCTAAGGCCCCGCCGAGGTGGCCGTAATGCACCCTTCCCCCACCCCAGGCCCCCCTGACACGCGCCCGTAACCGGCTGCACCGAACAAACTGGCTACGCTGTCGGCATGTCGCCCGCTCGCCGATCCGGCTGGATGCCCTCCGGGGCGCTCTTCGACCTGGGCTGGATCCCTCGCCGCCGACGCCCCGCCACGGCCCGCAGCGTGCTGGCCGGCGAGGCCGCGGCCGAGGCCGCCCGCAAGTCCTCCCAGGAGGCCCCGCCCGTCGAGGAGACACCGGCGGAGCCCGATTTCCCGGTCGTCGGGGACACGGCGGCCGCCGCCTTCTTCGACCTGGACAACACCGTCATGCAGGGCGCCGCGCTCTTCCACTTCGGCCGCGGCCTGTACAAGCGGCACTTCTTCCACAAGCGCGACCTGGCCCGCTTCGCCTGGCAGCAGATCTACTTCCGGCTGGCCGGCTCGGAGAACCCCGAGCACATGGCGGACGTCCGCAACAGCGCGCTGTCCATCGTCCAGGGCCACCGCGTCGCCGAGTTGATGTCCATCGGCGAGGAGATCTACGACGAGTACATGGCCGAGCGGGTCTGGCCCGGCACCCGTGCCCTGGCCCAGGCCCACCTCGACGCCGGCCAGAAGGTCTGGCTGGTGACCGCGGCCCCCGTGGAGACCGCGACGATCATCGCCCGCCGGCTCGGCCTGACCGGCGCGCTGGGCACCGTCGCCGAGTCCGTCGGCGGTGTCTATACGGGCAAGCTGGTGGGCGAGCCGCTGCACGGCCCCGCCAAGGCCGAGGCGGTGCGCGCACTGGCGGCCGCCGAGGGCCTGGACCTGTCGCACTGCGCCGCCTACAGCGACTCCGCCAACGACATCCCGATGCTCTCGCTCGTCGGGCACCCATATGCGATCAATCCCGACAGCAGGCTGCGCAAGCACGCCCGGGAGCAGGGCTGGCGGCTGCGCGACTACCGCACCGGCCGGAAGGCGGCCAAGATCGGCATCCCGGCGGCGGCCGGGGTCGGCGCCCTCGCCGGCGGCGCCGCGGCCGCGGTCGCGCTCCAGCGCCGACGCCGCTGACCAGGCCCGATCACCGAACAGCCGGGACGGCCATCCCCTCTCCCTACCCCCTGCGCCGCCCCCTCAGTCCCGCCGCTGTCGGTCAGCCACAACACGCCTTCCAACCAGGCAGATTGCGTTCCCTTCCGATCAATAGTTGCTCAGTATTCGATACTTGATCTGCCACCAACCCGGCACGGACCGTAACTAATCGATGATTTGAGCAACTGGGTGTAGCGCTGCCTGTACGAAGCGTTATTCTCCTCAGACGCAATCCGGAACCCACACGTCCCTACGACGAGTGAACGGTCCCGCACTGCACGTGATGGAAGCTCTGCCTCTGGGAGTCCCGTGTACCCACACGTCGGGGTTGACGCCTCGGGCCTGGCTACGCTGCGTACGACACTCGTCGACCACCTGCGCAGTTTTGTCCCCACCGCGTACGCCGTCCCCGCATTCGCCTCAGCCGTCCCCGCCGCCGGACCCTGCTACGCCCTGGCCGACGGGAGTGCTGCGGTCGGAAAGGCCGCCGGCAGAACCCGCCGTTCCGGCACCGGCACGACCACCGCCCGTCGCCCCGCCGACAGCGACAGCCGTCGCATGATGGACCTCGTCGAACGAGCCCAGGCCGGCGAGGCCGAAGCTTTCGGCCGCCTCTACGACCAGTACGCCGACACGGTCTACCGCTACATCTACTACCGCGTGGGCGGCCGCGCCACGGCCGAGGACCTGACCAGCGAGACCTTTCTGCGCGCCCTGCGCCGCATCGGTACGTTCACCTGGCAGGGCCGTGACTTCGGCGCCTGGCTGGTGACCATCGCCCGCAACCTCGTCGCCGACCACTTCAAGTCCTCCCGTTTCCGCCTGGAAGTCACCACCGGAGAGATGCTCGACGCCAACGAGGTCGAGCGCAGCCCCGAGGACTCGGTCCTCGAATCGCTCTCCAACGCCGCCCTCCTGGAGGCGGTACGCAAGCTCAACCCCCAACAGCAGGAGTGCGTCACCCTGCGCTTCCTCCAGGGCCTCTCGGTCGCCGAGACCGCCCGCGTCATGGGCAAGAACGAGGGCGCGATCAAGACCCTCCAGTACCGCGCGGTCCGCACCCTCGCGCGACTGCTCCCCGAAGACGCCCGCTGACCCCCTGTCCACATGCACCGACGCCCTGCCCCACGCCGTTGTACGCTCACTCTTGGTAACCACTCGCACCCGGTCGGTCAGATCATCGTGAGTGCGTAACCCGAGTGCCGCGCCGCTCGTTGTGCGGGATGCAGGCTCCATGCGGTCACGCCATCCCCGCGGCCACTCACTCGATCGAGTGGCCGCGGAGCACGGCGTGCAACCATCCGGTCCATCTGGACAGTCAAAGCCAGTCCGGGGAGTCGAGCGGGATGACGAGAGGAGGTGCCGCCCGTGATCGCAAATGTCTCGGTGCACCGGCGGGCCAACGCCTTCGCCCAGGCGCTGGAGGAGCAGGTCCTCGACGGCGCGGCGGCCGAGGACCAGGTCGACAATCCGGCGCAAGCGCCGGGCGAAACACGGCTGTTGGCGGTCGCCGACGGCCTCGGGAGACTCCCGGGGCCCGAGATGGCCACCGAGGTCAAGACTGTCCAGCGCGCTCAGCTCATCGCCGCGATGGAGGCCGCCTTCGCCGAAGGCGCTCCGTCCGACGGTGCCAGGGTGCCCGAGCAGCGCGCCCACAGAGGCGCGCACCGCGCCACGAAATCGATCGGCAAACTGCGCCCGCGCTCCCGCCTCTCCAAGGGGCTGGCGGCCGGCGGGCTGACGGTCGGCGTCGCCGCCGGCGCGTTCAGCGGCGTCGCCGCGGCCAGCTCCGACGCCCTCCCCGGCGACTCCCTCTACGGCCTCAAGCGCGGCATGGAGGACCTCCGCCTCGGCATGGCCGACGATGACTCCGACCGCGGCCGGCTCCTGCTCGACCAGGCCTCCACCCGCATGATGGAGGTCCGCCGGCTGATGGAGCGCGCCCGGCTCGCCAACCTCGACCACGAGGCGCTCGGCGAGATCCGCAAGGCGCTCTCCGGCATCCGGCACGACGCGGGCGAGGGCCACCGGCTGCTGCACGCGGCGTATGAGCGCGATGGCTCGCTCGACCCCATCCAGGCGCTGAACTCCTTCACCAAGTCCCATCGCGGCACCTGGTCGCATCTGCGCGAGAAGCTCCCGGTGCAGCTCACGGATGTCCGCGATGAGGTCAGCTCGGTCTTCGACGCCATAGACAAAGAGGTCGGTCCGCTCCGCTCGCTGCTGCCGCCCACCCCGGACAGCAAGCGCCACCACCGCGACACGCCCGCCTCCGCGGGCACCGGCTCCGGCTCCGGCTCCGACGGCCGCCCGGCACCGTCCGGCAGCAAGTCCGCCCACGGCAAGCACCGTGCCGGTTCGCACGCCCCGCGCCCGTCGGCCTCACCCTCGCAGGAGGACGGTCTGCTCGGCGGCAGCACGGGCGGGCTGCTCGACCCGCCGTCCAAGGGCGACAGCCCCTCGCCGCACGACGGGAGCCACGGCGGCCGCAAGGACACCGGCGGCCGCCCCGATGTCACTCTCCCGCCGCTGATCCCGGGGCTGCTGCCCGGTCTGGGCATCGACGGCGAGGATCTCCCGAAGTAGCCCCGCTCTCCGGTGCCGGCCCGCTCGGTGTTCTTCTGGTCCTTCCCTCAGAAGAACACCGAGCGTCGCTGTACGAGCAGCTTGTAGAGGGTGTGCTGAATCGTTTCCCGTACCTGATCGGTCAGGTTGAACATCAGCATCGGATCGTCCGCAGCCTCCTCCGGATAGCCGGCCGTCTGGATCGGCTCGCCGAACTGGATCGTCCACTTCGTCGGCAGCGGCACCGCACCCAGCGGCCCCAGCCACGGGAAGGTCGGCGTGATCGGGAAATACGGCAGCCCCAGCACCCGCGCCAGCGTCTTGGAGTTCCCGAGCATCGGGTAGATCTCCTCCGCGCCCACGATCGAGCACGGCACGATCGGCACCCCGGCCTTCAGCGCCGTCGAGACGAAGCCGCCCCGCCCGAAGCGCTGGAGCTTGTAACGGTCCGCGAAGGGCTTGCCGATGCCCTTGAAGCCCTCCGGCATCACCCCGACGATCTCACCGCGCTCCAGCAGCCGCTGGGCGTCCTCCGCGCAGGCGAGGGTGTGCCCGGCCTTGCGTGCCAGTTCGTTTATCACCGGCAGGACGAACACCAAATCGGCCGCCAGCAGCCGGAGATGACGCTGCGCCGGGTGATTGTCGTGCACCCCGACCTGGAGCATCAGGCCGTCCAGCGGGAGCGTCCCGGAGTGGTTGGCGACGATCAGCGCACCGCCGTCGGAGGGGATGTTCTCCACCCCCTTCACCTCGACCCGGAAGTACTTCTCGTAGAAGGGCCGCAGCAGCGACATCAGGACCTGGTCGGTCAGCTCCTCGTCGTACCCGAAGTCGTCGACCTCGTAGTCGCCGGTGATCCGCCGCCGCAGAAAGGCCAGCCCGCCAGCGATCCGCTCCTCCAGGGACCGCCCGGGGCTCGGCCGCGTGGGCGCCGCCGGCGGATGCTCGGTCCGTGCCTCCGGTACGGGCGCCAGCGCCGCACCGCGTTCCGCGCGCCCGGCCCGCCTGGCCTTCCTGCGCGCCCGGGGCTCCTCGCCGAAGGGAATGACCTTGGCGTCCGCCATCGTGGATGAACTCCTCACTGGGTCGGGCCGCCGCGTGCGGGCAGCACGCCGGCGAGCCGGTCGACGGTGCGGGCGAGGGACTCGGGCGGCAGCAGCCCGGGTCCGCGGCTGCGGGCGAATTCCGCGAAGGTCTCCGCCGTCGTGTACTTCGGGTGGAATCCCAGCGTCTCGCGCATCTGCGTCGTTTCGACGACCCTGCCGTGCGTGAGCAGCCGGATCTGTTCCGGCGAGAAGTCCGTGATGCCGATGGACCGCAGCGCCGTACCGGCCCAGGTGACGGTCGGCAGCAGCAGCGGGACGGTCGGCCGCCCCAGCCGCCGGGAGGTCTGCGAGAGCAGCAGCACACCGTCTCCGGCGATATTGAACGTGCCGCTGTTGAGCGTGCCGCGGCGGGGCGCGGCGGCGGCGATCCGCAGCACCTCGATGGCGTCGTCCTCGTGGACGAACTGGAGCCGCGGGTCGTAGCCGAGCACGGTGGGCCATACGGGCAGCGAGAAGTACTCGGCGAGCGGGGAATCCGCGCACGGCCCGAGGATGTTGGCGAAGCGCAGCACACACACCGCCACATCCGGCCGGCGCCGGGCGAAGCCGCGGACGTACCCCTCCACCTCGACGATGTCCTTGGCGAAGCCACCACTGGGCAGTGACTTCGGTGTGGTGGTCTCGGTGAAGACGGCGGGATCCCGGGGCGCGGAGCCGTAGACGCTGGTGCTGGACTTGATGACCAGCCGCTGCACATTCGGGGCCTTCTGGCAGGCGCCGAGCAGCTGCATCGTCCCGATGACGTTGGTTTCCTTCACCGAGGCGCGACCGCCGCGCTTGCCCAACGGCGTGCCGTTGATGTCCATATGGACGACGGTGTCGACGCCCTTCTCGGCCAGGACCCGGGCAATGGCCGGATGCCGGATATCGGCTTTGAGGAATTCGGCGCCGCCCAGATGGTGCTCCGGTGGCACGGCATCGACGCCGATCACCCGGTCGACGTCGGGATCGCGCTGGATACGGCGGACGAACCGGCCGCCCAATTGCCGTGCGACTCCCGTGACGAGCACGACCTTGCCCAAGATCAGCCCTTCCTTCCCGCCGCGACCACGAATGGCCAAGCTGTGCAGGCCACGCTATCGGGTCGGTGTTGCGCAGTGATGACCGCAGGATGCCCGGGGCCACATTTCCGTCCGACCACCGTCCATACGGCCCACAACGCACCGCGGCCCCCCATCGCGCCAAGGCGATGAGGGGCCGCGAATTCGCGATCAGCGTCGCTTACTTCTTGTTACGACGCTGAACACGGGTGCGCTTGAGCAGCTTGCGGTGCTTCTTCTTCGCCATCCGCTTGCGCCGCTTCTTGATAACAGAGCCCACGACTACCCTCGCTCACTTCGAATCACTCGGTGCGGGGCGTCCGAGCCCACACTACCTACATCGGGCCAGCCTACCCGCCGCCGGGCGAACGGCGTAATCCGAGGGTCGGCGACGGACCGGTCAGGCTGATTCCACCCCCACAAAGGACTCCCGGAGGTAGTCGTGCACCGCCTGCTCCGGAACCCGGAATGACCTCCCCACGCGAATCGCGGGCAGATGACCGCTGTGCACCAAGCGGTACACGGTCATCTTCGACACTCGCATCACCGTGGCGACCTCCGCCACTGTCAGGAACACGACCTCGTTCAGAGGCCTCTGGTCTGCCGCCATGTCACACCTGCACCTTCCGCATAAGACGGTCACCGGCTTCCCCTCCGGTGACTCTTCGTCGCTATGCGCTCACTCCCCAGATTAGGGGCGGGTGATGCGAGTGGGGAAGAGGAGCAGCGAACAGCCGCCTATCGGGACAGACATGCCCGATTGAGTACATAGCGGGCCAGCGGCCGATAGTCCGCGGCCCGCACGGCGTCATCGAGCGGCACCACCACGGACACCCGTCCCTCGGCCTGGCCGACGAACGGCGCCGGGTCGTCCGTGTCCGCCAGCCCGATCGCCTCAAAGCCCAGCTGACCTGCCCCGCAGACCCAACCGTGGTCCCCGATCACCAGCCCCGGCAGCGGCCCCGCAGCGTCCGCCGCGGCAGCCAGAGCGGTCCGAACCGGCAGCGGGGAATGGGTGTGTACGCCCCCGGCCCCGGGCGCACCCCGCACGCCGGTTTCTCGCATCAGCGCGACTCCCCGTACGTACTCAAGGGTGCAGGGACGTACGCCGAACCGGGTCGCTATGTCGACACGGGCGCCATACGCCGGGGTGAGAACGGTGCAGCCCGCCGACGAGAGAGCGTCTGCGAGAGCGGCGTAGAACTCCAGCAGCCGGTGCGGATGGCCGGTGCCGATCAGTACCGGCGCCCGGCGGCCGGCCGCTGTGGCGAGCCGTTCGGCGAAGCCGTCCAGCGCGGCGACCGTACGGTCGGGGTCGATCACATCCGGGCCGGAAGTGTGTGCGGGATCGGCCGAAACCCCGCACTTCCGCCCCATCAGTCGCAGTACTTCACTCAGCGGCCAGTCCCGTTCGGGATCCAGCCCCAGCAGCGCCCTGGGATCGCGTGCCGCGAAGAGCCGGTAGCGCGCCAGACTCTTCTCCCGCGTGGTCGCGATCGTCCCCGCGAGCCGCGCCTCGATCAGGTGCGCCCGCAGCGCCCCGGTTCCCAACACGCTTCCCATACTGTCCGGTTGGTCGGCCTTCGGGTGCCCGGACCGACGGGACGTCACACATCCGTGGGGCGCGGTGCCGGATACGGCCGTACGGGAGCGGGGGACGGCACGGCACGGTTCGGTTCGGTGCGGTGCGGTGCGGTGCGGGACGACGACCGCTGGCCGGCCGTCGGCGCCCGCGGAGCCCCCCGGGCGACCTGTAACAGCGTTACAGCTCCGGCAAGGTGCTGGCCCTACGGCAGCAACCCGTGCGCCGGGAAGACCGCCCGACGGGTCGCCAGCACCGCCTGGTCCAGCCGGTCGGCCGGGTCGTAGCCCTCGTCGATGAAGTCCCGCCACTGCGGCGTACGGCCGTCCGTCATCCGGTGCGGTGCCAACTGCCGGGTCCGGCGGAACACTTCGTGCCGCCACGCCTCCGGCACCATCGAGGTCGGCTCGATCGGCCGGCCCGCCGCGATCGCGACCAGATGCGTCCAGCTGCGCGGCACCACGTCCACCACCGCATAGCCGCCCCCGCCGAGCGCGACCCACCGGCCGTCGGCGTGTTCATGCGCCAGGTCGTGGCAGGCCTCCGCCACCGCACGCTGGGCGTCCAGGCTCACCGCGAGATGCGCCAGCGGATCCTCGAAGTGGGTGTCCGCACCGTGCTGCGTCACGATCACCTGCGGCCGGAAGGCTCCCAGCAGCTCCGGGACCACCGCGTGGAACGACCGCAGCCAGCCCTCGTCCCCGGTCCCGGCCGGCAGCGCCACATTCGCCGCGGTGCCCTCCGCACCCGCCCCGCCGGTCTCCTCCGGCCAGCCGGTCTGCGGGAAGAGCGTCCGGGGATGCTCGTGCAGCGAGACCGTCAGTACCCGCGGGTCCTCCCAGAACGCCGCCTGCACCCCGTCTCCGTGGTGGACGTCCACATCCACATACGCGACCCGTTCGGCCCCCAGCTCCAGCAGCCGGGCGATCGCCAGCGACGCGTCGTTGTAGATGCAGAAACCGGCCGCGCCGCCCGGCATCGCGTGGTGCAGCCCGCCGGCGAAGTTCACCGCATGCGCCGCGTCGCCGCGCCAGACGGCCTCCGCCGCGCCCACCGACTGCCCGGCGATCAGCGCGGACGCCTCGTGCATCCGCGGGAACGCCGGATCGTCCGCCGTCCCCAGCCCGTACGACTGGTCCGCGGCCGCCGGGTCCGCCGAGGCTCTGCGGACCGCGGCGATGTAGTCCTCGCGGTGCACCAGCCGCAGCGTGGAGTCCCCGGCCGGCTTGGCCGCCACCACCTCCAGCGGCCCGCGATCCAGCTCGAACGCCTCCACCAAACGCATGGTCAGCGCGAGCCGGACCGGGTCCATCGGATGCCCGGACCCGAAGTCGTAGCCCGTTACTGCCTCATCCCACATCAGCTGTGCGCGGCCGCTCATGCCCGTCACCGTATCGGGCCTCCGGCGCCCCGAACGAGCGGGCATACACCAGCGTCACCAGCACCAGGGCCATCGGTACGAGCATCGCCCCCCGATAGCTCCAGGCATCACCCAGCGCACCGACCAGCGGCGAGCCGATCAAGAAGCCCACGTAATTGAAGATGTTCAGCCGCGCGACGGCCATGTCCGCGGCCTCCGGACCGTGCCGCTCGAAGGCGTAGCGCCCCGCCGCCGCGAACGTCTGGGGCACCAGCACACTGAGCCCGAACCCCAGCAGCGTGAACCCCGCCATCCCGGCCCACGCCCCCGGCGCCGCCGCCACCACCGCGAAACCGCCCGCCGCGACCACCGCCCCGGCCCGCACCACCGCGACCGCCCCGAAGCGCCGCACCCCCAGGTCACCGACCGCCCGCCCGAGCAGCGTGGTGACCATGTAGACGTTGTACGGGACGGTGGCGAGCTGCTCGGAGCTCCCCAGGACGTCCTGGAGGTACTTGGCGCTCCAGTTGGAGACGGTCGAGTCCCCGATATAGGCGAAGGCCATCACCAGACACAGCGGCAACAACAGCCGCATCGCGAGGGGCACGACGGCCCCCGCCGGCCCCTCCGCGCTGCCCCACTGAGCCTCCCGGCCCCGGTCCACGAACCATCGGCCCACGAGCAGCGCCAGCGGCACCAGGACCGCCACCACCGGCCCGTACAGCAGCGCCAGCGACAGCTTCCAGTGCGCCCCCGCCCAGGCCAGCGAGGCGCCCACGATGCCGCCCAGGCTGTACGCGGCGTGGAACCCGAGCATGATGCTCCGCCCGTACGCCCGCTGGAGGCTCACCCCGAGCATGTTCATCGAGGCGTCCAGGGCGCCCACCGACAGCCCGAACACCGCCAGCGCCACCGCCGCCTGCGCCATCGAGCCGACCGACCCGACGGCGGCCAGCGCCAGACACACCACCGGCTGCACCACTCGCAGCACCCGGCCGGGCCGCACCCGCTTCACCAGCTGTTCGGTGACGACGCTGCCGGCCCCCGCGAGGACGGGCACCGCCGCCAGGAAGACGGGCAGCAGCCCGTCCGAGATCCCGTAGCGGTCCTGGATCGCGGGTATTCGGGTCACCAGGAGGGCGAAGACCGCCCCCTGGATGAAGAAGCTCAGGGCGAGCGAGACCCGGCCGTGCCGCAGCCGCGCTCCTGGTACCCGGGGGGCCGTCATGGCCGCTCAGCCTAGAACTCCCCACTACCACTGGGTAGATGGATCACCGCGCCGATTTCGCTCGGCGCCTGACGGGCGGCGGAGACGGTGTCCCCTACTGCAACAGCGCCGGCAGCTCCGCCATACGGGCGAACAGCGCGGTGGCCCCGGCCTCCGTCAGCTTCTGGGCCGGTGTCATCGCCGTGAATCCGTAGACGTCCATCCCCGCGGCGACCGCGGCCCGCACGCCCAGCGGACTGTCCTCGACCACCGCACACCGCTCCGACGCCACCCCCATCTCCTGTGCCGCGTACAGAAAGAGATCCGGCGCCGGCTTGCCCCGCCCCACATCCTGCGACGAGAAAATCCGCTCACCGGCACCCCCGCCGGCCCCCGCGAACCGCTCCCACAGCCCGGTCTTCGTCAACGCCACCCGAATGCGCTCATGGCTGCCCGACGACCCGACGCAGTACGGCACCCCGTCCGCGCCCAGCTTCTCCAGCACCTCGCGCACGCCCGCCACCGGCTCCAGCCTCCGCCGGAACTCGTCGAAGACCCGCGCATGAAAGCTCTCGTCGAACTCGGCCGGCAACCGCTTCCCGGACCGCCGGAGCACGACCTCGTGAATGCGGTGCAGCGCACCGCCCATGTAATCCCGCAGCGAATCTTCGTAGCTGGTCGGATGGCCCAATTCGGTGAGGTAGTCGGCAAGAATCCGATTGGAGATCGGCTCGCTGTCCACCAGGACGCCATCGTTATCGAAAATGACCAGGTCGTAGCGCATGTCCACGAGCGTACCGAGCGGCCGGAAACGCGAAAAAGCCCCTCGGGAACTTTCGTTCCCGAGGGGCTTTCTCAAAA
>NZ_JBYISA010000044.1:0-52213 GCF_057708345.1 Streptomyces sp. bgisy130
TCCGGGCGGGAAAGGGCCTGCTGTTCGGCAGGGGCGCTGGGATGCTGGGCGGTATGGGATATGTGATCAGGCCGGTGGAGGCCGGCGAGTGGGAACGGCTGAAGGAGCTGCGGCTGGCGGCTCTGGCCGATCCGGTGGCCCGGGTGGCGTTCAACGAGACCCTTGAGGAGGCCGTGGGCCGGCCGGAGGAGCTCTGGCGGGAGCGGGCGGCGCGGAGTGCTGAGGGGCACTCGGTGGTGACGTTCATCGGGGAGGCCGCGGACGGGGGTTGGGGCGGCATGGTGGTGGCTCTCGTCGAGACGGACGAGGAGGCGCCGCAGACGCATGTGGTCGGGGTGTATGTGCGGCCCGAGCACCGGGGGACGGGGCTGGCGGGGGAGTTGCTGCGGGCGGCGATCGCGTGGTCGTGGAGCCGTGCCGAGCCCGTGGTCGAGCGCGTACGGCTGTGGGTGCACGAGGAGAACGGGCGGGCCGAGGCGTTTTACCGCGGGCTGGGGTTCGCGGCGACGGGGCGGACCATGGCCGATCCGAAGGATCCCGCGGCGAGCGAGCGGGAGATGGCGCTGCGGCGGGGGTAGTACGTGAGGCCGGGCGCGGAGCTCTCGGGCGGGTCAGGTCCGTAGGGAGTGGTGGGGCCAGCGGGCGCGGGCCTGTTCCTGGGAGCGCATGGTGGCCAGGGTCAGCAGGCCGCGCGCACGGCCGGTGTCGAGGAGGCCGGGGAGGGCGGGCAGCGGGGCGAGGGCCGCGATGTCGTCCAGGACGAGGGTGAGTGGTGGGTCGAGCCGACCGTCAGATGACCGTTCGGCCATGCGGCGGCCGTGCTCGACCACGCTCGAGAGGAGTGCGGTGAGCAGTGGCATCGCACCCGGGTCGGTACGCGGATCCTCGATGGGTTCGCCTACCACGTAGAGCGTTCCCCCTTCATCGAGAAATGATTCGAGGAGAACCGAATCTGCTCGAAGCGGGGTGCAGGCGTCCCGGATGTGGATCGAGGAGAGGGCGGTCAGCGACCGGCCGATCAACGCCTGGGCGGCTTCCCGGCGTTCGGGGTGTGCGGTGAGCACCGATTCCAGCTCGCCGGCCTGGCCGGCCGAGGCCTTGGGGCTGGTGCGCAGGATGCGGACGGGTTCCTGGGCGGCGCCGGTGGCGTGTGCCCAGCGGTGCAGCTGGCGGAACGGGCGGCCGTCCACCGCGGCGGCGTGCAGCCAGCAGCGCAGCAGGGTCTGGGCGGCGTCCGCGACCGCCGAGTCCAGGGCGGCGGCCGGGCGTACGGGGGCCAGCAGGGCGGTGGCGCGGGCGGTGGCGGTGGCGAGGTCCGTACAGCCGGAGGTGGGGGACCAGCGCAGCCGGGCCGGGGTGTCGAGGTGGTGCGTCGGGTCGTAGGTCAGCAGCGGGCCGAGCTTGGCGCGGGCGTCCTTGGTCTCGGCCCAGACCGTGGGGTCCGTCGTGGCGACGATCAGCGGGCCCGGGGCGGCGGCCGCGGCGGTGACGGCGGCTGCGCGGGCGGCGGCCCGGTCGGTGGTGAACTGGACGCGGGGGAGGGTGGGTTCGGTGGGGGCGCCGACGGCGGGGGTGAGCGGGGGTGCGGTGCGCTGTTCCGGGACCGGGCCGGCGGCGACGGGGTCGAGAGGCGGTGGGGCGGGGACGGCCGGTGTGGCCGGGGCGTCCTCGCCGGTGGCCGTGGGCTCCTGGGCGGCGGGGACGGTCTCCCGTACGGCTTCCCGGGCCGCTCGGGCCTCCCGCGCGGCCCGTTCCGCCTCCCGTGCCTCCTGGTCCGTCGGACGGGCTTCCCGTGCCTCCTGGGCCTTCGTCCGGCGGGCCTTCCGTACGGCGCGGTAGCGGGCGACCGTTCCCAGCGTGAAGATCACCAGGACCAGCAGCACCATCAGCTCGCCGATGAGGATGCCCCAGAAGAGGCCGTAGCCGGAGAGCTGGCTCTTGGGGGCGTCGGGCCAGGCGGCGGCCATGTCGTGCGGTGCGGAGACCAGATGACGCAGCGCCATCGGCGTACCGGAGTAGGTGACGCCGGCGGGCCAGGCGCCGTGTGCGAACAGGGCGGCCAGTCCGGTCGCCGTCCACACCAGGACCGTCAGGCCCAGCAGGAAGGCGAGCAGCCCGATGAGCAGGGAGTCGGGGACGCCGCGCCCCCGGGGCCGGGCGGCGCCTCGTTCGTCGTCGTATCCGCGGGTCACGCCACCGTCTCGCTCGACTCGTCTCTCCACTGCCGCTCCATCGCCATGGCCTCGGCGCGCGCCTCGGCCTCGGCGTCCGCCGCCTCCTGGATGGCGCGTGCCTCGTCCGTCGGCATCGCGGATGCCTCGGTCATCGCCCGGTCGGTGAAGACCAGCGGGCGTTCGGCCTCGGTGATGAGGTGTTTGACGACCTGGACATTGCCGTTGACGTCCCAGACCGCGATGCCGGGGGTGAGGGTCGGGATGATCTCGACGGCCCACCGTGGCAGGCCGAGTACCCGGCCGGTGGCGCGTGCCTCGTCGGCCTTCTGGGCGTAGATGGTGCGGGTCGAGGCCATTTTGAGGATCGCCGCGGCCTCCCGGGCGGCGGCGCCGTCGACCACGTCGCTGAGGTGGTGGACGACGGCCACGAACGACAAACCGAGCCGGCGGCCGAACTTCAGCAGCCGCTGGAAGAGCTGGGCGACGAAGGGCGAGTTGATGATGTGCCAGGCCTCTTCCACCAGGAAGATGCGCTTCTTGCGGTCGGGGCGGATCCAGGTGTGCTCCAGCCAGACGCCGACGATCGCCATCAGGATCGGCATCGCGATGGAGTTGCGGTCGATGTGCGAGAGGTCGAAGACGATCAGCGGGGCGTCGAGGTCGATGCCCGCCGTGGTCGGGCCGTCGAACATGCCGCGCAGGTCACCGTCTACGAGCCGGTCGAGCACCAGCGCCACGTCCAGACCCCAGGCCCGGACGTCGTCTATGTCGACATTCATCGCCTCGGCCGACTCCGCCTCCGGGTGCCGCAGCTGCTCGACGATGTCGGTCAGGACGGGCTGCCGGTGGGTGATGGTGTCGGTCACGTAGGCGTGCGCGACCTTGAGGGCGAAGCCGGAGCGTTCGTCCAGGCCGTGGCCCATCGCGACCTCGATGATGGTGCGCAGCAGGGCCAGCTGGCCGGTGGCGGTGATCGACGGGTCGAGGGGGTTGAGGCGGATGCCGCCGTTGAGGGCGGCGGTCGGGTCCAGGCGGATGGGGGTTATCCCCAGCTCCTGGGCGATGAGGTTCCACTCGCCGACGCCGTCCTCGCCCTGCGCGTCCAGCACCACGACCTGCCGGTCCCGGAACCTCAACTGCCGCAGGACGTAGGTCTTCTCCAGCGCGGACTTGCCGTTGCCGGATTCGCCGAGGACCAGCCAGTGCGGGGCGGGCAGCTGCTGACCGTAGAGCTGGAAGGGGTCGTAGATGTAGCCCTTGCCGCTGTAGACCTCACGGCCGATGATCACGCCGGAGTCGCCGAGACCGGGGGCCGCGGTGGGCAGATAGACCGCCTGGGCCTGGCCGGTGGAGGTGCGTACGGGCAGCCGGGTGGTCTCCACCTTCCCGAACAGGAAGCTGGTGAACGCCTCGCTGAGCGCTCCGATCGGATCGAGCATGGCCATGACGTACGCGCCTCCCAGCGGCTTTAGCGGCGGATCCCGGTCGCGAACGGCAGGGTGTTGACGAACGCCCGGTGGTGCTCGCGATCGCACCACTCCAGCTTCAGGTAGGACTTTCCGGCCGAGGCACGGATGGTGCGCTTGTCGCGGGCGAGGGCCTCGGGCGAGCGGGAGGAGACCGTGAGGTAGCCGACGAGGTTGACGCCGGCGGCACCGGAGGCCAGGTCCTCGCCGCGCTGGTCGACGCGGCCGTGGTGGGCGACGTCCCGCGGGTCGACGACCCGGTTCATCTTCGCCGCGCGGCTGGCCTCGGCATCGTCGTTCGTCTTCTCCGTCAGCATCCGCTCGATGGCGATCTCGGTGGGTTCGAGGTCCATGCAGACCGCGACCGTACGGATCACATCCGGGGTGTGCACCAGGAGGGGCGCGAGGAAGTTGACGCCCACCGGGGTCAGCGGCCACTCCTTGACCCAGGCGGTGGCATGGCACCACGGCGCGCGGGTCGTCGACTCCCGCGTCTTGGCCTGGAGGTACGTCGGCTCCATGGCGTCCAGCTCGGCCGGCCAGGCGTTGCGCTTGCTCATCGCCTGGATGTGGTCGATGGGGTGGTCCGGGTCGTACATGGAGTGCACGAGGGAGGCGAGGCGGGCCTGGCCGAGCGGCTGGCGGACGCGGATGTCGGCCTCGGCGAGCCGGGCGCAGATATCGGTGAGCTCACGGGCCATGACGACGGCGAGACCGGCGTCGCGGTCCAGCTTCTTGCGCAGCAGCCCGCCCTGGTGCATCCGCGCGGCGCGGGCCATGGTCTGTGCTTCGGCGGCCAGCTCGCGGGTGTAGTGCATACAGGCGACGAGGTAGGCGCGGTGCTGCTCCGAGGAGGTGGAGACCATCGACTGGAGCTGGTCGTAGGACTCCTGGAGCCAGTCGGGGGAGCTCTTGTCGCCGCGCTGGGCGACGTCCTTGGCGTGCGCGTCCGGGTCGGCGGGCAGCGTACGGGCCAGCATCTGGAGCCGGGTCACAAAGCCGTCCCCGTTGGCCACATGCTTGAGCAGCGTCCCGAATCGGTCGACCAGCGCCTCCTGGTCCTCGCTGTCCCGCAGGCCGACGCCCGGTCCCTCGATCTCGATGGCCGCCGTCACCGTCTTGCGGTCGGCGTGCAGCAGCACCGCGATCTCGTCCGGGCCGAACGGGGCGGACAGCCAGTTGATCCGGCCGATGCCGGGCGGCGGGCCGATCTCGATCTCCCGGCCGTCCAGCCGGACGCCCGCCTCGGCGGCGCCGGAGCGGTAGGTGGCGCCGCGGCGGACCGTCCGGCGGAAGCTGCGCCGGATCTCGAACCACTTGTAGAACGTGCGGCCCTTGTACGGGACGTAGACGGCGGCGAGGCCCAGCATCGGGAAGCCGGTGAGGGTCGCGATCCGCAGCGGGAGCGAGCCCAGCGCCAGCCCGCACACCATGCCGAGGAACGCGCCGGCGATGATCAGCGCGATCTCACCGGTCTCGCGGTTCTTGCCGACGATCGCGTTGGGCCGGGCACGGCCGATCAGATACGTGCGGCGCGGGGCGATCGGGTGGGACTGCGTGCTCAACGCCCCTCACCTCCTGCGGTCTTGCCGGAGCGGGAACTGCTGCCCGGGCCGGGATTCGGGTTCGTACGGGGAGCGGGGGTGGCGGGGGCCGGGGCGCGGCCGCCGCGGGAGCTGTGCGCGGCGACGCCGCCGGCCACCGCGTCGGCCGGCCGGGACTGGCCGCCCTGCGCCTGCCCGCCGTCTCCGCCGGAGCTGCGGGAGCTGTGGGTCTTGATGCCCTGGGAGACCAGTGCGGCGGGGGAGGAGATCATCGCGGCGGCCTGGCTGCCGTCGGTGGCCCGGCCCTTGTTCGTACGGGCCGAGACCATCTCGTCGCCGAAGCCGGGGACGAAGCGGTAGATCACCGCGCTGGCGAAGATGGCGAGGACGATGATCGAGAGGCCGGAGACGACCGCGGAGAAGGCGTTCGGGCCCTTGTCGTGCGAGAGCGCACCGGCGACGCCGAGGACGATCACGATGACCGGCTTCACCAGGATCACCGCGATCATGATGCCCGCCCAGCGCCGCACATGCCCCCACATGTTCTTGTCGACCAGCCCGGCGTAGACGACCGTGCCGAGCAGCGCCCCGACGTACAGCAGCGCGGCCCGGATCACCAGCTCCAGCCACAGCACACCGGCGGCGAGCACCGAGACCAGGGACACCACGATCAGCATGATCGGGCCGCCGCCGATGTCCGTGCCCTTGGTGAGCGCCTGGGAGAAGGCCCCGAAGAAGGTGTCGGTCTGCGCCCCCGTCCCCTTCGCGATGATCTCGGTGACGCCGTCGGTCGCCGAGACGATGGTGTAGAGGATCAGCGGGGTGAAGGCGGAGGCCAGCACGGTCAGCCAGAGGAACCCGACCGCTTCACTGATCGCCTCCGTCAGCCGCACCCCGCGCACCGCGCGCTTGGCGACGGCCAGCAGCCACAGGACGAGGGTGAGCACGGTGGAGGCGGCGAAGACGACGGCGTACTGACGCAGGAACGCGGCGTTGGTGAAGTCCACCTGCGACGTGGCCTTCACCGCCTCCGACAGCTTGGTGACGATCCAGGCGGCGGCTTTGGCACAGCCTTTGGCCAGGGATTCGAGGGGGTCCAGGGGGTTGTTGTCGAGGGGGTTGGTGGGGGGTGAGTCGCTGCCGGATTCATTGCGCTTCTGGCAGAGCTGGAGGGCCGGGCCGCTGAGGAGTTTGCAGCGCTCCGAGGCCGGGCCCGGGTCGGGTGGCGCGGCCATGACGCGTGTCGCCAGCAGGATCATGCAGGTCTGTACGCCTGCCAGCACGCTGAGAACCGAGGCCGCGCGGCGGTGCTTGGGCCTACCGGGCATATGTGAAACCTCCGTACCCTTGGACCGCGCCCGCGATGTCCTTCGCTCCGGAGGCGGGGACGTCCCCGCTGACCGGTGCGGGGCCGTCCGCCTGAGAGCGAGTCAGCGTCTTCCAATCGTTGCCGGTCCAGGCGAGCTTCATCGTGAGGGTGAACCAGCTCGTGGTGACGGGTTTGACGGAACCCTGGCCGGCCAGTCCGAGCAGGCCGGTGCACCAGACCTCGACGGTCGCCTGGTCCTTGGTGAAGTCCTTGATCTTGGTGCCGACGGGGATGGTGCGCGAGACGAAGGTCATCCCTGTCGGCGTGCTTCCGTCGGCCTTCAGTCCGACGGTCTTGAAGAAGTCCGGCGAGTAGGCGTCATCGAGCTTGTTCTGGAACGCGGCGGCGGCCGACGGCGCCATGACGGTGTTGACGATCTTGTGCCGCTGGTCCTTGTTGAACATGTCCGAGGACCCCAGCGCCACGGCGAAATTCGCCGCCGCCGACTGCGCCCCCTGCTCCGTCTTGGCGAACCCCGACGCGATGCCGCCGGTCTTGCCGTCGACGGCTTTGGTGCCGGTGGGGGCGGTGGGCTGGGTGCGGCCGGGGTCCTTGGGGGAGTCGCCGGCGGGGGTTTCGCTGTTGCCGCTGCCGCCGCGGTTGGCGAAGGCGATGGCCGCGAGCAGCAGGACGATCACGCCGACGATCGTGACGAGGTTGCGGCTGGACAGGCCGGTCCGGGAGCGCCGTCCCGGGCCGTAGATGTCGCCGCCGTTGTCGGGAAGTCTGGTCCGGGTCTGGCCCGTCTCCGGACCGCGGTGGCCGTCGCCGCCGTAGCCGCCGTCGTCACTGAGACTCATCGCGCCTGTGCCCCCTCTGCCGCCGTCGCCGTGCGTGCTGTGTTGTGCCGCCCTCATATGACCGTAGCCGCGCGGGCGGCGACTCGGGTGCGGCGGTACGAGTACATCTCACCGTGACGGGTCCTCAGATGTGGTACGGCAGAGGCGAATGGGGGACTCTGGGTTATTTGTGCGCATCGTCTGCTCCGCGGTCGCCGGTCGCCTTCTTGCCCCCGGATCCACCTGTCCCCGCGCAGCGCTCGGCCCAATCGGTCCGCTGGTGGCGGGGGTGATGGGGGCGTGCTGCGGTGCCGTCGGGCCGGCGTGAGCAGGCGTCAGCATGGGGCCTCGGCAGGAGAGGTGGGGCCGGTGGGAGCGAGTGGGGGCACGGGGCGGCGGAGAGAGGGTGGGCGGGGGCGCACGGGGGCGATGCGGGGACGGACGGGTGCCGGGGGCGCGCCATACGGGCGACGGTGGGGCCGGGGTGTGGCCTAGACCGCCATGCCGTAGACGATGGTGAAGAGCGTCCCGAGGGAGCCGATGATGAAGACTCCGGTCAGGCCGGCCACGATCAGGCCCTTGCCCTGTTCGGCGCTGAAGGTGTCGCGCAGCGCGGTGGCGCCGATGCGCTGTTTGGCGGCGCCCCAGATCGCGATGCCGAGGCACAGCAGGATCGCCACCGCCATGACCACTTCGATCATCACGCGGGCCTCGTTGCCCAGGCTCCCGAACGGCCCCCAGTCCGGGGCGATTCCGCCGATGATGGTGGTGATGTCGCCTTTTTCGGCCGCAATGAACATGTGTGAACTCACCGCCCCTTGATGGGTAGTTGTCTCGCCGTGCCGGCGCGGCACAGGTCAGTCTCTATCTTCGCTGACAAATGGGCCGTCAGCTGTCGACTTGGCGGCTTTCTTTGAAGGATCCCGTGCGGGTGGCGTGTCTTTGTGGGCGCACGCCCTCCATTGAACCGACTGGTCTCACCGTGTGTATCACGGGGGATAACCCTGGGCAATGATCATCGGGAGCGCCGGTGGCCGGTCCGGCGCGCCGGGCCGTTTGTAGCCCGTTCGGGTCCATGGATACGGTCCTGCCGGGGTTCTGACGCGCCGTCGCCCGTCCGGCGGCGTACGGGGCGTCGCCGTACGTGCGGCCGTACCCCGGCCGGAGCGCCCCGTGCGCCGCGTCATGCGCCGCCGCGCGGCATCCAGGGCGGCGGCGCGCGCGGGAGCGGCCGGAAAGAGGCAGTGAACCGGGGCTGAATGGGGGAGGGTTGGGGGGTGCGGAAATTCTGGGTGGCCGGAGGGCTCGGGGCGGGGCTGGTGCTCTGCCTGCTCGGGCTGCTTGTGATCGGTACGTACATGGCGGCGGCCGGCCTGGCCGGGGCCGGCGGGCGGGCGCTCGGGCTGGCGAAGGGGTCGGTGCCCGCCGAGTATCAGCAGCTGGTGCAGAAGTGGGGGACGCTCTGCCCGGCGATAAGTCCCGCGCTGCTGGCGGCGCAGCTCTACCAGGAGAGCGGGTGGAACCCCCGGGCGCAGAGCCCGGCGGCCGCCCAGGGCATGGCGCAGTTCATCCCGGGGACCTGGCAGACCCATGGCGTCGACGGGAACGGCGACGGCAAGAAGGACGTATGGGATCCGGAGGACGCGATTCCGTCGGCGGCCTCGTACGACTGCGAGCTGGCGAGCTATGTGAAGCGCGCGCCGGGCAATGCCACGCACAACATGCTCGCCGCGTACAACGCCGGGGCCTATCGCGTCATCCAGTACAACGGGGTGCCGCCGTACAGCGAGACTCGCAACTATGTGAAGACGATCACGACGCTGGCGAAGAGCTTCGAGGCGCCGGCGGGGCGGGTGGAACCGTCGCGCCAGGCGGCCGGGGCCATCTACTTCGCCCAGCAGAGGCTCGGTACGCCCTACCTGTGGGGCGGCACGGGAACCGCGGCGCAGGGCGGCCGGTTCGACTGTTCCGGGCTGTCCCAGGCCGCGTACCACTCCGTGGGCATCGAGCTGCCCCGGGTGGCGAACGACCAGTGGAACGCCGGGTCGCACCCGAAGCGGAATGAGCTGCTCCCGGGCGATCTGGTGTTCTTCGCCTACGACCTGAAGGACCCGCGCTCCATCCACCATGTGGGCATCTATGTAGGGGGCGGGTACATGATCAACGCGCCGTACACCGGGGCCAAGATCCGGTTCGACAAGATCGATACGCCGGATTACATCGGCGCGACCCGCGTCACGTCGGATGGCGCAAAAGCGCTGCCCGGCACGAACGCTGCGTGAACATAGGGCCCTGAACTGCGGTGATGAGTCAAGCTTCGATAACGTCCTGGTGATCATCCGGTGGAGAGTGGAACGCCAGGGGCGGGCATCGCGTTTCCTTGGCGTGGGGACGTAAGCGCGCTTGACACGGCACACGCTCGACGACCACGGGGGCAGGCAGAACACGAAGGCGCTCGCGCGCGCGAAAGATAAGGGGCCGCGGCAGATGGCTGGACTCGCACTCGAGGGGCCGAATCCCGACGTCGACGTGCTCGACGGCATCAACGGCCTCGCGAAGGACGCCCCCCACTGGGTCAACAAGGCCATGGAGTACATCGGTGAGTACGGCATCATCGCCGGCCTCGCCGTGCTGTGTCTGATCGCCTGGTGGTCCGCGCGCCGCAATCCGGGCGCGCCGGCCGCCGTCGCGGGCCTGGTCTGGGCGCCGCTGGCCGCGGGCATCGCCCTGCTGGCCAATATCCCGATCCGGTCATTCGTCGAACGGCCGCGGCCGTTCAAGGAACACGCCGGACTGGAAGTACTGATCCCCGGCAAGAGCGACTTCTCGTTCGTGAGCGACCACGCGACGCTCACCATGGCGGTCGGTGTCGGGCTGTTCATCGCCCACCGGAAGTTCGGCCTGATCGGCATTTTGCTGGCGCTCGCCGAGGGCTTCTGCCGTGTCTACATGGGCGTGCACTACCCGACCGACGTGGTCGGCGGCTTCGCCCTGGGCACCGCCGTCGCGCTGCTGCTCGCGCCGCTCGCACAGGCCCTGCTGGTGCCGGTGACGACGGCGATCTCCCGGTCGAAGCTGGCGTGGCTGGTGTGCGCGCCGGGCGCCGGTGCGGGCGCGGGGCAGGACGGCGAGAGTAGCCGGTTGGTGGCCACCGGCTCGGCGATGCGCGGCGGACACAAGGAGCGGGACAAGGATCTGGCGGCCTGAGAGCACGGCCCGGCGGTTCCGGTGAACCGGCGGGCCGCGCCCCCGGGAGACAAGACCTGGCGGATGCGGACGGCCCGGCCCCTCGCGGGGGCCGGGCCGTCCGTGTGTCCGGGGGCTCTCAGAGCGCCTGCGGGAAGGTGCTGAACAGCCGCTGCGGGTCGTAGGTCCGCTTGACCTCGGCGAGCCGGGTGGCGGCGCCGCCGTAGTAGGCCGACTTCCAGTTGCTCAGGCCGGGGTCGGTGTAGTTCTGGTAGGCGGCGCCCGAGGAGTGACGGCGCATCGCGTCATGGAAGGAATTCAGCCACGCTGTGCGGGAGCCGGGCGAGCCTCCAGCCGGCCAGGACGTCAGGTACTGGGCGAGGAACTGCGAGCCGCGGTGCACGAAGGCGGTGTCGGAGCTCTTGACGCGGTTGATCGCGCCGCCCAGCGCCGTCAGCGCCACATTCCCGGCGACGCCCTTGCGGCCGCCCGCCTCGATCTGGTCCATCAGCGTGCGGATGCCGGCCGCGGACAGCGAGCGGTCGAAGAAGTGCGAGCGGGCGGCGTAGGTCTCCCGGCCCAGCTGGCCGGCGCCGTTCTGGCCGGGCAGCGAACCCGGCGCGTGGCACTGGGCGGTGGACTTGGACGAGCAGCCCGCGTAGGACTCCATCGCGTCCAGGTAGCCGGTTGGCGTGAGATGCACGCTCTTGGCGCGGCCGGGGCCGCCCGGCTGGTCGGCGAGCTTGTCGAGGGCGTTCTTCAGCTCGCCGTAACTGCCCAGCGAGAAGGCCGCGACGGAGACGGACGGGGTGCCGCCGGGGTGTGCGTCGAGATGGCAGGCGGACCAGATCTCGTCGGCCTGCACCGGGCCCCACTTCTGCCAGGACGCCACCACCTTCGCCGCCTTCGACCACGGCCAGGTCAGATACGCCATGACCGCGCGCGGCGCCGGATGCGTACGGAAGCGGAGCTCGGTGACCACGCCGAAGTTGCCGTTGCCGGCGCCGCGCAGCGCCCAGAAGAGGTCGGCGTGCTGCTTCTTGTCGCACTCGACGGTCTTGCCGTCCGCCGTGACCAGCGTGGCGCCGACGAGGCTGTCGCAGGTCAGGCCGTACGCACGGGAGACCACGCCATGGCCGCCGCCGAGGGTGAGGCCGGATATGCCGACGGTGGGGCAGGAGCCCCCGGGTATCGTCACGCCGTGCGCTCCGAGGCCCTCGTAGACGTCGATGAGCTTGGCGCCGGCGCCGATGCGGGTGATGCCGCCGGACGGCGCGCCGACCTTGGAGAGCGCGGAGACGTCGATGACGAGCTTGTGGTTGCCGCTGGACCAGCCCGCGTAGGAGTGGCCGCCGCTGCGGATGGCGACCGGGGTGTCGTAGCGCCGGGCGAAGGAGAGGCATTCGGCTATGTCCGCCGGATGCTTCACATAGGCGATGGCCGACGGCTTCAGTGTGTCGTAGCGGGTGTTGTAGAGGCGCCGGGCGGTCGCGTAGGCGCTGTCGGACGCCTGCACCAGCTTGCCGTCCAGGCTCTTGCGCAGCGCGGTCCAGGAGGACTGGGAGGCCCGGCCCTTGGCGGCGCCCCCGGCGGCGGCCGCCGCGTTGGTCCGGGTGGTGCCCGCGCCGGCCGCGGCCTCCGTGGCGCTCGACGCCGCGCCCGCCTTGCCGGTCTTGCTGTCGCAGCCGGTGGCCAGGGCGACCGCGGTCGCCGCCAGTCCGCCGCTGGTCTGAAGGAGTGTGCGCCGCTTCACTGGGATGAATCCCCCTCGATGTCGTACGGTCCCGCCCCGCCTGGCGGTGGACCGGCCAGTGTCACGGGGCGCTGCCGGGGAATCCGCACCGGACGGTCGCGGCAGCGCGCTGCCCCGCGTTGCGCGGTGTCCGGTGATGCCCGCGCTGTCCGGTGCTGTCCGTGAAGTCCGTTGGCGGCGCGGTGCCGTTGCTTCCCTGACTAGGCAGATGCGGCAGGGGCGTGAGGGGTTCCCGGAACGGACTTCCTCATTCCAGCGGGCGCCCGGATCCGCCGTCGCCGCGGCCGGATCCGGGTGCGGCCTCGGCCAGATGGCGCTGTGCGTCCGTACGTGCCTGCGAGCGGGCGCGGCGGGCCGGCCCCCGCCAGCCGCAGTCACAGCGGGCCGTGCAGAAGGCGCCGCGTTCGGTGGTGGAGGTCGTGTGAGGGGCTCGGTCGGGCACCCGGCCACGCTACGCGCCCCAGGTGTCCTTGCGTGACGAGCCCCCTTGGCGGTCGTTGAACGGAACGGTCGGTGAAACGTCAGGCGCGGCGGCGGAACGTCCGACCCTCCCGAGCGGACCGGCCGGCCCAGGCCGTTCCCGAAGACAGCGGCCGAGGGGGCTCGTACGCGATGGTGGTGCAGGACAGGCGAGGCGGTGGCACGGTCGCGGTGGCCATGGCGTGCGGGACGGGTCTGGCGGTCGGGCTGCTGACCTCGGGCTGTTCCCCGGACGGCGCCGCGGCCGACGACCAGGAGCCGGCCGGCCGGGCCGCCCCCGCCGCCGCGGAGGTCCGGGACAGCGCCGACGCCCTGGTGCGGGCCGGCTCCGCCACGGTCCGTACGTCCATGGAGACCGCGAGCGGCGGCACCCGCGTCGCCATCCGCGGCACCGGCGGCTACGACTTCGCCACCAGCACCGGCCGGCTGCGGGTCGTGCTCCCCGACCCGGCGGGCCGGCCCAGCGGCGGCCATCAGCCGATCACCGAGATCCTCGCACCCGGTGCGCTGTTCATGAAGAACCGCGGGGCCGGGGTGCCTGCCGACAAGTGGGTGCGGGTGGCCACCGCCTCACTGGCCGACGGAAATCTGGTCACCGGCGGCGCGACCGATCCGCTGGCCGCCGCCGAACTCCTGCGCGGCGCACGGGAGGTGACGTATCAGGGCGAGGAATGGCTGGACGGGGTCCGGGTGCGGCACTACCGCGGGACGACGGACATCGGGGCGGCCGCCGCGGCGGCGTCGCCGCGCACCGCACCCGCGCTGGTCGCCGCGGGTGACGGATTCACCACCGGCGAGGTGCCGTTCGACGCGTATCTGGACGAGGCCGGGCGGCTGCGCAAGGTGCGCCAGTGGTTCCGTTTCGCCAACGGTGCGCCGAAGGGGGCCTCGGTGACATCCACGACGGAACTGTCCGGTTTCGGGACGAAGGTCGCGGTTCAACTGCCGGACGAACGGGACATCTACGCAGGGAAGATCGCTTCACCCACGCCATGAGGGCGGGCGCCGTGGGCCGGGCATGTGACGGGGGCGCCTGCCGGATGGCGGAAATGGTCCATCCGTGCCATGCGCGGAGCGTGCGCCCGTCCCTAGGCTTGCGGTAACCACCCCAGGCGTGGGAAGGCGCTCGAAGGAGGAGGTGTTGTACGTGGCCGGACACCGCCCTACGACGGTCCAGGACCACGTAGCCCTCGTCGAGATCGACCTGACCGGTGAGTTGATGATCGCGGCCGCGGCCGCCAGTGAGGATCGGCTCAGCCCGGACCGTATCGACGAGGTGCTGGAGGTCGACGGCGACGGTGGCGACCCCGCGGACCGGGTGCCGCCCGGGTCCGGGACCGCCGGACGCTGCCCCGGTTAGCGCGCCCCTTCAGGTGCGCAGCATCCGCTCGATGGCCTTGGTGGCCTCCTGCACTTTGGCGTCGATGGCCTCGGGGCCCTTGACGGCTGCGTCGGCGACGCAGTGCCGCAGATGTTCCTCCAGGAGCTGAAGGCCGAAGGACTGGAGGCCCTTGGTGCTCGCGGAGACCTGGGTGAGTATGTCGATGCAGTAGACATCTTCTTCGAGCATCCGCTGGAGTCCGCGGATCTGACCCTCGATCCGCCGCAGTCGCTTGATGTGTGCGTCCTTCTGCTGTGCGTAGCCGTGCACGCCGGCGGCCGGAGAAGTCTCTGCGTGATGGGTCACGGTTTGAACGTCGCTTCGGGGGTCGGTGTCCGGCTTCGGGGGGTGGGGGGCCGCGGCGGCTGCGGTGCTGCCGTTGGTGTCGGCGTCCGTGGTCGGCATGGCCGTCTCCCGTGGTATCTAGGCGATCTATATACCCCTGGTGGGTATATGGTACCGAACTTTGCGGGCACCTGTGGTACCCCGTGCAGAGCATGCTGCACGATGGGCGACACTGAAGGAATGCCGGTTAGCAGTGGCTGGATGATGCGCCTAGCATCAACCCGACCGAATCCGATGTACCCCGAGGATTTCACGTGCGCTTTCGTCTGACCCCCAGGGAGACGAGCTTCTACGACATGTTCGCCGCCTCCGCGGACAACATCGTCACAGGCTCCAAGCTCCTGATGGAACTGCTCGGGGCGGACGCCTCCGCACGGGCAGAGATCGCCGAGCGAATGCGGGCGGCGGAGCACGCGGGTGATGACGCGACCCACGCGATCTTCCACCAGCTGAACTCCTCCTTCATCACGCCGTTCGACCGCGAGGACATCTACAACCTCGCCTCGTCGCTCGACGACATCATGGACTTCATGGAAGAGGCGGTCGACCTGGTCGTCCTCTACAAGGTCGAGGAACTGCCCAAGGGCATCGACCAGCAGATCGAGGTGCTGGCGCGGGCGGCCGAGCTGACCGCCGAGGCCATGCCGCATCTGCGGACCATGACCAACCTCACCGAGTACTGGATCGAGGTCAACCGCCTGGAGAACCAGGCCGACCAGATCCACCGCAAGCTGCTGGCGCACCTCTTCAACGGCAAGTACGACGCCATCGAGGTCCTCAAGCTCAAGCAGATCGTGGACATCCTGGAAGAGGCGGCCGACGCCTTCGAGCACGTCGCCAACACCGTCGAGACCATCGCGGTCAAGGAGTCCTGAGCGCCTCCCATGGACACCTTCGCGCTCGTCGTGACCATTGCGGTCGCGCTCGGTTTCACCTACACCAACGGCTTCCACGACTCGGCGAACGCCATCGCGACCTCGGTCTCGACACGTGCGCTGACCCCGCGGGCGGCGCTGGCGATGGCCGCCGTGATGAACCTCGCCGGTGCCTTCCTGGGCAGCGGGGTCGCCAAAACCGTCAGTGAGGGGCTGATCTCCACCCCGCACGGCAGCAAGGGGATGGGCATCCTCTTCGCCGCGCTGCTCGGCGCGGTGGTCTGGAACCTCGTCACCTGGTACTTCGGTCTGCCGTCGTCGTCCTCGCACGCCCTCTTCGGCGGCATGGTCGGTGCGGCCCTCGCCGGTGGCACCACCGTGATCTGGTCCGGCGTGGTCGAGAAGGTCGTCCTGCCGATGTTCATCTCGCCCGTCATCGGTCTGGTGCTCGGCTATCTCGTGATGGTCGTGATCCTCTGGATGTTCCGGAAGTCCAACCCGCACAGGGCCAAACGCGGCTTCCGCATAGCCCAGACCGTGTCCGCGGCGGGCATGGCGCTCGGCCATGGCCTCCAGGACGCGCAGAAGACCATGGGCATCGTGGTGATGGCGCTGGTCATCGCCGATGTCGAGGACCAGAACGCGGCCATCCCGCTGTGGGTCAAGCTGGCCTGTGCGATCACGCTCTCGCTCGGTACGTACGCGGGCGGCTGGCGCATCATGCGCACCCTGGGCCGCCGGATCATCGAACTGGACCCGCCGCAGGGCTTCGCCGCGGAGACCACGGCCGCCTCGGTCATGTACACCGCGTCGTTCATGTTCCAGGCGCCGATCTCCACCACCCATGTCATCACCTCCGCGATCATGGGCGTGGGCTCGACCAAGGGCACGCGTGCGGTGCGCTGGGGCGTCGCCAAGAACATCGTGATGGGCTGGTTCATCACCATGCCGGCCGCGGCGCTGGTCGCCGCGGGCAGCTACTGGATCGTGGAGCTGGCGTTCGGCTGACGCGGACGGAAGCCGTCCCGTCCGGCAGTTGACGCGGACAGCAAGTGGGCCCGCCCCCCGGGAAGTGGGGGCGGGCCCTTCGCCTTGCGGTGGCACCGCCATGCAGCACCGCAGGACGCTGGTGGGGCGGCTCGGCCGGAGTGGCCGGGCCGCGCGCGTCGGTCAGCCGAAGCGGCCGGAGATGTAGTCCTCCGTGGCCTGGACCGACGGGTTGGAGAAGATCCGCTCGGTGTCGTCGATCTCGATCAGCTTGCCGGGCTGGCCGACGGCGGCGAGGTTGAAGAACGCCGTCCGGTCCGACACCCGGGCGGCCTGCTGCATGTTGTGCGTCACGATGACGATCGTGAAGCGCTCCTTGAGCTCGCCGATCAGGTCCTCGATGGCGAGGGTGGAGATCGGGTCGAGCGCCGAGCACGGCTCGTCCATCAGCAGCACCTGCGGTTCGACCGCGATGGCGCGGGCTATGCACAGCCGCTGCTGCTGGCCGCCGGAGAGCCCGGAACCGGGCTTGTTCAGCCGGTCCTTGACCTCGTTCCAGAGGTTGGCGCCCTTGAGCGACCGCTCGACGATGTCCTTGAGCTCGCTCTTCTTGTACGAGCCGTTCAGCCGCAGACCGGCCGCGACATTGTCGAAGATCGACATCGTGGGGAACGGGTTGGGGCGCTGGAAGACCATGCCGACGGTGCGGCGGACGGCGACCGGGTCGACCCCGGAGGCGTAGAGGTTCTCGTCGTCCAGCATCACCTTGCCCTCGACGCGGCCGCCGGGGGTGACCTCGTGCATCCGGTTCAGGGTGCGCAGGAAGGTCGACTTGCCGCAGCCGGACGGGCCGATGAAGGCCGTCACGGAGCGCGGCTCGACGGTCATCGAGATGTCGTCGATCGCCTTGTGGCTGCCGTAGTACGCGGAGAGGCCGCTGACGTCGATTCGCTTGGCCATGGAAATCACTGCTTCTTTCTCACGCGGCGGAGCCGCACATCGATTGGGGCGCGGCTTGTCAGCGGCCGGACTTGGGGGCCTTCCAGCGGGCGATGCCGCGGGCCACCAGGTTGAGGATCATGACGAAGGCGATGAGGACCAGTGCCGCCGCCCAGGCGCGGTCGTACGAGGCCTCGGAACCCTGCTGCCACTGTTGGAAAACGTAGAGCGGAAGTGACTGCTGGGCATCTTCGAAGGGGTTGTTGTTGATCGTCTTCGCGCCCCACACCAGGAGCAGCACGGGCGCCGTCTCTCCGGTGATGCGTGCGATGGAGAGCATCACGCCGGTGGTGATGCCGCCGATCGAGGTGGGCAGGACGACCTTGAGGATGGTGCGCCACTTGGGGACGCCGAGGGCCAGCGAGGCCTCCCGCAGCTCGTTCGGGACGAGCTTGAGCATCTCCTCGGTGGAGCGGACCACGACCGGCATCATCAGGATCGCCAGCGCCATCGAGCCGGCGAAGCCGGACGGGCCGAAGCCGAGGATCAGGATCCACACGGAGAGGATGAACAGGCCGGCCACGATCGACGGGATACCGGTCATCACGTCGACGAAGAAGGTGACGGCCTGGGCGAGCCGGCCGCGGCCGTACTCGACGAGGTAGATCGCGGTGAGCAGACCGATCGGCGCGGCGATCAGGGTGGCCAGGCCGACCTGCTCCAGCGTGCCGATGATCGCGTGGTAGATACCGCCGCCGGGCAGCGCGTCCGGGGTGGTGCCCATCGAGTGCGACAGGAAGAAGCCGTCGAGGACCTCGGTGCCGCGGCTGACGGTCTCATACAGGAGGGAGGCCAGCGGTACGACGGCGATCAGGAAGGCCATCCAGACCAGGCTGGTGGCCAGCCGGTCCTTGGCCTGCCGGGTGCCCTCGACGGCCGCGGACAGCACGAAGGTGCCGAGGACGAAGAGCGCGGCGGCGATCAGGCCCCACTGGACCGTGCTGTCCAGGCCGGCGCCCTGTCCGATGCCGACGCCGGCGCCGGCCGCGGCCAGCGCGATGACCGGCGGGGACCAGCGCGGCAGCCGGGCCTGCTTGAGGGAGACCGGAAGCGGGCTGCCGCCGTTGGAGACCGCGGGGCGGTCGGTCGTGATACTCATGCGGCGGCTCCCGAGTACTCCTTGCGACGGGCGATGATCAGGCGGGCCGCGCCGTTGACGAGCAGCGTGATCACGAAGAGGACGAGACCGGAGGCGATCAGGGCGTCCTGGCCGAACTGGTCGGCCTCGCTGAACTTGCTGGCGATGTTCTGGGCGAACGTGCCGCCGCCCGGATCCAGCAGGCTGGCGTTGATGAGGAAGCTGGGCGAGAGGACCGTGGCGACGGCCATCGTCTCGCCGAGCGCGCGGCCCAGGCCCAGCATGGAGGCGCTGATGACTCCGGAGCGGCCGAAGGGGAGCACCGACATCCGGATGACTTCCCAGCGGGTGGCGCCGAGGGCCAGCGCGGCCTCCTCGTGCATCTTCGGGACCTGGAGGAACACCTCGCGGCTGACGCTGGTCACGATCGGCAGGATCATGATCGCGAGCAGGATGCCGACGGTGAACAGCGAACGGGCCGCCCCGCCGCCGTATTCGAAGATGCCGGTCCAGCCGAGGTAGTCGTCCAGCCAGGTGTAGAGGCCGGTCAGATGCGGGACGAGGAAGAGCGCGCCCCACAGGCCGTAGATGATGCTGGGCACCGCGGCGAGCAGGTCGATGACGTAGCCGAGCGTGGAGGACAGCCGGCGCGGGGCGTAGTGCGAGATGAACAGCGCGATGCCGACCGCGACCGGGACCGCGAGGACCATCGCGACCACGGAGCTGACGACGGTGCCGAAGGCGAGCACCGCGATGCCGAACTTCGGCTCCGCCCCGCTCGCGTTCCAGTCCCATGTGGTGAAGAAGTTGGCCTTGTCGCCGGAGATGGCGAGCACGGACCGGTAGGTGAGGAAGACCGCGATCGCGGCCATGATCACCAGGAGGGCGATACCGGAGCCCCGGGAGAGCCCGAGGAAGATCCGGTCACCGGGGCGGACCGCCTTGCCCGATATGGCCGAGCGGCCGTCGCGGGGTGGCGGAGGGGTGTCGGTTGTGGAGGAAGCTGTGTTCATGGATTCTCCGGTCTGCGGAGCCGGATGACGGCTCCTGGCGCGGCGGTGCACCGGACGGGCGGCGGCCCGAAGGGGGCCCTGGTGAAGGGGCCCCCTTTTTTGGACCGTACGGCGGTTCATGGGCCGCCGCCCGGTAGGTCAGGAGATCTTGGCGACGGTCGCGCGGACCTTGTCGGCGATCTCGGTGGGCAGCGGGGCGTAGCCGAGGGCCTTGAGGGCGCTCTGGCCGTCCTTGCTGGAGATGTAGGTCAGGAAGGACTTGGTGGCGGGCAGCGTCTCGGCCTTGTTGCCCTTGTCGCAGGCGATCTCGTAGGTCACCAGGGTGATCGGGTAGGCACCCTCGGCCTTGGTGGTGTAGTTGAGCTCCAGGGCCAGGTCATCGCCCTTGCCGACCTGCTTGGCCTCGGAGATGGCCTTGGAGGCGTTGTCGACGGTGGCCTCGACCGGCTCCTTGGCGCCGGTGTTCAGCTTGGCCGTCTGGATCTTGCTCGCCGTGGCGTACGACAGCTCGAAGTAGGAGATCGCGCCGCTGGTCTGCTTGACCTGCGAGGAGACACCGGCGGAGCCGGAGGCCGCCTGGCCGCCCGCGCCCTCCCACTTCTTCGCCGGCTCGTGCTTCCAGTCACCGGCGGCCTTGAGGTACTTGGTGAAGTTGTCGGTGGTGCCCGAGTCGTCGGAGCGGTGGAACGCCTGGATCTTGAGGTCCGGGAGCTTGGCGTCCGGGTTCAGCTTCTTGATCGCCGAGTCGTTCCACTTGGTGATCTTCGAGTCGAAGATCTGCGACAGGGTCTTGGCGTCCAGCACCAGGTTGTCGACGCCGGGGACGTTGTAGCCGACCGCGATCGGGCCGCCGACCATCGGCAGGTCGATGGCCTGGCCGCCCTTGCAGACCTGCTTCGACTTGGTGACCTCGTCGGGCTTGAGGGCCGAGTCCGAGCCGGCGAAGGCGGTCTGACCCTGGAGGAAGGTCGTCACACCGGCGCCGGAGCCGGTGGGCTGGTAGTTGATCTCGGTGCCCTTGCAGGCGCCCGAGTAGTTCTGCACCCAGACGTCCATGGCGTTCTTCTGCGCGGACGAGCCGGACGCGAGCAGCTTGCCCTTGCCGTCGCACTTGATGTTGGACGGCTTGGCGGCGCCACCGCCACCGGCACCGGTGGTGTCATCGGATCCGCACGCGGACAGGGCCAGGGCACCGGTGACGGCGAGAGCGCCAACGGCGAGGGCGCGAACCCGGTTCTTGCGCTGAAGCTTCACTGTCGAGAGTTCCTTCCTGGGGCGCGCCGCTTCGTCGGCGTGCGAGGTGGTGAGCAGGGCATTTGGCTGTCGCGGTCGTGCGATGCCAGCTAGCCGTGTCGCGCTTGCGCTGTGGGCATGGCGCGCACTCGGTACGGCTGAAATTAGGTAGATCAGGTGAAGCGGCCGATGGAGGAGAGTGAACGCAGGGTGAACCTCGGCCATCGGCTGGGTGCGGGGGGAGAAGTGCTCACCGACTGGTGCGAAACGGCCCGTCGCCCTGTTGAATTACCAGTCGGTATGGCAGCATCCGCGCCGGAGACAAGGCGATATCGGTGCGGAACGACCGGAGGTGGCTGGTGGGGAGCCAGGGGGCACAGCAGGGCGTTCGGGACGTACGAGGCATGTGGGGGGGCAGGGGCGTAAGAGGCCGCAGGCTGGTTTTGTGCACCACCGTCGTCCTGTGCGCGATGGGGCTGCTCGGCGGTACGGCCACGGCCGCCTACGCCGATGACCCGAAGAACCCGTCCGCGGACGCACGGCGGGCCGGGGACGCCGCGGCCGCCGCGGACGCCGACGCCCGCCGCCTCGACGACGTACGCAGAAGGGTCGAGGCCCTCTACCGCAAGGCCGAGCAGGCCACCGACGCCTACAACGCCGCCGAGGAGCAGGTCGGGCTCCAGCAGAAAGAGATCGTCCGGCTGGCCCGCAGCATCGACCGCACCCAGCGCAAGCTGGCCGCCCTCAAGCGGCAGGCGGGCTCGCTGGCCAGCGCCCAGTACCGCGGTGGCGGGCTGCCCTCCGAGGCGAAACTGATGCTCGACACCGACCCGGAAGGCTTTCTCGACAATGCCACCCTGGCCCGTAAGGGACAGTTCGCCGCCAAGCGCGTGATCAGCCAACTCGGGCGTCTCAAGGGTGACTTGGAGAAGTATTCGGACTCCGCCACGGACCGCTGGGAGCAGCTGGAGGCGAACCGCAAGAAGAAGGAAAGCGCCCGGCGGGACATCAAGAAAAAGATCGACGAGGCAAAGCAGCTGGAATCCCGGCTGGCCGCCAAGGAAAAGGACCGGCTGAAGAAGCTGGAGGACGCCCAGGCCTTCGCGCGGCAGCAGAAGTGGCTCGACTCCGGCGTGCTGAAAGACATCAGCAACAAAGCGTCGGCGGCCGGCAAGAAAGCGATTACCTTCGCCACCGCACAGCTCGGCAAGGACTATGTGTGGGGCGCCGAGGGGCCGGACACCTTCGACTGCTCCGGGCTGACGCTACGGGCCTGGCAGGCCGGTGGCCACACGATTCCGCGCACCTCACAGGAGCAGTGGCGGCAGCTGCCCCGGGTCGGCCTCAGGGATATGCGGCCGGGCGATCTGATCATTTATTTCTCGGATGCCAGTCATGTCGGGATGTATCTCGGCGACGGCGCAATTGTGCATGCCCCGCGTCCCGGCCGGCAGGTGACGATCACCGGCGCCGGTTCCATGCCGATCCTCGGCGTCGTCCGCCCCGATGGCGGGGGCGACGACGATGGCGCGCGTCACAATGGGCGATGAATGACCGGATTTCTTGCTGTCTGAGGGTTGTCGTGGCGTAGCGGAATGCACTCAAGCGGGGTGATGTTCGTCATTCCGTATTCCGCCCTCCCCAGGTCAAATGGCTTATCAGCTGCGGCATATGACGATGGCCGATTGCCGCTGGGCATTCCATACCTCTCGGTACTGACGCTATCGTCGCCTGTCAGTGCCCGGCACGGCCCACTCAATTGACCGACGAGCGACGTGGAGCCGGGCACGGTGGCGCGCCGTCGGCGCCCCGCCGCACCCCTCGGGGGGAGGGAAGGAAGCAGACCAATGCCCGTACCCGTACCGCACCAGCGGTCGGTCGTGCTGCCGCATCAGGCAGGACCGGCGGACGACGCCTGCGCGCATACCGCGCGGGTCGCCGACGCGCCGGGCGCGGGGGACGCGACGGCCCGGGGCACGAGCGTCCCGGCACCCGCCATAGGCCAGGAGTCGGCCCGCCCGGCACCGCAGGGCTACCCGGAGTCCGGGCAGCCCCAGCCTGCCGAAGAGCGATTTTCGGCCGATCGCGGACCGCTGCACCAGGGCCTGACCCTGCTCCTCATCGGCGAGGACCCCAACAGCCATGTCCCCGAGATGTGGGACTGGGCCGGCCGCAAGGTGCGCCTGCGCACCGCCCGCAACCTCACCGAGGCCGAGCGGCTGCTCACCGACGATGTGCACTGCATCCTGCTCGACCTGCCCCCGGCGGAGCCCACCGCCGACCCTGACGGTGACGGCGCCCCCGGGGACACCCTGGGCATGCTGCACGACGTGCTGCGCATGGCGACCTCGCACGCCGTCCTCGTCCTCACCTACGAGACGGACGCCGAGCGCGCCGCCGACGCCGTCCGCGTCGGCGCCCAGGACTACCTCTTCCGCGACGAGCTGGACGGTGCGGTCCTCAGCCGCGCGGTCCGCTACGCCGTCGAACGCAAACGTGCCGACCTCGCCCAGCGCCAGCTGACCGAGTCGCGGATGCTCGCCCAGGAGAACGCCCGCCTGGAGCGCGGCCTCCTGCCCACGCCCCTGCTGGACGGCTCCGACCTCCGGTTCGCGGCCTGCTACCGCCCCGGCCGCAGCCGCGCGCTGCTCGGTGGCGACTTCTACGACACCGTCCGCACCCCGGACGGCACCGTCCACGCGATGATCGGCGACGTCTGCGGCCACGGCCCGGACGAGGCCGCCCTCGGCGTCGAGCTGCGGATCGCCTGGCGCGCGCTGACCTTCGCCGGACTCTGCGGCGACGAGCTGCTCGCCACCCTCCAGAAGGTGCTGGAGCACGAGCGCGCGGACGACGAGATCTTCGCGACGCTGTGCACCGTCGACATCTCCGCGGACGGTCGCCGCGCCGGTCTGTGCCTGGCCGGTCACCCCGCACCGCTGCTGGCCCGGGCCGGCGAGCGCCCGGACCTGCTGCCGTACGAATTCGGCGGCCCGGCGCTCGGCCTGCTCCCGAACGCCCGCTGGCCGCGCCGGCAGGTCGAGCTGGGCGGCTCCTGGAGCCTGATGATGTACACCGACGGCCTGATCGAGGGCCGGATCGGCAAGGGCAACCAGCGCCTCGGCCAGGAAGGCATGACCGAGCTGGTCAGCCGCCAGATGGCGGCCGGTCTCAGCGGCGAGGAGCTGCTGGACGCGTCGGTCAGGGAAGTCCGCGATCTGAACGGCGGCGAGCTGACGGACGACGTGGCCGTCCTGCTGCTGGACCGGCGCTGACGGAGCCGCGGGCCCCGGGGGTCGGGCGGCCGGGTGTGGCTCAGCGCCCGCCGTTGTAGGGCCCGTACGGCCCGTCCGAGCTGGAGCCCCCGCGGCGCGGGCCGCGGCCACCGCCGGAGACCTCCCGGAGCGCCGGCCGGACGTCGACGGTGTAGACGATCACCGCGATCACGCCGATGACCGGCAGGAACGACATGATCGGCAGGATGAACAGCAGCGCCGTGGCAAGAGCGAGGAAAATCAGCCACATGCCCTTGGTCTGCTTGCTCGCGGCGCGATAGGCGTCCTCCCGCCGCACGGCCGCATCGATCAGCATCACGGCGGCATAGACACCCAGGGCGAGCTGCACCCAGCTCAGAATGCTCTGGAACCCGTAAATCAGCACGCCCTGCACCGCCCGTTCGCCATTCGTGTCGTCTCGGTCCGCTGCCGCGGCCGTCGGCCGCCCATGCGGCCCCACCGTACCCGCACAACGGACCGGGCACCCGAAGTGTGCCCGGCCCGTGCGGTCAATCGGCGCCCCCGGCGCCCGGTGAGCCGGCTCACAGCCCACTCACGCGGTGCTCCGCGGTCACTTGGCGGACGGCGGGGTGCTCTTCTTCGCCGGCGCCGGCTTGCGCTGCGCGACGGGCTTCTTCGGCGCGGACGGCTTGGGCTGCGTCGACGGGGTGGCCTTGGTCTCCGCCTTGGTCCCGTTGGCGGCCTGGCTCTTCGCGCCGCTCTTGTTGGCGGGCTTCTGCGCCGGCTCCGGCTCGATCGCCACCGCGAGGTCCTCGACCTGGTCGGCGGCCTCGCCGCGCCAGGTCGCCACGGCGCCCCGGCCGCGCTCGGCCAGCTCCTCGTAGCCCTCACGGGCCCGGACAACGGCCTCGGCGGCCCGGCCCACGCCCTGGAGCGCCAGCTCCTGCGCCTGGTCGCGGACCTTCTTGATGTCGCCGTCCAGCGACCCCAGCAGCTCGGTGAGCTTCTCCTGGGCGTCCTTGGCCTGCTTGCCGACCAGGGCCTGGACGTCCTTGGGGTCGGTGCTGCGTACGGACTCGAAGCGCTTGGGCGCCTCGGCGCGGATCTTCTCGACGAACTGCGGGACCTCGCCGAGCTTCTCGGCAGCCAGGTCGACGGTGCCGGCCAGGGCGTACAGCGGGGTCGCGTCGGTCAGGGCCTTGCGGAGGTCATCGGTGTTGATGGCCATGGCGTTGTTCCTCCTGGAAACGGAATCGGTTGCTCAGGTGGCGTGCGGGCCGCCGTCGGCCTCTGTCTCAAGGGGCTCCGTGCCGCGCCCGTCCTCATGTCCGCTCGCAGCGGTGTCCTTGCCGTCGCTCCCGAGCCCGTTCTCCTTGCGGAAGGACTCGTAGATCTGGAGCAGGACCTGCTTCTGCCGCTCGTTCAGCGCCGGGTCGGTGAGTATCGCGGTCTGCACTTCGACCCCGTCCAGACCGCGCCGCTCGTCCAGGATCCCGGCCTGGACGTACAGCGTCTCCGCGGATATCCGCAGCGCCTTGGCGAGCTGCTGAAGAATCTCCGCGCTCGGCTTGCGCAGGCCGCGCTCGATCTGACTGAGGTACGGATTGGACACCCCGGCGGCATCCGCGAGCTGCCGCAGACTCAGCTGCGCCGTGCGCCGCTGCTCCCGCAGGAACTCGCCGAGATTGCCGACATTGAGTGATGCCATACCCCGATGGTGCCTCGCCCTGCTAACTATTGCAAGCAAGCGCTAGCAATAGTGGTCCGGGTGGGTTGGGGTGGTCCTGGGGCAGGCCATGAGCAGGTGTGCCGGATCAGACGTACGTGTATGTCCGTGTGTACGCGGTGAAGCCCAGGGACTCGTAGAGCCGCTTGGGGACGGGGTACTCGGTGTCGCCCCGGCAGTAGACGACGGCGCGCCGGGCGCCGGCCGTGGCGAACGCCCGTAGTACCGCGAGGCAGACGGCACGGGCCAGACCGCGACGGCGGTGCCCGGGGTGGGTGCCGACCGGCTCGAACGCCCCGACGCCGTTGGCCGCGTCGTACCAGCCCTGGCAATAGGCGGCGACCTCACCGGCAGGAGACGCCACGACGAGGTCGAACTCGGCCCGGTACGGCCAGGTTTCCCGCATCCGCGTATGCCGCTCGGTGGTCACCCGCGTCGACCCGAACGCGGCGCGGTGGGCCGCCGCCGGGCCCGCCACATCGGCAGGGCTGTGCTGCGCGCGGATCGAATAGGCGGCCGGCAGCGCCGGGGCGTCCGGCAGCTCCGCGTTACGGCGGCCCCGCTATGTCCTGCCCCTCCGTCGGCCGGGTCCCGATGATGACCGTTGCGTAGAGCTCCTCGGAGCCCGTCACCTTGGGGAGCAGCCCGTTGCGGGTGAAGGCCCCGACCGCGTGCGGGGCCTGCCGTTCGCTCGTCTCGACCAGCAGATGGCCTCCTGGCGCCAGCCACTGCGGCGCCGCAGCCGTCACCCGTCGCAGGACGTCCAGCCCGTCCGCACCGCCGTCGAGCGCCACCAGCGGCTCGTAGTCACGGGCCTCGGGCGGCAGCAGCCCGACCTCGCCGGTCGGTACGTAGGGAACGTTGGCCACCAGAACGTCTATACGGCCCCGGAGGTCGTGGGGCAGGGCGTCGAAGAGATCGCCCTCGTACACCTCGCCCCCGGCGGGAGCGACATTGCGGCGGGCGCAGCGCACCGCGGCGGGCTCGATGTCCGCCGCGTACAGCTCGATCCGGTCCAGGGCATCGGCCAATACGGCGCCCACCGCGCCGGATCCGCAGCACAGGTCGACGACGACCGGGGCCCGCCCGGTGCGCTCGCCGGCCCGGCGCCCGAGGCCGACGGCCTGGCCCACGAGGAACTCGGTGCGGCGGCGCGGTACGAAGACGCCGGGATCGACGGTCACCCGCCGGCCGTAGAACTCCGCCCAGCCGACGACATGTTCCAGGGGCAGGCCGATGACGCGCCGCTCCACCATGGCGGCGAGTTCGGCCGCGGTACGCGCGGTGGAGAGGAGCAACTCCGCCTCGTCCTCGGCGAAGACGCAACCGGCGGCGCGGAGTTGGCTGATGACGGTGGAGCGGGAGTGTGGTGCGGAGTGGGGTGCCGGGAGGGGCGAGGAAAGCGGTGACGAGTGGGACGGCATCGGAGATGACGACATGTGAGCCTTTCGGGGCGCCGAGTGCGCTTCCCGGGTCACGTGTGCCGGAGGGTCACCTGCATCGGGTGGACCGCACGGACGTGAGCCGGGAGCACCTGCCTGGACTGGCGGGGAATCGGTCTCACCTCCTCGGTCGGTTCACTGATAGCAGCGCCACCCTACCTGACCTGGGCCTCGACGCCCAGGCAGCCGTGGCGCGACCGGTCCCGCGACGGCCGTCTCCCGCCCCGGGCTCCGCGGCGCCGCGGGATCGCCATTCCCGAGGTCAACTCACTGTGGCTGGAAAGTACTTGGCAAACCGGAAAGTATTTGTCATGCTGAACGCAGGAAGTCGGATCATCGGACTGGGGGAACCGGCATGGGGGAGTACGCCTCACAAGACGCGGCGGCCGCACTGGCCCGAGTGCAGGAGCTGGACTCGACGGTGCGGAAGGGCTCGAAGTGGTATATCCGGTATCAAGTGATCTACGGCTGCGCGGCCGCGGTCATGGTGCTGTCCATCGGACTGTTGCCCCCGCCTCATGGGGTGGCGATCGGCGTCGGAATGTGGATTGCCACCATCACCGGGCTGTCGGTCTACGCGGTCCGGCAGCGCGTTTCCCGGCGCGGGTTCGGCCGGCGGCATATCGGCCTGATCATGGTGTGGACGCTGCTCTACCTCGCAGTGTTGTTCCCCGGCGTGATGTGGCATCAGGGCGCCGCGTCGTGGTGGATCCCCGGAGCAGTGGTGGTGGCCCTTCCCGGGCTGATAGGCGGCTATCTGGAGGCGCGGCGGTGACCGAATCGAGTCCGGGGGCACATCCACGTCATGAACTCGACGAGGTGATACACGCCCCGGTCCGCTTCTCCATCGTGGCGACCCTGGCGGCCGCCGACAAGGCCGAGTTCGCCTTCGTCCGCGACACCGTCGAGGTGAGCGACTCGGTCCTGTCGCGGCAGGTCGCCACCCTGGAGAAGGCCGGCTATGTCGCCGTCACCAAGGGATACGTCGGCAAGCGCCCGCGCACGTGGCTCGCCCTGACACCCGGCGGCCGCACCGCCTTCACCGCGCACTGCCAGGCCCTACGCGCGATAGCGGGTCACGGCTCCGACGGAGGGTGACGCAGGACGCAGGACGCAGGACGTGGGCGCCGGGGCGCGCCGGAGGGGCGGCTGTCGGGGGCGCCGTACCAGCCAACACCTCCCTGCCCAGCCCCTTCCTGCCCAACTCCTCCTGCTCACGCTCTGGTGGTCCAACCCCGCCCGGATGAAACCCTGTTGACTTGGAGCGCACTCCAACTCATACCGTCCGGGACGGGATTACGGGACAGGTCCGCCACGCGGGCTCCGGACTCAGGGCTCAGAGATCAGGGCGCTGGGAGCTAGGGAGCTCGGAGGCTCGGAGCAGGTTCCGGGATTCAGATTCGTCCACCGCACGTCCAGGAGGTAGCAGCAGCATGACCACGACGAACATCCCGACGCGTCACCTCGGTGAGCTGGAGGTTTCCGCGCAGGGGCTCGGTTGCATGGGCATGAGCCACGGCTACGGGGAGTCGGACGACGCACAGTCGATCGCGACCATCAACCACGCGCTCGACCTCGGCGTCAACTTCCTGGACACCTCCGACTTCTACGGTGCGGGACGCAACGAGGAGCTGATCGGCCGGGCCATCACCGGACGGCGGGACGAGGCGGTGCTGGCAACGAAGTTCGGCTTCGCCAACGCCCTCGGCGAGCCGACCGTGATCCGGGGCGACGCCGCCTACGTACGAGAGGCTTGCGACGCGTCCCTGCGCCGGCTCGGGGTCGACCACATCGACCTCTACTACCAGCACCGCGTCGACCCCGAGGTGCCGATCGAGGAGACCGTCGGGGCGATGGCCGAGCTCGTCGCGGCCGGCAAGGTGCGTCACCTCGGGCTGTCCGAGGCGAGTGCGGCGACCATCCGCCGGGCGCATGCGGTGCATCCGATCGCCGCGCTCCAGAGCGAATGGTCGCTGTGGACCCGCGGACTGGAGGACGAGATCGCACCGGTGTGCCGTGAACTCGGCATCGGCTTGGTGCCGTTCTCGCCGCTCGGCCGCGGATTCCTGACCGGGCGCTACACCTCGGCGAAGGACCTGTCGGAGTCCGACATGCGCCGCAGCCAGCCGCGCTTCGCCGACGGCAACCTGGAGCAGAACCTGGCCATCGTGAAGAAGCTCGACGAACTCGCCGCCGAGAAGGGCGTCAGCGCCGGCCAGCTCGCCCTGGCCTGGGTGCAGCACCGCGGAGCCGATGTCGTGCCGATCCCCGGCACCCGCCGCCAGAAGTACCTGGAAGAGAACCTCGGCGCCCTCGCGATTGAGCTGACCACCGAGGAACTCGCCGAGATCGACGCGGCCGCCCCGGCCGGCCAGATAGCCGGAACGCGGTACGACGAGGCCAGCCTGACGTTCGTCAACGGGTGAAGGGACGAAGGGGAAAGGAGTGAGGACGGGCCCGGAGGCAAGGGGCTGATGGCTCATGGCTGACGGCCCGGGGCGAGGCGGCGGATGGCTGGTGGCTGACGAGCCTGGGCGACGGGGCCTGGGGTGACGCGCCGGAAGCTGCCGGGCCGCCTGAAGGGGGAGCCGGAGGTGATTGGTGGACAGGCGGGGGGCCGGAGAGGCCGGGGATGGCTCACTCCGGTGACATGACCTCGTAGAGGTTGTGGGAGGTGTCGCGGAAGAAGAGGCCGCGGGGGCACAGGGGGTGGTCGGTGCGGCGGTTGTCCGGCTCGGTGGGGGAGTTGCCGTAGGGGGTGCCGGCGGTCTGGAGGCGGGTGAGGATCGCGTCGAAGGTGTCGGGGTCGACGTCGAAGGCGAGGTGGTGGCCTGCGGCGTCCGGCGCGGTCATGAAGTCGAGGGTGAGCGTCTCGTTCACCCGGACCGGGAGGAAGTGTCCATGGCGGCCGGCCGGCGGGAGTTCCGGAAGGCCCATGACCGAGGCGAAGAAGTGGGCGGCCGCGCGGTGATCGGCGGCCGGGACGATGGTGTGGTTGAGGGTCACGGTCATGAGGCGCTCTCGGGGGCGTTGAGGGTGCCGTGCAGCAGGATGGCGATGAGTTCGTCGAGGCTGAGGGGCGCGTCGCCCTCCTGCGCCGGCGCCGGGGCCTGTAGCCGGGTGAACAGCAGGGCCAGAAAGGCGGCGGCGACCTTCTCGGGGCTCAGGCGGAAGGCGGCCCGGTCGGGTTCGAGCAGCTCGACGACGGCGTTGCGCAGGGCGGTGACGGACTGCGTCCGGCTGTCCGGCGGCGGAGCGTCCCTGTCCCGGCCGTCCGACAGGGAGCCCTTCCCGCCCCGGCCGTCCGACAGGGAAGCCTCCGCCTCCCGGCTGCCGGGGCCGGTGCCGCGGCCCCGGCGGTGTCCCGAGGCGTGGAGGGCGCCGACGACGGTGCCCATGCGTTCCATATGGGCGCGCAGCGCCTCGGCGGCTTCGGCCAGCCGGGCGGTGAGCGGCTCGTCCAGGGAGATCGAGGCGAGTCCGCGCAGCACATGGTCGGTGCCGACCGCCTCGGCGACGCAGGCGTCCAGCAGCTCGTCCTTGTCCTTGAAGGCCCGGAAGATCGTGCCTTCGCCGATGCCTGCGGCGCGGGCGATCTGGCTCGTGGTGACGGCCGCGCCGTACTCCGCCACGAGCGGCAGCGCGGCGGCCACGATCATGGCCCGGCGCTCCTCGACGCTCATGCCGGGGGCGCGTCGGCGGGAGGGAGGTGGTGTCATGGCGGCACGGTACGGAGTGAGTGCTCACTCCGTCAATGGATGCGCGCCTCCGCGCCCCGCTCCTTAGACTTCTTGCAGCGCGACAAGGCCGGTCCCGACGGCCGCTGTGCAGGGGCCGTCGCCCGTACGGAAGGACGGCGCGCCATGGACTGGAAGCTCGAACTGGTACCGGTTCCGGTCACCGATGTGGAGCGGGCGAAGCGCTTCTACAGCGAGCAGATGGGCTTCGCCGTCGACCACGACATGTGCATCGGCGACGAGGCGCGCATCGTGCAGCTGACGCCCCCGGGCTCGGGCTGCTCGATCGTCATCGGCGCGGGCACCGGCGTCATGGAGGAGAAGCCCGGTTCCCTCCAGGGGCTGCAACTGGTGGTCTCCGATATCGCCGCGGCCCGTGCGCAACTGGTCGAACGGGGGGTGGCGGCCGGCCCCGTGCAGCACGTCGAGGACGGCGCGATGGCGGACGGCCCCGGCGGGGCATGGAACTCGTTCGTCTACTTCAGCGACCCGGACGGCAACGGCTGGGCGCTCCAGGAGCGTCCCGAGAGCTGACCGCGGCGGGCGCGGCCGCTCCTAGGGTCGGCTCCTATGGCCGGCTCCTAGGCTCGGCGGATGACGACGCTTCAGGAAGAGTTTCTGCGAACGTTTCATGCCGCGCACCCCTCGGTGACCGCGCGGGCAATGGCCCACGGAAAGAGCGCGGACGGCCGTTCCAGTTACGAGCTGCTGCGGGACCGGGTATCGGCGTGCGACCGGGTGCTGGACCTCGGCTGCGGCGACGGACTGTTGCTGGAACTCCTCGCCGCCCGGCCGACGGGCGCCCCCTCCGTGCTTGCCGGACTCGACCTCTCCGCCGAGGAGTTGGCACTGGCCCGCCGCCGCCCGGGCCTCGGCCGGACCGACCTCCGAGTCGGGCGGGCACAGCAACTCAGCTTCAGCGACGCACAGTTCGACGGCTGCGTATCCCATATGGCGCTGATGCTGATGAGTGAGGCGGAACGGGTCGCGGCGGAGGTGGCACGGGTGCTGGCGCCGGGCGGCACGCTGGCCGTCGCCCTCGGGGCCGGGGTGGCGGGCGGCGAGGCGTGCGAGAGCTTTCTGCGGCTGGCGCGCCCGCTGTTCGAGGCGGCCCCCGCGGCACAACAGATCCCGCCGCTCGGGGACCCCAGGCTGCGGACCCGCGACGGTTTCGACGCGGTCTTCCGCCCGGCCGGATTCGCCCCGGCGGAGTGGGAGACCGTACGGCTCGACCTGACCGGCCCGCTGGAACGGGTCTGGCGGACCGTGGGCACGTACTACGACCTCGGGCCGCTCGACCCCGCGGTCACGGCGGAGCTGCGGGCCCGCTTCGAGGCGGAGGCGGCGGCGATGGCGCTGCCGGACGGGCGCATTCCGTGCGGCATGAAGGTGCATCTCGCGACGGCGGTGGGGGGGCGGGGTGCCTGAGCGGAGGCGGAGGCGGGCCGATGGATTGAGGGCCGATGGATTTGAGGGTCGGCGAATTGAGGGACGGCGAGATCGGGTTGCCCGCCAGCGTTCCGATGCGGTTGCATTGGAACCGATACGCGTTGCCCGAACGGAGCCTGAAGCAAGTCAGGTTGAAGCGGGGCGGAGTCAACAACGACGAGGTGGGGCGGCATGACGACGGCGGAGGGCGAGGAGCGGGTGGCGCGGGCCGAGGGGGTGCTGCGGGTCTACGGGCTGTCCGAAGCGGGCTGGCAGCGGAGCCCGGGCGGGAATCTGCGGGAGCTGCTCAGGGATCTCCTGGAGTGGTGCGACGCCACACAGCACGGCTTCGAGCGGGCGCTGGCCGCCGCCCGCGCGCAGCACCAGGCGGACACTCCCGGAGACGCCGGAACCGCCACGGGCAGGGGCGGTGCCGGACGTGCGGAGAGTGCCTGAGGACGCGACTGGCGGCCGCCCCGGACCCACGGGATGCGCCGCTCAGACCTCCGTCGGATGGCGCTGCGGATAGGTGGCCTCCAGGTGGGCCATATGGGCGCGGCCCCAGGCGCCGAGCGGGGCCAGCGCCTCGTTCAGGGAGACGCCGAAGTCGGTGAGCGAGTACTCGACCTTCGGCGGCACCTGCGCAAAGTTCTCGCGGTGCACGATGCCGTCGGCCTCCAGTTCGCGCAGCTGCTGCGTCAGCACCTTCTCGCTGATCTTCGGCAACTCCCGCCGCAGCTCACCGAACCGCTGTGGGCGCTGAGCCAGCGCCCACAGCAGCAGCACCTTCCACTTGCCGCCGATCACGTCCACCGCGGCGTCCAGCCCGCATTCGTACGGCCCCTTGCGTGCGCTCATGCGTCCCCCTGATCCGGCTGATCCGGTCCATTGCCGGGTCAAGTATCGGACGCGGACCTGCCCGCCGGGTCTCAGCCGCCGTACGGCCGGGTGGCGCGGGCCTCGCGGAGGGCCACCGCCCACCAGGTGAGCTGGCGGAGCAGGGCGTCGGCGGCCTGTGCGGCGGGGGCCGGGTCGTGCAGGTGGCCCGTGTCGTCGAAGAGGTTGCCGGCGAGCGGGAAGCTCACCGTTTCGCGCACGGTGGTGGCGTGCAACTCGGCGAAGACCAGCCGCAGTTGCTCGACGGCGCGCAGGCCGCCGGAGATCCCGCCGTACGACACAAAGCCGACCGGCTTGGCCTGCCACTGGCGATGCAGCAGGTCGATGGCGTGCTTGAGCGGGGCCGGGAAGGAGTGGTTGTACTCCGGGGTGATCACGACGAAGGCGTCCGCCTCGTCGACGCGCTTGGCGAAGGTCTGGTACTCCTCGCTGCCGTGCCGGAGTTCGTACGGGCGGACGGCGTCCAGGTCGATGACGTCCACGTCGATGTGCGGGTGGCCTTCGGTGTGCCGGGTGAACCAGTTCGCGATGACGGGCGCGAACCGGCCTTCCCGGTTGCTGCCGATGATCACTGCGAGGCGGTAGGGGTGCTCGGACATGCGGGGCCCTTCGTGGCGTGCGGCGCGGGTCGGTGAGCGGCGGGATGCCGTCTCGAACCCGACGCTAAAACCTCAAGCAAACTTGAGGTCAAGCGTTGGTGTGTCTGTGCCGTTGCCCCACGACGGTGGGCCGGGCCTCAACTACCGGGCCCCACCCACCGGGCCGCCCGCCGGGTCACTCCGCCCCGAACAGCTTCAGCAGCTCCGCCTTCTCGAACATCCGGGCCGTGTCGATCGCCGACGGAGTGCCTGCCGTCGGGTCCGCGCCGTGTGCCATCAGGACCTTGACGACCTCGTCCTCGGCCTTGAACACCGCGCCGGCGAGGGGGGTCTGGCCGCGGTCGTTGGGGCGGTCCACGTCGGCGCCGCGCTGCAACAGGGCCTCCACGGTGGCGGGGTGGCCGTGGTATGCCGCCAGCATCACCAGCGAGTCGCCCTTGTCGTTCGTCAGGTTGGCGGGCACGCCCGCGTCCACGTAGGCGGCGACCGTGTCGGTGTCACCGTGCCGCGCCAGGTCGAACACCTTGGCCGCGAGCTGAAGCACCTCGGGGTCGTGCGCGTGCTCGATCGCCTCGGGCCCCTGCGGCTCGGAATTCGCGTCGCTCATGGTCGCCGACCTCCTGCTGTTGGTGGGTGATACGTGCGTGCACCGTGTCATCGCCACTTTATGCAGGCCATCGCGGTTGCGGCAGTCATGGGCTGGGCGGTTTGCCGGTGGCTGGGCGTCGTTCGCCTTCTGTTTGTGGGTGGCGGGTCGGAGGGGACGCCCGGTACCCCGTCCTCGGCGCGGGCGACGCGGCTCCCAGAGGTAAGGCACTCCGGTGTTTGCTCCGGTCCTGCGGGCGGGGCACCGGACATCCCCTCCGACCACCGTGCGTACGCGGCTGACCCGCCGTACGGATCACCGTTACGGCGAAGCAGCGGCACCCCTTGGCAGGCACCCGGTCCCCCGAGGCCCGACGCGGGCCGAGCTGGTCTGTGACGGACGGTGCCACCGTCCGGCAGTCGGCAACGGGGGACGGTCGGAGGGGATGTACCGGGGCCCGCCCGCAGGACCGGAGCAAACGCCGGGGTGCTCAATCGCTCGTAGCCGCGTCGCCCGCGCCGAGGACGGGTCCCGGTGCGTCCCCTCCGACCCCCGCGGCACCTACGGAGCCCGCAACGGCGCCAGCCACCACGGCGCCGCACCCAACAACGGCACGGCCACACAAACAGGGGCGCGGGGAACTGCGCGCCCAGCCACAACGGCACCCGCAGCCAAAAACGAGCCGCACCAACCCCCGTCAGAACGAAGCCCGAACCTCCCCCACCCGCGCCCCGCCCCCGAGGAGCGGCGCGTCCTCAAGGCGGGTGAGGACAGGCGCGTCGAGCCCCATGAGCCGAAGCGTGCGAGCGAGGACAGGCCCGAGCGTGCGGATGGCGCCGTCGTCGATCTTGAAAGCGAGGGCGCGGCCATCCGGAAGGGCCAGCGCCTGCACGGCCTCGGCGCCCATCTTGGAGAGGGTGCCGGGAAGGGCCTGCATCAGCCAGGTATCGGGCCGCCGGGTGCCGGCGACGTACTCCGGGTGGGCACGCATCGCATCCGCGACCCGCCGCTCAGGGCTCCCCGGCTCGGCCATGACGAAGTGCCGGAAGGCGCGCGCCAGCCCGGTCAGCGACAGCGACAGCAGGGGCGCCCCGCAGCCGTCCGTGCCGACGTGGGCGACGTCCTCGCCGCTCGCGGTGCGGACCCCGTCGGCGACCAGCTGCTGGAGCGGATGGACCTCGTCGAGATACGTGTCGAGCGGCCAGCCGTTGAGCGCGCAGGCGGCCAGCATCGCGGTGTGCTTGCCCGAGCAGTTCATGGTGAGGCGGTCGCGGACCCGGCCCGAGGCGAGGTAGGCCTCCGCCTCCTCGGGGTCCAGCGGCAGGTCCGCGGGCGTCTGGAGGTGGTCGGCGGTGAGGCCGTGCTCGGCCAGCATGGTCCGTACGAGATCGAGGTGGAACGGCTCGCCGGAGTGGCTCGCGGCGGCCAGCGCCAGCCGCTCGCCGGAGAGGTCCAGGCCCGCCCGCAGCACCGCCGCGGCCTGCATCGGCTTGTTCGTGGAGCGCGGGAAGACGGGCGCGGTCACGTCGCCCAGCGCCCAGTCCACGCTGCCGTCGGCGGCGAGCACCACGAGGGAGCCCCGGTGCCGCCCCTCGACGAAGCCGGAGCGCACGACCTCGGCGAGGACGGGGGAGACGGCAGAGGCAACGGAGGAAGCGGGGGAAACGGAGGAAGCAGAGGAAGCGGGGGAAAGCGCGGCCGCCGGGGAATCCGGGGTCAGGGCGGATTCCGAGGTCGGCTCGGATATGGGGGTGGGCGAGGTCATCGTCGGCCTTCCGGGAATGACCCGCGCCCCCAGAGGCTTGTGGCCCGGTCAGGACAGCAGGTCGTCTACTTGCGCTTCACCTTCACGGTACCTGCGGGCAATTTCGGCACTGCAATCGTCGGTGGTGCGCTGCAACGACTGACGGCGCCGGGACACCTGCTGTTCGTAGCGGATCAGCCGGCCCATCGCGTCGTGCAGCTCCTGGTCCGTACGCGCGGTGAGGTCGGACAGCTCCACCTCGCCCAGCATTTCCTCGGCGAGCCTGCGGTATTCCTCGCTGTGCGGCGTCCCGAGCGTCACATGCCGGGCGGAGGAGCGGTGCCGCGACGGCAGGTCGGTCAGGATCTCCGGGAGCCGGTCCAGCAGCGGTGACTGCTGGGCGCTACGGCGGGCGATCTCGGCCCGCAGGATGTCGATCCGGCCCTGCAACAGCCGCCGCAGATAGCTGAGATCGGCCTCTTCCTGCTGGGAATCACGCCGTACGACGCGCAGCTCGGGCAGCCCCAGGCCGGACAGGTCGGGGGTGGTGGCCGGCAGGCAGCGGTCGCGCTGCTGCGGGGGGCGGGGGTGCTGCGCCTGGCCTGCCTGGAGCATGGGGCCGTCCTCGGTGCCGGGGGGCTCGACGCGAGCCGTCGCTGTGGTGGTCGTCAGGGCGGTGGGGGGTGGTGCGGTGGCGGGCGCCGGATGTGCGGGGTCGGTCGCGGGGGCGGTCGATGTGGTCCGACCGGTGGGTGTCGTACGGGCGGTTGGTGCGGGACCGGGTGTCTGTCCGGCGCCGAGAGTGTTCATGAATCGTTCCGTCCCCTCGTCCGGTGCCGCGTCCTGGGCATGTTGTCCATGAAACGCACCACGTGCACGCATCGTGCCACTCTGGGCGGTCCTTCCGCAGGGCCATGGCACCCGAACGGCCCCCGTGGGGGCACGGCTGTCCGAAGGTGGTTGGCCGCCCGGCATGATGGCGGGTATGCGAGCTGTGGTGCAAAGGGTTGACGGTGCCCGCGTCGAGGTGGCGGGCGAGACGGTCGGGGAGATCGTCGGTGAGGGGCTGTGCGTGCTGGTGGGGGTCACGCACGAGGACACGAAGGAGAAGGCGGCGCAGCTCGCCCGCAAGCTGTGGTCGGTGCGGATTCTTCAGGGCGAGAAGTCCTGCTCGGACACCGCGGCGCCGCTGCTGGTGATCAGCCAGTTCACTCTCTACGGTGACGCCCGCAAGGGCCGCCGCCCCACTTGGAACGCCGCCGCACCGGGGCCGGTCGCCGAGCCGCTGGTCGACGAGGTCGTCGCGCAGCTGCGGGCGCTGGGCGCCCATGTGGAGACCGGCCGCTTCGGTGCGTCCATGAAGGTGTCGCTGACGAACGACGGGCCGTTCACGGTGCTGGTGGAGGTCTGAGACCGGTCCGGCGGTCAGGGCCGGACAAGCCCCTGACCCCCGCGCGCCAGGGACACGCGCCGGAGCCGCGGCCCCTACGGCTCGACGACGACTTCCTGCGAAGCCGCCGTGCTGCCCGCCATCAATGGCGCGTCCACCGGCACATTCCGCTTGACCAGGGCCAGCGCGATCGGGCCGAGCTCGTGGTGGCGGGCCGAGGTGGTGACGAAGCCGAGCTGCCGGCCCTCCTCGCCGTCCGAGGCGAGGCGGACGGGGGTGCCGTGCGGCGGCAGATGGACCTCGCTGCCGTCCAGGTGCAGAAAGACCAGCCGGCGCGGCGGCTTGCCCAGGTTGTGGACCCGGGCGACGGTCTCCTGGCCGCGGTAGCAGCCCTTCTCCAGGTGGACGGCGGTGCCGATCCAGCCCAGTTCGTGCGGGATGGTGCGGTGGTCGGTCTCCAGGCCCAGCCGGGGGCGGTGGGCCTCGACGCGCAGCGCCTCCAGGGCCAGGACGCCGATCGCGGGGCCGTGGTCTGCGGCGAAGGACTCCAGGTCCGCGCGGGGCAGGAACAGGTCGCGGCCGTGCGCGGTCTCGCGTACGACGGCGTTCCCGGGCACCTCGGCGATGGAGCCGGCCGGGAGGTGGACGACGGCGAGCTCGTCGGTGCGGTCGGCGACCTCGACCCGGTAGAAGAACTTCATGCTCTCCAGGTAGGCGATCAGCGCCTCCTGGTTGCCGGGTTCGGTGTGCATCCAGGTCGTCTCGCCGTCGTCGACGAGGGAGACCGCATGCTCGATATGGCCGTGCGCGGACAGGATCAGCGCCTCGGTGGCATGGCCCGGCGGGAGGTCGCTGACGTGCTGGGTGAGCAGCAGATGCAGCCAGCTCAGCCGTTCGGGGCCGGTGACGGTGACCACGCCACGGTGGGAGAGGTCGACGAAGCCGGTGCCGTCGGCGAGGGCGCGCTGCTCCCGGAAGAGGTCGCCGTAGTGCGCGGCGACGCCTTCGTCGGGGGCCTCGGCGGGGACGGCGCCGGGCAGCGACAGCAGGGGGCTGGCGGATGAAGGTCGCGGCATGGGGCCAGCCTACGACTCGGGGGCGATCGCCTCAGCCGTCGCCCTCGGCGGCCTTGGCGCGGCAGGCCGCACAGCGCCCGAAGATCGCGAAGTGCTTCATGTCCGTCTCGAAGCCGAATTGTTCGCGCAGCATCGCCGTGAACGGTTCGGCCACCGACAGATCCGCCTCGATGACCTCCGTGCAGTCCCGGCACACCAGGTGCATGTGGTGGTGGCGGTCGGCGAGGTGGTAGGTCGGGGCGCCGTGGCCGAGGTGGGCATGGCTGACCAGGCCCAGCTCTTCGAGGAGCTCCAGGGTCCGGTAGACCGTGGAGATGTTCACCCCGCCCGCCGTCTTGCGCACCTCGGTGAGGATGTCGTCCGGGGTGGCGTGCTCCAGCCTGTCCACAGCCTCCAGCACGAGCTGACGCTGCGGGGTCAGGCGGTATCCGCGCCTGCGGAGGTCGCTCTGCCAGTCGGTGGTCACCACACGGCCAGTGTAGAAGGGCGGGCGCCGGGTGTCCGTACGCCGCCGGATCAGCCGCCCGCCCGTATACCGCGCAGATAGCGCGCCAGGTCACTGACGGCGGCGGGGTTGCGGGGGCTTTCGACGAGGTCGGCGTAGTCCATCACGTAGATCCGGTGGTGCTTGACCGCCGAGACGCCGGCGAGCGGGGCGTAGGACATCAGGAACTTCTTCTTCTGCGCCGCGGAGGTGTCGCCGTAGTCGTTGATGACGATGACATCGGGGTCACGGGCGACGACGGTCTCCCAGCCGACGGTCGTCCAGGAGTCCTTGAGGTCCTTCATGACGTGGTCGCCGCCGGCCTTGGTGATGATGTCGTGCGGTCCGGCGTACTTGCCCGAGGTGAACGGCTTGTCTCGGCCGTCGTCGTAGAGGAAGACGGCGGGCCGCTCGGCGGGTGCGGGGGCCTTGGCGGCGGCGTCGGCCACCTGCTTCCTGTACTTCTTCACCAGGGCGGCGGCGCGGTCCTCGACGCCGAAGATCTTCCCGAGCGTGGTCAGATCGGTGTAGAGCGCGTCCAGCGGCGGCATCACGCCGCGGGCCCCGTCCCTGCCGTTGTGGCAGGACTCGGTCAGCACATAGCTGCCGATGCCGAGCTTCTTCAGGGCGGCGGGGGTGAGGCCGGTGTCCTCGCCGAAGCCGTAGTTCCAGCCCGCGAAGACCAGGTCCGCCCTGGCGTCGAGGGCGATCTCCTTGGTGAGGGCCTTCTTGGCGAGCCAGGGGACCTTGCCGTACGCGGCCTTCCAGGGGACGGCGTCGACCTCGCCCTTGTCGTCGGGCATGACATAGCCGGCCATCCGGTCCTCCAGGCCGAGCGCGAACATGATCTCGGTGATGCCGACGTCGTTGGTGACCACGCGGGCGGGCGGCTTGTCGTAGGTGGTGCGGATACCGCAGTTCTCGACGGTGACCGGGTAGTGGCCCGAGCCCTTGGCGGCCTTGTGGCCGTCGTCGGCCACCGTCGCGCCGCAGCCGGTCAGGGCGAGCGCGAGGGCGAGGGCGGTGAGCGGGGCGGCGGTGCGGCGCACGGCGGTCCTCAGGAGTCGGTGGCGGGGGCGGCCAGGCGGTCGAACAGCAGCTGGACGGCGCCCGTTTCGGGATGCCGTACGCGATGGGCGCGGACGCCGAAGACCTCGGCGAGCAGCTCCGGGGTGAGCACGTCGTGCGGCGGGCCCGCGGCGACGATCCGGCCGCGGGCGAGGACATACAGCGCGTCGCAGTGCAGGGCGGCCAGATTGAGGTCGTGCAGCGCGGTCAGTACCGTCAGACCGCTGTCCCGCACCAGCGTCAGCACCGCCAACTGCTGGGCGATGTCCAGGTGGTTGGTCGGTTCGTCGAGCACCAGCACCCGCGGGTCCTGGGCCAGCGCACGGGCGATCAGCACCCGCTGTTTCTCGCCGCCGGACAGGCTGAGGAAGCCGCGCCCGGCGAGGTGGTCCGCGCCGGCCCGGGCCAGCGCCCGTGTGCAGTGCGCGCGGTCCGCCGCGCTCGCCCGGCCCGAGCCGCGCTGATGCGGCAGCCGCCCCATCGCGACGACTTCGGCCACGGTGAAGTCGAACTCCGTGCCGGCCTCCTGGGGCAGCGCGGCCAGCAGCCGGGCGCCGGTGCGCGCGTCCATGGCGTGCAGGTCCGCGCCGTCCAGCCGGACGGTTCCGGCGGCCGCGCGCAGCGCGCGGTAGACACAGCGCAGCAGGGTCGACTTGCCGCTGCCGTTGGGGCCGACCAGGCCGACCATCCGGCCGCTGCCGGCCCGCAGGGTGATGTCGTGGACCAGCCGGTTCCCGGCCACCTCCACGGACAGGTCCGTGACGTCGATCCGCATCAGGCGCCGCCTCCGAAGGTGTAGCCGCGCCGCCGCATCAGCAGGACGAAGCAGGGCACGCCGAGGACGGCGGTGAGCACGCCGACCGGCAGTTCGACGGGCGCCAGCAGCACCCGGGAGAGCAGATCCACCCACACCAGCAGCACCGCGCCGAGCAGCGGGGCGACGGCCAGCACCCGGCGGTGGTCGGCGCCGACCAGCATCCGGGCCACATGCGGCACCATCAGCCCGACGAAGCCGATCGCGCCGCTGACCGCGACCACCGCGCCGGTGCCAGCGGCCGCGACGACGAACAGTTCGCGGCGCAGCCGGCGGACGTCCACCCCGAGGGCGGCGGCACTCTCGTCGCCCATGGCCAGCGCGTTGAGCCGGCCCGCGGAGAGCAGCAGATGGGCCAGCCCGGCGGCCACCGCGGCCGCGGCGACCGGCAGCGAGCCCCAGCCGGCCCCGCTCAGGCTCCCGAGCAGCCACATCATCGCCGAGCGGGCCGCCTCGCCGCGGTCGGCGGTGAACACCATCAGGGTGGTCAGGGCGGAGAAGCCGTAGTACATCGCCGTGCCGGTCAGCACCAGGCGCAGCGGGGTGAGCCCGTGGGCGGTGCGCGCGGCGGCGTACACCAGGGCCATGGCGAGCAGCGCGGAGGCGAAGGCCGCCGCCGACAGCGCCCAGACGCCGAGGGCGCCGAGCGCCCCGAAGAGGAGGACGGCGTTGGCGCCGACGGCGGCCCCGGAGGAGATCCCGAGGACGAACGGGTCGGCCAGCGCGTTACGGACCAGGGCCTGCACGGCCACGCCGAGGGCGGCGAGCCCGGCGCCGACGACGGCCGCCAGGAGGGCCCGCGGGAAGCGCAGCTCCCACACGATGGTGTAGGCGGCGACCTCGTCGGAGGAGATCGTTCCGCCGGTCAGCCCGGCGCCCAGATAGCGCAGCACCTCGGCCCAACTCAGGCCGGCCGCACCGAGCCCGGCGCCGCACAGTACGGAGCCGAGCAGGACGGCCGTGAGCACGGCGATCAGGGGTGGTACGGGCAGCCGCCGGGCGGGCGGCGGCGCGCCGGTCCCGTCCGTCGTCGGATGCGCGCTGGTGGTCGCCACGGTCGGCCGCCTAGGGGTCGGGCCGCGTCCGTACGTACCAAGGGGTGGCCCGGGGCCGCGCGGGCCGGGCGGTCTCCCCTCGCAGCCCACGGCGAGTTGTACGGGAAGCTGCGCGCACCGCGGGCGATCGGGCTCGCGGAAGGAAACCTTCCGCCTACCGTTGCGGGTCAGCGCCGGACTTCGACCGGCTTCCCCCGCGGGGCGCTGGCGGGGAGAGCGGGACTCTCCCCGGAGTGTTTACGGGTTGTAGGGCGTGCCGTCCGGACGGAAGAAGGAGACGCCGTCGGGCATGTCGTCGGGCAGGCTCTCGGCCCACTCCTTGAGGTCGGCGACCTTCTTCAGATGCGCGGACATGTACGGCCGCAGCGGGACGTCCGGGGTGGCCTTCTCGCCGACCCACATCAGGTCGCTGTTGACATAGCCGTAGAGCCGCTTGCCGCCGCTGTACGGGCCCGAGGCGGCGGTGCGCGCGATGGCGTCGGTGGCCAGGTCGATCTGCGGCTTCTGGTCGGCCAGCTCGCCGTACCAGACCTCCACCACGCCCTGGTCGCGGCACATCACGATCTCGACCTTGCGGTCCGCGTCGATGCGCCAGAAGCCGCTCTCGGCCTCCAGGGGGCGGACCTTCTTGCCTTCGGCGTCGAGCACCCAGCTGTGCGAGGTGTACTCCAGGAAGTCACGGCCGTCGTGGGTGAAGCTGACCTCCTGCCCGAAGTTGCACTTCTCGGTACCGGGGAAGTCGGCGACGCCGGCGCCCTCCCAGTTGCCGAGGAGGAAGGCGAGCGGCACCAGGGCCGGGTTCAGGTCGGACGGGATCTCGATCATGAGAGCTCAGACGATCTATAGAGAGGGGGACCGCCGGGGGCGCGGGCGGCGCTCCGGCGACGGGTGGCGGTGACAGGCGCGCTCAGCGCTGGCCCTGGTAGAGCTTCTTCCAGGTCAGACCGGCGAACGCGATGACGGCGACGCCGACCAGGACCAGCAGAGTGGTGAAGAATGCCTCAAGCACGAGCGCGCCCCTTGACGAGTGAGGGTGTAACGGACCGCCTGCGAGTCTAGTCGGCGGCGGTGACAGCGGCGCTGTGAGGTCCGCCGCGCCTACTCTTGCCTCATGGCGAAAAAGCTCGTGATCAAGGTGACGGCGGGCGCGGACGCGCCCGAACGGTGTTCGCAGGCGTTCACGGTGGCGGCGGTGGCGGCGGCCAGCGGTGTCGAGGTGTCCCTGTGGCTGACCGGGGAGTCGGTGTGGTTCGCGCTGCCGGGGCGGGCGGCGGAGTTCGAGCTGCCGCACGCGGCGCCGCTCCCGGAGCTGATCGACGGCATCCGCGCGGGCGGCGGGGCGATCACGGTCTGCACCCAGTGCGCGGCGCGGCGGAACATCGAGCAGAAGGATCTGATCGAGGGGGCCGGGATCGCCGGTGCCCAGCTGTTCGTCAGCGAGATCATGCCGGACGACGTCCAGGCGCTGGTGTACTGACCGCCCGCACCGTGTGGCGGGTCCGGCCTACTGCCGGTGCTTGTCGTCGCCCCGGTCGTCCAGCTCCCGCCACCAGCGGTCGGACTCGGGATCGCCGGACTCGTCCCACCAGCGCTCGCCGGGCTCGCGCCGGTTGCCGATGACGGCCGCGACCGGCGGGATGACCATGGCGACGACGCACATGCCCACCGCGGCCGGGACCGACCACAGCCGCACCACACCCCAGGCCAGGACGAACAGCACCAGGCACACGCCCATCAGGACGAAGTACCTGCGGTGACGGCGCTCTACGGGCGACCGGTGGTGCGCGTCCATGACTCCACGGTAAGTCCGTGCGGGGCCGGACAGAAGTCGGGGCGAGGCCCCGGTACCGGCCGCGCACGGCACGGAGGGCCGCACCCCCAGCCAAGGCGTCCAAACCCCTGGGGTGCGGCCCTCCGGCCGTACGGACGGTGGCGGAATCCGGGTGGCCCGGGGCCGCCGCCACGCGCGGTGCCGTCAGACGGCGATGGCGACCTCCGCCAGTCCGCCCTTCTCGGCGACGACGGTGCGGTCCGCGGTGCCGCCCGGGACGAGCGCGCGCAGCGTCCAGGTGCCCTCGGCCGCGTAGAAGCGGAACTGTCCGGTCGCGGAGGTGGGGACCTCGGCGGTGAACTCGCCGGTGCTGTCCAGGAGTCGGACGTAACCGGTGACAGGCTCGCCGTCGCGGGTCACGCTGCCCTGGATCGTGGTCTCACCGGGCTTGATGGTCGAGGCGTCCGGGCCGCCTGCCTGTGCTCCACACATGGGGGTACTTCCTTGAGGGGTTCGGGGGAGGGGGAGAGAAGCGGCTTGCTTACTTGGCGGCGCCGAGCTCGATCGGCACGCCGACCAGCGAGCCGTACTCGGTCCAGGAGCCGTCGTAGTTCTTGACGTTGGTCTGGCCGAGCAGCTCGTGCAGGACGAACCAGGTCAGCGCGGAGCGCTCACCGATGCGGCAGTAGGCGATGGTGTCCTTGGCGAGGTCGACGGACTCACCCTCGTAGAGGGCCTTGAGCTCGTCGTCCGACTTGAAGGTGCCGTCGTCGTTGGCGTTCTTCGACCACGGGATGTTGCGGGCGCTGGGCACGTGGCCGGGGCGCTGCGACTGCTCCTGCGGGAGGTGCGCCGGGGCGAGCAGCTTGCCGCTGAACTCGTCGGGGGAGCGCACGTCGACCAGGTTGAGGTCGCCGATCGCGGCGACGACGTCGTCACGGAAGGCGCGGATGGCGGTGTTCTGCGCCTTGGCCTTGTAGTCGGTGGCCGGACGCTGCGGAACCTCGGAGCCGTCGACCAGGTCGCGGGAGTCCAGCTCCCACTTCTTGCGGCCGCCGTCGAGCAGCTTGACGCCGTCGTGGCCGTAGAGCTTGAAGTACCAGTAGGCGTAGGAGGCGAACCAGTTGTTGTTGCCGCCGTAGAGGACCACCGTGTCGTCGTTGGCGATGCCCTTGGCGGAGAGCAGCTTCTCGAAGCCCTCCTGGTCGACGAAGTCGCGGCGGACCGGGTCCTGGAGGTCCTGCTTCCAGTCGATCCGGACGGCGTTCTTGATGTGGTTCTTGTCGTAGGCCGAGGTGTCCTCGTCAACCTCGACGAGAACCACCTTCGGGTCCTCGAGGTGGGCCTCGACCCAGTCGGCGTCTACGAGGACGTCGCTACGGCTCATGATTCTTCTCCTCCGGGGCAGTTGCGGGGGGCAGTGGCAGAGTTGCACTCGGGTATGCCGGGTGCGCGCCGTGGATTTCCGGGCGGCCGTGCGGGGTGTACGGGGCCGGCGTGGCGCTGTGCGGGGACATAGGGGGAACGGCCGAGGGGCCGGCCGGGCGACGCGGAAACCCCTGCTCCTGAAGGAGCTCGGGAAAGGGAGCGACAGCCCGTCAGGCAGGGCGACAGAGCATGGCGGCGACGCGGCACAGGTCTACTGCCCGCCGCTTCGTCAGTACCGCCCGTCCCCGCGGACGGAGACCGCTCAATGAGCTCTGCATGGCACCGATCGTAGGGACGCGGAGCGGCGCATGTCACCGGCGTGTCGAATAATGAGACGCGTTTGTCCGTGATGTGGGATGGGAGGGCGTGCGGCGCGGTCCCGCACGGGCTCCGGGCGGCCGTACGCCGGTGGGGGGTCTGGCGTACGGACCGGGGCGTCTCAGAAAATGGACGATGCACGGATCGGCCGGCGGACCGGTGGGGCGGTCCGCCGGGAGCGTCCGGTCAGCCGGGAAGCTTGACGTTCTTGCCGGAGGCCGAGATCGACAGGCCCTGGGACATCGTCACGACCTTGTCCAGCTTCAGGTTGGCGGGCAGCTGGTCCAGCTTCCAGTCGTGGTCGGTCTGGGCGCGCACCTTCGCCTCACAGCCCGGGAGGGCCCGGCACATCCCGGGGAGCCCGTCGGCCCGCAGCCGGACGGTGTCGCCGCCCACGATGGTGATGGAGCCGGTCACCTCCAGCGAGCTGAGGACCGGGATCTTCGGCGAGATCTTGACCTGGCTGCGGCCGTTCTTCTGCCCGCCGAAGCCGATCTTGACGCCGCCGCCCGCCGCCTTCGTCAGGTCGGCGTAGGTGATCCGGGCGTTGCCGGTGGCCGAGGCGGCGCTCTCGATGGAGGTGTAGTCGCTGGTCAGCCCGACGTCGAAGAAGTGCGCCGTCAGCTGGTCGATGCGCAGCGCGCGCCCCTGGGCACGGGCCTCGATGCCCCCGAGGTCGGCGTCCACCTCCTGGAGGCTGCGGCCCGCGACCTGGGTCAGGAACGGGAAGCCCTTGATGGCGACGGTCGGGGTCCGGTCCAGCCCCTGGCTGCCGCGGATCTTCTCCGCGGCCTTGTCCTCGGCGAGCCCCACGGCCACCCGGTCGGCGGCCACGAACAGCCCTCCGAATATGACCACGAGGATCAACAGCACGCGTAGTGCACGCATCGAACCACTACCCCCACACTGGGCCGGATTACGGCCGACTCGTCCATGCAGGCCCCCTGCCTGCGCTCCGGGGGAGCCTAAACGACGGCCTCCGGCGAACGGGAGCGGCGGCCGCCGGACGGCACATGATGCGCCACCGGCGGCCGCCGCTCCGTTTCACCTCGCGCACGGCCCGTTGTGGGGCGCTACCCGAGCGCCCGCCCCAGGACGTACACCGCGGGCGCGGCCAGGGCGAGCGGCAGGGCCACTCCGGCCGTCAGGTGGACGAAGCGGGAGGGGTAGTCGTAACTGGCCACCCGCAGGCCGATCAGGGCGCAGCCGCCGGCCGCCAGCCCCAGGAGCGCACCGGACGCCCCCAGCCCCGTGAGCTGCCCGGCCGCGATCCCGGCGCCCGCGGCGGCCACCAGCGCGATGCCGACCGAGGCGACGGGGGGCAGCGGCAGCGCACGGGCCAGGGTGGCCACCCCGACCGCGGCGGCGCCGACCGTCACCGCGTGCGGGCTCGCCGCGAGCTGCCCGGCGGCCAGCACCACGAGGGCGGTCGAGGTCAGACCCGCGGTCAGCGCGTACATCCGCTCGTCGGCGCTGCTGCGGTTGCGCAGCTGGAGGACGAGGACGAGCAGACACCACACCCCGAGCGTGCCGATACCGACCAGCGGCGCGCTCGCGGGTTCGGTGGCCAGCAGGGCGACATCGGTGGTCAGCCCGGCCAGGAAGGCCAGTGCGATGCCCTGGCGGGCCGGCCACATGCCGTTGAGCCGGAACCAGCCGGCCGCGGTGACGGCCTGGAGCAGTGCCACCGGCACGGCGAGCACCGGACGGGCCAGCGGCGCGGTCAGCGCGAGCAGCAGGGCCAGTCCGGCGGTCAGCGCGGCCGGCTGCACACCGGGCGGGATGATCGGCGAGCGGCCCTCGGCGCGGGCGCGCTGGTTGGCCGCGAGCGGGGCGCTGGAGACCACCGCGGCCGGTGCGGGCGCGGCGGGCGCCGGCCTGGCCTGCTGGGGGTGCCGGCGGGCGTACGGCTCCTCGGCCGGTGCCGCGGTCTGGTGCTGCGGGGGCAGCGGCGCGGGCTCGGCGTGCGGGGCGCGGTAGCCGTCCTGGCCGTGCGGCGGCTGCGGCCGGGCGTGCTGGGCCTGCCCGTGCTGGGGCTGCCCGTGCTGGGCCTGCCCGTGCTGGGGCTGCCCCTGCTGCGGCTGTCCGTGCCGGGGCTGCTGTCCGTACGCCTCGTACCCGTACGGGGCCTGCCCGGTCCGGCCGTGCCCGTAGGGGCCGGGCCCCGGCTGCGGCACCGGGCCGGGTGCCTGCTGCTGCCGGTAGGGGTCAGGGGCCGGCTGCCGGCGGTACGGCGCCTGCGGGTCGTACGGCTGCTGCGCGGCGGGCTGCTGCGGCGCGGGCTGCTGCGCCGGTCGCCCGTACGGGTCCGGCCGGCCGTACGGATCCTGCGCGGCGTACGGATCCTGCGCGGTATACGGCTCCTGCGCGGCGTACGGCTCCTGCCGGGCGTAGGGATCCTGCGGCGCATACGGGTCGTGCGGCTCGTAGGACGGGCGGTGCTGCGGCTGGTGGTCGCTCATGGTCGTCTGCTCACCCTCCCGCGAACGGCGGCAGGACCTCGACGGTGCCGCCCTGGGCCAGCGGCACCGCACCGTGGTCGCGGGTGCCGACCGGATCGCCGTCCACCAGGAAGGAGCAGCGCAGCAGGACGCGCGCGAACTCGGGGTTCGCGGCATGCGCCGCGCGTGCCGCGTCGAGCGCCTCGGCGAGCGTCGCCGCCGCATACGGCTCTTCTGCCGTGCCTGCGGCGGCCTTGGCCGCGGCCCAGTAGCGCACGGTGCCAGTTGTTGTCACGGCGGCCTCTTCGTCGTGTCGGTCGGGGGGCTTCCGTGGTGGCGGAGACCCCGTCGTTGCCGCCTCCATGATGGCGTACGCGGCGGCCCCTCCGGTTCCGGGCACATTCCGGCAACGGGACAGGAACGGGACGGGGGCAGAACACGAAAATTCGATTGCCGAGGGCAAGTGTTCGCCTAGGCTCACGGTGTGTTGGTCCGACTAGCGCGGGCGCATTTGCGGCCCCACAGGCGCTCGATATCCCTGATCGTTCTGCTCCAGCTGATCCAGACCCTGGCCACCCTCTACCTGCCCACCCTCAACGCCGACATCATTGACAACGGTGTCGTGAAGGGGGACACGGGCTACATCCTGCGCATCGGCGGCTTCATGGTCGCCGTCACCCTGCTCCAGATCGTCTGCGCGATCGGCGCCGTCTACTTCGGTGCCCGTACGGCGATGGCGCTCGGCCGGGACATCCGCGCCGCGGTCTTCGACCGGGTGCAGTCCTTCTCCGCCCGCGAGATGGCCACCTTCGGCGCGCCGTCGCTGATCACCCGGACCACCAATGACGTCCAGCAGGTCCAGATGCTGGTGCTGATGACGTTCACCATGATGGTCTCGGCGCCGATCATGTGCGTCGGCGGCGTCATCATGGCGCTCAACCAGGACGTGCCGCTGTCCGGCCTGCTCCTGGTCATCGTCCCGGTCCTCGGGATACTCGTCTCACTGATCGTGCGCCGGATGCGTCCGCTGTTCCGCGGGATGCAGGAGCGCATCGACACCGTCAACCGCGTGCTGCGCGAGCAGATCACCGGCATCCGCGTCATCCGCGCCTTCGTCCGCGACCGGCACGAGCGCGAGCGGTTCGCCGGGGCCAACACCGATCTGTACGACGCGTCGCTGCGCGCCGGCCGGCTGATGTCGATGATGTTCCCGCTGGTCATGCTGATCGTGAACGTCTCCAGCGTGGCCGTCGTCTGGTTCGGCGGGCTGCGCATCGACAGCGGCTCGATGCAGATCGGCGCGCTGACCGCGTTCCTCAGCTACCTCATGTACATCCTGATGTCGATCATGATGGCGACGTTCATGGTGATGATGCTGCCGCGCGCCGAGGTCTGCGCCGAGCGCATCCAGGAGGTCCTGGCGACCGACTCCAGCGTCGCCCCGCCCGAGAACCCCGTCACCGAGCTCCGCCGCCACGGCGAACTGGAGCTCCGCGGCGTCGAGTTCCGCTTCCCCGGCGCCGAACAGCCCGTCCTCAAGGACATCTCGCTGACCGCCCGCCCCGGCGAGACCACCGCCGTCATCGGCTCGACCGGCTCCGGCAAGTCCACCCTCCTCGGCCTCGTCCCCCGCCTCTTCGACGCGACCGGCGGCACGGTCCTGGTGGACGGCGAGGACGTCCGCACCCTCGACCAGGAGACCCTGGCCAGGGCCATCGGCCTGGTCCCGCAGAAGCCGTACCTCTTCTCCGGCACCGTCGCCACCAACCTGCGCTACGGCAACCCCGACGCCACCGACGACGAGCTGTGGCACGCCCTGGAGACCGCCCAGGCGCGGGACTTCGTCGAGCGGATGGAAGACGGCCTGGACGCGCCCATCGCCCAGGGCGGCGGCAATGTCTCCGGCGGCCAGCGCCAGCGGCTGGCCATCGCCCGCGCCCTGGTGCGGCGCCCCGAGATCTACCTCTTCGACGACTCCTTCTCCGCCCTGGACTACGCGACGGACGCCGCGCTGCGCGCCGCCCTCGCCCGCGAGACCGACCGGGCCACGGTCGTGATCGTCGCCCAGCGGGTCTCCACGATCCGCGGCGCCGACCGGATCGTCGTCCTTGACGAGGGCCGGGTCGTCGGCACCGGCACCCACGCCGAGCTGATGGCCGGCAACGAGACCTACCGGGAGATCGTGCTCTCCCAGCTCACCGAGCAGGAGGCGGCATGACCACCGCGGACAAGGGGGCGGCCCCCCGGGACGGGGCCCCGGCGGCCGGCGGGGAGACGCCGCAGAAGGCCCCGCCGCGCGGCCCGGCACCGGCGGCCGGGCCCGCCCGGATGATGGGCGGCCAGCCCACCGAGAAGTCGATGGACTTCAAGGGCTCCGGCAAACGGCTGCTGGCCCAGATGCGGCCGGAGGCGGGCATCATGACCGTCGCCCTGCTGCTGGGCGCGCTGAGCGTGGCACTGACCGTCGTGGGCCCCAAGGTCCTCGGCCACGCCACCGACCTGATCATGGCCGGCATCATCGGCCGGCAACTGCCCGACGGGCTCACCCGGGCCCAGGCCGCCGACCAACTCCGTGCCCACGGCCAGGACGGGCTGGCCGACATGATCGGCACGATGCCGGTTGTCCCCGGCCACGGCATCGACTTCGGCGCCGTCGGCCAGGTCCTGCTCTGGGTCACCCTGATCTACGCGGCCGCCTCGCTGTTCGGCTTCGTCCAGGCCAGGATCGCCACCCGGGTCGTCCAGCGCGCCGTCTTCCGGATGCGCGAACAGGTCGAGGAGAAGCTGGCCAGGCTGCCCCTGAGCTACTTCGACCGGCAGCAGCGGGGCGAGGTGCTCTCCCGCGCCACCAACGACATCGACAACGTCCAGCAGACGCTCCAGCAGACCCTCAGCCAGATCGTGGCCTCGCTGCTGACCATCGTCGGCGTGCTCGCCATGATGTTCTGGATCTCGTGGCTGCTGGCACTGGTCGCCCTGATCACCGTCCCGGTCTCGGTCGTCGTCGCCACCAAGGTCGGCAAGCGCGCCCAGCCGCAGTTCGTCCAGCAGTGGAAGACCACCGGCAAGCTCAACGCGCACATCGAGGAGATGTACACCGGCCACAGCCTGGTGAAGGTCTTCGGCCGCCAGCGGGAGTCCGCCGCACTCTTCCGCGAACAGAACGAGGCCCTCTACGCCGCCGGCTTCCGGGCCCAGTTCATCTCCGGGATCATTCAGCCCGCGATGATGTTCATCGGCAACCTCAACTACGTCCTGGTGGCGGTGGTCGGCGGCCTCCGCGTCGCCTCCGGCGCCCTCTCCATCGGCGACGTCCAGGCGTTCATCCAGTACTCCCGGCAGTTCAGCCAGCCGCTCACCCAGGTCGCCTCGATGGCCAACCTCGTCCAGTCCGGCGTCGCCTCCGCCGAGCGGGTCTTCGAACTCCTCGACGCGCAGGAGCAGGACCCCGACCCCGTTCAGCCGGCCCGCCCCGAACGCATCGAGGGCCGCGTCGAGTTCGAGGACGTCTCCTTCCGCTACGCCCCCGACCAGCCGCTCATCGAGGACCTGTCACTGGCCGTCCACCCCGGCCAGACGGTGGCGATCGTCGGCCCGACCGGCGCCGGCAAGACCACCCTCGTCAACCTCCTGATGCGCTTCTACGAGGTACGCGGCGGCCGGATCACCCTCGACGGCACCGACATCGCCGCCATGTCCCGCGAGGAGCTGCGCGCCCACATCGGCATGGTCCTCCAGGACACCTGGCTCTTCGGCGGCACCATCGCCGAGAACATCGCCTACGGCGCCCCCGCTGGCACCTCCATGGACAAGATCGTGGCAGCCGCCCGGGCCACCCATGTCGACCGCTTCGTCCGCACCCTGCCGGACGGCTACGACACGGTGCTCGACGACGAGGGCAGCAATGTCTCCGTCGGCGAGAAGCAGCTGATCACCATCGCCCGCGCGTTCCTCGCCGAACCGGCCATCCTCGTCCTCGACGAGGCCACCAGCTCGGTCGACACCCGCACCGAGGTCCTCATCCAGCACGCGATGGCCCAGCTCCGCACCGGCCGCACCAGCTTCGTCATCGCCCACCGCCTCTCCACGATCCGTGACGCGGACGTCATCCTCGTCATGGAAAACGGGGCGATCGTGGAACAGGGGTCCCACGATGCGTTGTTGGCGGCCAATGGGGCTTACGCCCGTCTTTACGCGGCCCAATTCGCGGAGCCTCTCGCCGAGGCGGGGTGAGGCCCACGTTTTTGTCTTTCCCGCCGTGGTGGTTTCTCGCCGTTGCGCCTGCGGCGGGCGGGTCCGCTGCGCGGGGCT
>NZ_JBYISA010000045.1:0-50880 GCF_057708345.1 Streptomyces sp. bgisy130
GATTCCCTCTCGGGTTTCCTCCGGGCGCTTCCCTTCGGTGTTTCACACTCTATCAGGTCCTTTTCGGCTTTCGAACCGCTGCTTTTCTGCAGGCATGCAGAAAGCGCAATTCTTGAGTCGCGATCAAGACGCTAGGAGTGCCGCCCACCTCAACCGGACGCGTTGATTGCGTCCTGGCTGTCCGGGGCAGGTGTCAGACAGTACAGCTCTGGTGTGGGCGAGGCAAATCGATTCAGCGGGACTCGCGGACGGCAACCGGCGTCTCTCATGCGGAACCGTCAGTTCTTATGACTTACGCTTCTGAACGGTGCGCCGTCCAGGACAGGTAGTGACGGCGGCCTGATGAATCTCCACCCCTGGGAGGCTTCCCATGACCACCGTGACGTCCCCTCTTGCCGGACGCGCCATCGGACTCGCGGCTGTGCCCGACCCGGTGTTCTCCGGAGCGATGGTGGGTCCCGGTACCGCCATCGATCCGGTGCGTGAGCCGTCCGCCGCTGTTTCGCCCGTGGACGGTGTCCTCGTATCGCTGCACCCGCACGCGTTCGTCGTCGTCGACTCCGAGGGACACGGTGTGCTCACCCATCTCGGTATCGACACCGTGCAGCTCAATGGTGAGGGCTTCGAGCTGCTCGTGAACAAGGGCGACACCGTGACCCGCGGCCAGGAGGTCGTGCGCTGGAATCCGGCCGCTGTGGAGCAGGCCGGGAAGTCGCCGGTGTGCCCGGTCGTCGCGCTGGAGGCCACTGCGGACTCGCTCGGCGAGGTGCGTGAGGACGGCGACGTCAAGGCGGGCGACCAGCTCTTCTCCTGGCAGTAGCTGAGGGCTCGGCCCCACGGCAGGTACGACATCCATCGCGGCGGCCGCGGCTTCCGCATCAACCGGAGACGGGTGCAATGGAGACAACGCTGCGAGGCGTCGGCGTCAGCCACGGTGTGGCGATCGGCGAGGTGCGGCACATGGGTACGGCGGTTCTCGAGCCGCCGGCCAAGCAGATTCCGGCGGACGAGGCGGAGCGCGAACAGGGGCGTGCCCGTCAGGCCGTGGAGGCTGTCGCTGCTGATCTGATGGCGCGGGGAAACCTGGCGGGTGGTGAGGCGCAGGCCGTGCTGGAGGCACAGGCCATGATGGCGCAGGACCCCGAGCTGATGGCGGATGTCGAGCGGCGGATCGCCGTGGGCAGCACCGCCGAGCGCGGTGTGTATGACGCGTTCGCCGCCTACCGGGCGCTGCTGGCGGGTGCCGGTGAGTACCTCGCGGGCCGGGTGGCCGACCTCGATGACGTGCGGAACCGGATCGTCGCGCGGCTGCTGGGTGTGCCGATGCCGGGTGTGCCGGACAGTGACGAGCCGTATGTGCTGATCGCGCGGGATCTGGCGCCGGCCGACACCGCGCTGCTCGACCCGACGCTGGTGCTCGGGTTCGTGACCGAGGAGGGCGGGCCGACCAGCCACAGCGCGATTCTCGCGCGGGCGCTGGGGGTGCCGGCCATCGTGGCGCTGCCCGGTGCGGGTGAGCTCGTCGAGGGCACGGTCATCGCCGTCGACGGCAGCACCGGTGAGGTCTTCGTCGAGCCGGACGCCGAGAAGCGGGCGGCGCTGGAGCAGGCCGCGGCGGAGCGAAAGGCGGCGCTGGCGGCGTCGTCCGGTCCGGGTGCCACTTCTGACGGGCACAAGGTGCCGCTGCTGGCGAATGTCGGCGGGCCCGGTGATGTGGCCGCGGCGGTCGAGGCCGGGGCCGAGGGTGTGGGCCTGTTCCGTACCGAGTTCCTGTTCCTGGACGACAGCAAGAGTGCGCCGTCCGAGGAGAAGCAGGTCGATGCGTACCGCAAGGTGCTGGCGGCCTTCCCCGAGGGGCGGGTCGTGGTGCGGGTGCTGGACGCCGGTGCCGACAAGCCGCTGGACTTCCTGACGCCGGCCGATGAGCCGAACCCCGCGCTGGGTGTGCGGGGTCTGCGGACGCTGCTCGACCACCCCGACGTGCTGCGCACACAGCTGACGGCGCTGGCGAAGGCGGCCGAGGGGCTGCCGGTCTACCTCGAGGTCATGGCGCCGATGGTGGCGGACCGTATCGACGCCAAGGCGTTCGCGGATGCCTGCCGGGAGGCCGGGCTCCAGGCGAAGTTCGGGGCGATGGTGGAGATTCCGTCCGCGGCGCTGCGGGCGCGGTCGATTCTGCAAGAGGTCGAGTTCCTTTCGCTGGGGACCAATGACCTGGCGCAGTACACCTTTGCCGCCGACCGTCAGGTCGGGGCCGTTTCGCGGCTTCAGGACCCCTGGCAGCCGGCGCTGCTGGACCTCGTGGCGGCTTCCGCCGAGGCCGCGAAGGCCGAGGGCAAGAGCTGCGGGGTGTGTGGTGAGGCGGCCTCCGATCCGCTGTTGGCGTGTGTGCTGACGGGGCTCGGGGTCACCAGCCTTTCGATGGGTGCGGCGTCGATTCCGTATGTGCGCTCGACGCTGTCGAAGCACACGCTGGCGCAGTGTGAGCGGGCGGCGGCCGCGGCGCGGGCCGCGGACACCGCCGACGATGCCCGGACCGCCGCGCAGGCGGTGCTCTCCGGGGAGTGACCTCGCGCGGCGCGGTGCGTCGCTCAGGAGTGTTGATGGCCGTCCCGCCCTTTGTGGCGGGGCGGCCATGCTGCTGTGTACGGGGCGGTCAGCCGTGGTGATGGGGGTCGGGTGGGGGTGTGAGGGGAAGGCCGGGGGCGTAGTCGACGCCGTGCTCGGGTGGGATCGGCTCGCCGGTGTCGGCGTCGGTGCAGTAGGCGGTGAAGACCTCGGCGGCGCTGAGGGCGCGGGGCCAGGAGTCGCGGAAGGACCAGCCGCGGACCGTGTCCTTGGCAGGGGCGCCGGTGGTGTCGTGACTGCCGGGTCCGGTGGTGGTGCGGGAGACGATGCCGCCGGGGGTACGCAGGGCGAAGCCGGCGGCGAGGACCGTGCAGAAAACGAGGGTGTCCGATTCGGCGAGCCGGCGACGGGCTCCCTCCTGGGCGGTGGCATGCAGCACCGCCAGCAGGGACGGGTCTCCGGCGGCGACGGAGCAGACGAGGTGGTGGGTGCCGCTGCCGAGGGCTTCGAGGAGCTGCTGGAGGGCTTGGGTCGCGCGGGCGAACGCGGCGTGGGCGAGGTCTTCGCCGCACTCCGGGCAGTTGCCCGCGCGGGCCAGGACGGCGGAGGCGTGGTCCCAGGTCGCCTGGCGGTCGGCTTCTTCGACGAGCAGCGGGAGCAACCGGTTCAGGGGTTCGCCCTGGTAGGTCAACGTCGCGCCGGTGCGGGCGACTTCGGCGGTGTAGCGGCTGCGGCTGTCGGGGCGGTCGGGGTCGAGGGCAAGGTCGGCGCAGTATTTCTCGTAGGCGACCGGGTCGAAGAGGCTGAGGGTCGTGAGCACGCCCTGGGAGGCGAGGGTGCGCAGCAGGTTCTCCATCTGCTGGAGGTAGCTGCGGTGGTCGTCGAACGGGAAGGTGCGGTAGCGGCTCATGGCGCGGAAGTCCTGCTCGTCAGCCAGGACGGCGGCGGCGCTGGGGACTTCGCGGCGGAGCTTGCGGCGGGCGGACTGGTCGGTGTACTTGGCTGTGGATGTCATGACTCCCCCTGGTGAGATGTGTCCGGCGCGGAGCGTGGGCCGGCCGGACGCCACTTGTCACTGAGAGTAGTCGGGGGGTCTGACAATGCGGCCGGGCGCCGGACCGGAGGCCGTGCGGGCCTTCGGCGGTCCGGCGCCGGGCGGGCCTACTGCGTGCGGTCGGTGGCGCGGTCGCGGGCCACCCGCTCGTAGAAGCGGAGCAGTTCGAGGTTGTCGACGGAGCCGGGGTTGACGGCCTTGTCGAGGGGGGTGCCCTGGAGGAGGCGTTTGACCGGGACCTCGATGCGCTTGCCGGTGAGGGTGTGCGGGACGCCGGGGGCTTCGATGATGTCGTCGGGGACGTGCCGCGGGGAGAGCTGTTCGCGGATGGTGCGCTTGATGCGGTCGCGGAGGGCGTCGTCGAGGGTGGCGCCGGGGGCGAGGTGGACGAAGAGCGGCATCCAGTAGCCGCCGTCGGGGAGTTCCAGGCCGATGACGAGGGACTCGCGGATCTCGGGGAGCCGTTCGACCGCCTCGTAGATGTCGGCTGAGCCCATCCGGACGCCCTGGCGGTTGAGGGTGGAGTCGGAGCGGCCGTGGATGACGACACTGCCGCGGGAGGTGACGGTGATCCAGTCGCCGTGCCGCCAGACTCCGGGGTACATGTCGAAGTAGCTGTCGTGGTAGCGGGTGCCGTCGGGGTCGTTCCAGAAGCGGGTGGGCATGGACGGCATGGGGTTGGTGACGACGAGTTCGCCGACCTCGTCGATGACCGGTTTGCCCTGCGGGTCCCATGCCTGTAGGTCGGTGCCGAGGCAGGGGGCCTGGAGTTCGCCGATGTGGACGGGGAGGGTGGGGACGGCGCCGGCGAAGCAGCTACAGACGTCGGTGCCGCCGCTGACGGAGGCGGTCCACAGGTCGGTGCCGCCCTCCGCGAAGCAGTCGTGCAGCCAGCGGAAACCGTCCGGCGGGAGCGGGGATCCGGTCGTCGCGACGCAGGTGATGGCGGAGAGGTCGAGGTCGCGGGCCGGGTGGATGCCTGCCTTGCGACAGGCCATGACGTAGGCGGCCGAGGTGCCGAAGACGGTGGCGCGGGTGGCTTCGGCGACCCGCCACTGGGCCGAGATGTCGGGGTGGCCGGGGCTGCCGTCGTAGAGCACGATCGTGGAGCCCACCAACAGGCCGGCGACGAGGAAGTTCCACATCATCCAGCCGGTGGAGGTGTACCAGAAGAACCGGTCGTCGGGGCCGAGGTCGCAGTGCAGGCCGGTCTGCTTGAGGTGTTCGAGCAGGATGCCGCCCTGGGACTGGACGATGGCCTTGGGCAGGCCGGTGGTGCCGGAGGAGTACAGGACCCACAGCGGGTGGTCGAAGGGGAGCTGTTCGAAGACCGGTTCGGTGTCGTTCGAGGTCAGGTCCGACCAGTTCACGGCGCCTTCGGGGGCGGGGGTGCCGAGCAGCGGGATGTGGACGACGGCGCGCAGGGTGGGCAGTTCGTTGCGGAGTTCGGCGACGGTGTCGCGGCGGTCGTGTTCCTTGCCGCCGTAGTGGTAGCCGTCGACGGTGAACAGCACGACCGGTTCGATCTGCTGGAAGCGGTCCAGCACGCTGCGGGCGCCGAAGTCGGGGGCGCAGGAGGTCCATACGGCGCCGACCGCGGCAGTGGCGAGGAGCGCGACGACGGCCTGCGGGATGTTGGGGACGTAGGCGCTGACGCGGTCGCCGGGGCGGACGCCGAGGCGGCGGAGTTCGGCGGCCAGTGAGCCGACCTGGGCGCGCAGATCCGTCCAGGTGACGGCGGTGGGCTCATGGGTCTCGTCGACGTACAGCAGCGCGGGCGCATCGGCGCGGGCCGGGTCCTCGGCGGCGCGCAGGGCGTGCTCGGCGTAGTTGAGGGTGGCGCCGGGGAACCAGCGGGCGCCGGGCATCGTGCGGTCGGCGAGGACGGTCTCGTACGGGGTGGCGAAGCGGACGTCGAACCACTCCGCGGTGGCCTGCCAGAAGGCGGGGAGGTCACGGACGGACCAGTGGTGCAGGTCGGCGTAGCTCCGTGCGGGGTCGCCGGGGGTGGGGGCGGGTGCGCCGTGGTGCGCGGCCGCCCAGGTGTGGAAGCGGGTGACCTGTGCGCCGGCAATGCGGTCCGGACCGGGCTGCCAGAGCGGTTCCGGCTGGTGGGCGGACTGCGGTGCGGTGGTCATCATGCGGCTCCCGGGCGATACGCGTGGTGGGCGTCGGCCGCGCACAGCGGTGGGGGTCCCCCGGCCCAGTGGGTGGGCGTGTGCGCGTGACACGGCTTGCCTGGACGATGCCATGTGATCGACTTGTGCACCAGGGTGGATTCCCCACATTCGGAGGGTCGCGGATGTGGTCCCGCCATGTGAGCGCGGGGCGGGCGGCGGGCTCCCGGCAGGATTCGGCCATTGAGGGCGCGCCCTGGGGCGGACGCCGTGAGCCCGGTCCTCCAGGGGCGGCGGGACTTTGCCGACACGTCTTGGGCCTGAGGGTGGCCGAGGGTGACCCCGCGCAGGTGAACGGCAGTTGAACGGTGCCCCTGCACCTGCCCGTCAATGGCAGGCTGACCGGCATGGACGGGCGGGATCTGGTGCGGTCGGTACGGATGATCAGGGCGGTCGGGCCGGCGCAGGGGCTGCGGTCCGTGCGCTCGGCGTGGCGGGCGCGGAGAGCGGACGCACGGGCGCTGCCGGGGCGCGGCGCGGAGCGGGCGCGGGTCCCGGGGGCGGCGCTGAGCGCGGAGCCGCAACCGGGCGGCGGGATGATCCATTTCGCCCGGTCGTCGCTGCGGGTGCGGGTGGCCGCGGGCGGTGCGGTGTTCTGCGGCTGGGACGGCGCCGGGCCGGAGCCGTCGTACGCGCTGGCCGGGGCGTGCCCCGAAGTGGATGCGCGGGCGCTGCTGGAGCCCGATACGGAGGGCGGCTGGCGGGTGGTCTCCGAGCGGGTGCTGGTGGTGGTGTCCCGGCACGGCGCGGTGGAGGTGCGGACGCCCGGCGGGGCGGTGCTGCGGCGGGAGTTGCCGCCGCGCTGGTGGGACCGGACGGGTGACGAGGGGGCGGAGGAGCGCGCCGGGCGGCCGGAGGGGTGCGGCGGTTCGCGCTGGGTGCAGCGCTCGGAGGTGGCGGCCGACGCCCGGTTCTTCGGGCTGGGCGGCCGGGCGCACGGGCCACGGCTGCGGGACGGGGCGTACCGGCTGTGGAACACCGATCCGGGCGGCACCTTCGGGCCCGGCGACGATCCGCTGTCGCTGACGATGCCGGTGCAGCTGGTGGTGGCGGATGCCGGTACACATCTGGTCTTTCACGACAATTCCTGGGACGGCCGGGTCACGCTGCGCGAGGGCGCGGAGGGCGCGGGCTCGGGTCATGACCGGCCGGGCACCTGTGAACTACGGATGGACGGCGGGCCACTGCGCTACTGGGTGCTGGCCGGCTCCCCGGCCCGGGTGCTTCAGGTCTGGACGGCGCTGACCGGTGCGCCCGCGCTGCCGCCGCAGTGGGCGCTGGGGTATCAGCACGCCCGTTGGGGCTTCGGCGGGGAGACGGAGGTGCGCCGGGTGGTGGCCGGCTACCAGGAGCGGGAACTTCCGTTGTCCGCCGTCCATTTGGACATCGACCATTACGACCGGCACCGGGTGTTCACGGTCGACCGGCAGCGCTATCCGGATCTTCCGGGGCTGGCCCGGGAGTTGCGCGCGGACGGGGTGCGGCTGGTGTCGATCGTGGATCCGGCGGTGAAGGCCGAGCCGGGGGACGCGGTGTACGAGGGCGGGGCGGCGGCGGACGCCTTCGTACGGGACGCGCGGGGGCGCGAGGTGCGCGGGGTGGTGTGGCCGGGTAAGTCGGCGTACCCCGACTTCACCGATGCGCGGGTGCGCAAGTGGTGGGGCGCGCTGTATGCGGAGCGGCTGGCACAGGGCTTCGCGGGGTTCTGGCACGACATGAACGAGCCGGTCTCCTTTGCCGCGTTCGGGGAACGGACCCTGCCGCGCTCGGCACGGCACGCGCTGGAGGGGCGGGGCGGCGACCACCGGGAGGCGCACAACATCTACGGCCTGGCGATGGCCCGGGCCGGCTTCGAGGGGCTGTGTGAACTGCGGCCGGACGAGCGGCCGTTCCTCTTCTCGCGTTCGGGCTGGGCCGGGATGCAGCGCTACGGCGGCAGCTGGTCGGGCGATGTGGCGACGGGCTGGCCGGGGCTGCGGGCGTCGCTGTCGCTGGTGTTGGGGCTGGGGCTGTGCGGGGTCCCCTACAGCGGTCCCGATATCGGGGGGTACTCCGGGGTGCCGTGCCCCGAGCTGTATCTGCGGTGGTTCCAACTGGGCGCCTATCTACCGCTGTTCCGTACCCATTCGGCGCTTGGGGCGGGGCGGAGGGAGCCCTGGGAATACGGGAACGAGGTGCTCGGTCATGCCCGTACGGCGCTGCATGAGCGGCAACGGCTGCTGCCGTACTTCGAGACGCTGGGGCAGTTGGCGCGGCTGACCGGGGCGCCGTATGTCCGGCCGCTGTGGTGGAACGCGCCACGGGACCGGGCCCTACGGGACTGCGAGGACGCCTTTCTGCTGGGGGATGCGCTGCTGGTGGCGCCGGCGCTGGCGGGCGGGGTGACCCGGCGGCCGGTGCGGCTACCGCGCGGCCGGTGGTACGACACCGCCACCGGGCAGGCGTACGACGGTCCCGGGCAGGTGTGGGTGGAGGCCCCGCTGTCGCGGATCCCGGTGCTGGCGCGGGCCGGTGCGGTGCTGCCGGTGGCGGGGGCGGACGGCGGGACCGAGCTGGAGGTGTGGGCGCCGGTCGCCGGTCGCGGGGGCAGCGGGCTGGTGGTGCCGGACGTCGGGGACGGCTGGCAGCGGCCGACGGTGGAACGCTTCACCTCGCGACGCTCGGGCGGCCGGGTGGTCGTCGAGCGGCGGGACGGGGCTGCGGTGGGGTATCCGGTGCGGGTGCGGGGGCTGATGGACGGGTAACGGCCGGGGGTGCGCAGGGGCTTCCCCTCAGGCTGCCGCGGCTGGTAGACGGAGGGCCATGCCGAGACTTGCTGCCGCACTGCGCGGCGTGGCCATCGCTGCCGCCGCCTTGTTGACCGTCGCCGTGCTGCCCTCGCCCGCCGCGGGGGCCGGGGGAGCCCGCCGGCCGGTGTCGTCGTCCGGGATGCCGAAGGAGTTCGTCGCGCTGCGCGAGGTGGACCCCACGATCATCCAGGAGATGCGCTACCCGACCCCGCACAACTTCATGGGGGTGCCGGTGGACGGCTACCGCAGGCCGGTGTGCCTGCTGACGCGGGACGCCGCACGGGCCCTGCACCGGGCCCAGCGCTCCTTCCTCCGGCGCGGACTGTCGCTCAAGGTGTACGACTGCTACCGGCCGCAACGCGCCGTGGACCACTTCGTGCGGTGGGCCAAGGACCTCGGCGACCAGCGGATGAAGGGCGAGTTCTATCCGCGCGAGGACAAGACGAAGCTGTTCGACGACGGCTATATCGCGGCCAAGTCCGGTCACAGCAGGGGCAGTACGCTCGATGTGACGCTGGTGCGGCTGCCGGCCCTGCCGACCCGCCCGTATGTGCCGGGCGAGCCGCTGACGTCCTGTTACGGGCCGCGGGCGGCACGGTTCCCGGACAACTCGCTCGACATGGGGACCGGCTTCGACTGCTTCGACACGCTCGCGCACACCCTCGACCCGCGCATCCACGGACGGCCGCGGGCGAACCGGCTGCTGCTCAAGCACGGGCTGGAGCGGGCCGGCTTCGTGAATCTCCCGGAGGAGTGGTGGCACTTCACCTTCACCCCGGAGACCTTTCCGGACACCTACTTCGATTTTCCCGTGCGGTGACCGGGTGGGGGCCTTACCGGGGTCCGATCGCCCGGAGCGGTCGGCAGGACTGGCCGGCGGGACCGGCCGGCGGGACCGGCCGGGCGGGCCTGTGGTGCTCGGCCTGTAGTGCACGGGCAGCGCCCACGGGTGTCGTCCCTGGTGTGGTCCGGGGCACGGAATCACCCCCGTGGACCCCGTGCCCCGAACCCTGCTGTGAGGGACGCGGGCCGGCCGCGTCCGGTTGGCGCGGGCCGGCGAAGTCGTCCGTTCGGCTGATTCCCCGGTGTTTCGCCGGTGCCCTCAGAGGCGGCCGCCGGCCGGGTCCGACGAGAGCCGCTGGGCCGCCCGCACGGGGAGCACGGACAGGGCAATGAGCAGCGCGGCCACCACGTTGACGACCGGGGCCTGGTGCGGGCGGGCCAGGTTCTCGTAGATCCAGATCGGGAGGGTCCGGGTGCCCGCGCCCGCCGTGAAGGTGGTCACCACGACCTCGTCGAAGGAGAGCGCGAAGGCCAGCAGGGCCCCGGCGAACAGCGCGGGCCGCAGCGCCGGGAAGGTGACGTGGCGCAGGGTCTGCCAGGGACGGGCGCCCAGGTCGGCGGAGGCCTCGGCCAGTGACGGGCCGATCCGGCGGAGGCGCGCGACGACGTTGTTGAAGACGATCACGACGCAGAAGGTCGCATGGCCGACGACGACCGTGAACAGGCCAAAGCCGATACCCAGCGGCGTCAGGACGGTGCGGAACGCGGCATTGAGGGCGATGCCGGTGACGATGCCGGGCAGCGCGAGCGGCAGCACGATCAGGAACGAGACGGTCTGCCGGCCGAAGAAGCGGTGGCGGTGCACGGCGAAGGAGGCGAGTGAGCCGAGGACCAGGGCCAGGGCGGTGGCCCACAGGCCCGCCTGGAGCGAGGTCCACAGCGCGTCGCGGGCGCCCGCGCTGTGCACGGCGCGCCGCCACCACTCCCCGGTCAGCGCGCCGGGCGGCCAGGCGAACGAGGGGTCGGCGTTGAGGGAGTTGAGCAGGACCAGGAGCAGCGGGAGGTAGATCAGGGCCAGGCCGGCGGCCGTGATGCAGCCGAGGACGATGCGCGCGGTGCGGGTGAGATGCATCCGGTTGCCTCCTGCGGGACCGGTCAGAGCGAGTCGAGTGCGCCGGCCCGGCGGACCGCGGCGAGGTAACAGACGACGAGGACGACGGGGACCGCGGAGAGCGCCGCGGCGAGCGGCAGATCGAGGGTGACCTGGGAGGCGATGACATTTCCCAGCAGCTGAGTGCGGCCGCCGACGATCTGCACGGCGAGGTAGTCGCCGAGGCTGAGCGAGAAGGTGAAGACCGAACCGGCCAGGAGCGCCGGGCGGACGGCGGGGGCGACCACGGAGCGCAGCGTGCGCAGGGTGCCGGCACCGAGGTCGGCGGACGCCTCCAAGTGGTGGGCGGGCAGCCGCTCCAGGGCGGCGTGCAACGGCAGGATCATGTACGGCAGCCAGAGGTAGGCCAGCACGATCACCACGGCGGTCGTGCCGTAACCGGGTCCGTGCAGGCCCAGCGGGGCGAGTGCCGCATTGACGATGCCGTGCTCGCCGAGCATCACCCGCCAGGCGTACGCCTTGACCAGATAGCCGGCCCACAGCGGGGTGAGCACCGCCACCAGCAGGGCACGACGCAGCCGGCCGGTCGCCACCCACGCCATGAAGAAGGCCATGGGCAGCGCGAGCAGGGCGTCGAGGAGCGTGACGGCGACGGCGATGCCGAGCGTGCGCAGGGCGACGGTGCGGTACACGGGGTCGGTGAGGATCTCCCGGAAGTTGTCGGCGGTGAAGGAGTGCACGACGTCCGAGGTGAAGGGGTCGGTGGTCCAGAAGGCCGAGAGGAGGAGGACGGCGAGGGAACCGAGGTAGGCGAGGATCAGCCAGAGGAGGGGCGGGGCGAGGAGTGCGGCGAGCCGGGCCCGCGCGCCCGGCTCGCGTTCGGTGACGGACACCGGCTGCCCGGCTCAGCCCTTGATCTCCGTCCAGGCGCGGGTCCATTGCGCGTAGTCGGTGCACTTGACGTTCTTGCGGCCGTCGAGGCACTGCGGGACGGGGGTGGTCCAGAAGTGGACGCGGCGGTAGTAGGCCTCGTCGTCGGCGTGGTAGACGGCGCAGTGGTGGGGGTCGGCGGTCTCCCGGCAGGCCCTGGCGTTGGCGGGCGCCTCGCCGAAGAACTCGGCCACCTGGGCGTTCACCTTCGGTGAGACGATCCAGTTGAGCCACTTGTAGGCGCAGTTGGGGTGGGCGGCCTTGGCGGAGAGCATCCAGGTGTCGGACCAGCCCGTGGCCCCCTCCTTGGGGAGGACGGCCTTGACGGGGGCCTTCTGCGCGGTGGCGGTGTTGGCGATGACCTGCCAGGTGGTGCCGATGACGCTGTCGCCGCCCTTGAAGGCCGTGACCTCCTTCTGGTAGTCGCTCCAGTATTCGCCGACGTACTGCCGCTGCTTCTTCAGCAGGGCCACGGCGGCGTCGAGTTGGGTGCGGTCCAGGGCGTAGGGGTCCTTGATGCCGAGTGCCGGGCGGGTCTTCATGAGGTAGAGGGCGGCGTCGGCGATGTAGATCGGGGAGTCGTAGGCGGTGACCTTGCCCGAGTACTTCGGGGCGCCGTCGAAGACGGCCTTCCAGGAGTCGGGGGCCGGGGAGACCTTGTCGGTGCGGTACATCAGCAGATTGGCGCCGCGGCCGTGCGGAATGCCGTACATCTTCCCGTTCTTGGAGTTGAACGGGCGCATCTTGAGGCCGCTGAAGATGTCGCGGTAGTTCGGGACCAGACGGGTGTTGACCGGCGCCACGTCCCCCGCGGCGATCAGCCGCAGGGTGGCGTCGCCGGATGCGGACACGGTGTCGTACTGCCCCGTCTTCATCAGCGAGACCATCTCGTCGGAGGTCCCGGCGATCTTCGTGTTGACCTTGCAGCCGGTCTGCTTCTCGAACGGGTGCACCCAGTCGGCCCGGGGATCGTTGGAGCCGTCCTCGGCGTACCCGGCCCAGGCGATGAGGTCGACCCGGCCCTCGCCCTTGCCGACGCTCTTCCGCTCGGCGGCTCCCACGCCGCCCGTTCCCCCGCCGCCGGAGCCGCAGGCCACGGCCAGCAGCAGTACTCCGGCCGCCACGGCGGCCTGCCACGGATTTGCGTTACGCATGGTGAACTCCCGCTGTCGCACACGACTGTCGAGCACCGCCAGTATCCGGAAGCTGACGGTCTGCCACCAGAGCGCCTCGTCGGCGGGCCCGTTGGTGCGGTGCCCCTGACGGTGATTCAGCCGGGCACCGCAGAGGCGTCGTCGACGCGCCACAGCAGGTGCACGGCGGCGCCCGGACGGATGGACGGCGGCAGCGGCCCGGAGTTCAGCCGCAGTGCGGTGAGCCGGTCGTCGCCGCCGTCGAGGCGGACCACGCAGCGGAGGTGGGCGCCGGCGTGCACGATCTCGGCGATCCGGCCGGGCACGCTCCGCTCCCCCGGCCCCGGGGTGCCGTCCGGGCCGTCGGGAGCCGCGATCCGGATCCGTTCGGGGCGGATGCTGTAGGTGCCCGGCGCGCCGACGACGCGGACCGCGGCCGGGCCGCTCAGCAGGTTGGTGGTGCCGACGAATCCCGCGACGAACGCGGTGGCCGGGCGCTCGTAGATCTCCAGCGGCGGGCCGGTCTGCGCGATCCGGCCGCGGTCGAGGACGGCAAGGCGGTCGCTGAGGGTCAGCGCCTCCTCCTGGTCATGGGTGACGAGGAGGAAAGTGACGCCGGTGGCGCGCTGGATGCGCGCCAGTTCGCGCTGCATGTCCTGGCGCAGCTGGAGATCGAGCGCGCCGAGCGGCTCGTCGAGCAGCAGCAGTCCCGGGCCGTCGATCAGCGCGCGGGCCAGGGCCACGCGCTGGCGCTGGCCACCGGAGAGCTCGGCCGGGCGGCGCGAGCCATGGTCGTCGAGCCGTACGGTGCGCAGGGCCTCGCGGGCGCGGGCGAGGCGTTCGGGCTTGCGCACCCCGGCGACGGTCAGCGCGTAGGCGACGTTCTGCTCGACGGTCATGTGCGGGAAGAGCGCATAGTCCTGGAAGACGGTGTGCACGTCGCGCCGGGCGGCCGGGAGTGCGGTGACCTCGCGGCCGGCGAGTTCGATACGGCCCGAGGTGGGCCGCTCGAAGCCGGCCATCAGCCGCAGCAGGGTGGTCTTGCCGGAGCCGGAGGGGCCGAGGAGGGAGAAGAACTCCCCCTGTTGGATGGTGAGTTCGACGTGGTCGACGGCGCACACCGAGCCGAACTCCTTACGGACGGCACTGAGCCGTACGGCGGGTGCGGCGGCCGTGCGGACGGGCCGGGCGTCGGTGCGGTCGTCGGTATGGGCGTCAGGGCGGGCGGCTTCAGCCACGGGCGCTCCCCCTCGTGTACGACGTGATCGCCCGGACTGTACCGGGGTTCCGCACCGGGCGGCACCGTGGCACACTCCTGACGTTCCGTCAGTTCTGGGTTTCCGGGAGGGCCGGCGGCCGGTCCGCCATCCGGCTCGCCGTTGCCGGCCCGCAGCTCCCGGTCTGCGCTTGGGGAGGGTCCGTGACACGTACGCGGAAGCCGGCGGTGCCGGGGTGGTTCGATCAGGACGCGGCGGACTTCCGGCTGCTGGGTACGCGGTGCCGGGCCTGCGGCGCGGTGTTCTTCCCGCGCGAGGACGCCTTCTGCCGCAATCCCGCGTGCGGCGGCGACGAGCTGGTGGAGGTGCCGCTGTCCCGGCACGGCACCGTCTGGTCGTACACCGATGCCCGCTATCGGCCGCCCGCCCCCTACGTCTCCGACCCGGACGCCGTATGGGAGCCCTACCTGCTGGTCGCGGTAGAACTGGCGGAGGAGCGGATGGTGGTCCTGGGGCAGGCCGCGCCCGATGTCCGCGCCGCGGATCTCACCGTGGGCACGGAGGTCGAGCTGGTGCCGGGGGTGCTCCACGAGGACGAGGAACACACCTGGACGACTTGGCAGTGGGCGCTGGCGGGGGGCGGGCGTGGGGGTCGGGGTGGGGGCGGGGCGGTATCCGCGTCGCGAACGCCGGGTACGCCCGGGGCGGTCTCCGCTGCCCCGGAAGCGGTACCTGCGTCTCTACACCCGCCCACCCCCCGAAGGGGGGTGGGCGGCGGGGAAAAAACTAACGCCGTGGGTGGGCGGCGGGTACCTAGGCGGCCCCAAGTGCCCCCCGCCCCAGGGCCGGCGAGTGGAAGCAGTGCGAGTGGCGATGTGGCTGTGCTCGGCGTCGGGATGCACCCATGGGGCAAGTGGGGGCGCAGCTTCGTCGAGTACGGGACGAAGGCGGCCCGGGAAGCCCTCGCGGACGCCGGGCTCGACTGGCGCGCCGTGCAGAGCGTGGTCGGGGCTGACACGGTTCGCGGCGGCTACCCCGGGTATGTGGCCGGAGCGACCTTCGCCAGGGCGCTGGGCTGGCAGGGCGCCCAGGTGACCAGCGTCTATGCGGCCTGTGCGTCGGGCGCCCAGGCCATCGGTACCGCGCGGGCGCAGATCCTTTCGGGGATGGCGGACGTCGCCCTGGTGGTGGGCGCCGACGCCGCGCCCAAGGGGTTCTTCACCCCGGCGGGCGGTGAACGGCCCGACGACCCGGACTGGTTGCGGTTCCGGGTGCTGGGGGCCACCAACCCGGCGTACTTCGGGCTGTACGCGCGCCGTCGCATGGCGCAGTACGGCGACACGGCCGACGACTTCGCGCGGGTGAAGGTGAAGAACGCGGCGGCGGGTGCGGCCAATCCCTACGCCCGCTACCGCAAGGCGGTCACCGCGCAGGAGGTCGCGGCGTCCGCCGTGGTTGCCGATCCGCTGCGGCTGCTGGACATCTGCGCCACCTCGGACGGCGCCGCGGCACTCGTCCTCACCAGCATGGACTTCGCGCGCCGGCACGGCGCCACGGACCCGGTTCGGATCCGCGCGGTCTCCACTGCCACCCCGCACTATCCGCGGACCGTACTGGACCTGCCGGACATCGCCACCGACTCCGCGGCCGCCGTACCGGAGCCGGAGACCGGATTCCGGGCGTCGATCGCGCACACCGCCTACGAGGAGGCCGGGATCGGCCCCGAAGATCTCTCGCTGGCCGAGGTCTACGACCTCTCCACCGCGCTGGAGTTGGAGTGGTACGAGGATCTGGGGCTGTGCGGCGCCGGTGAGGGCGCCAAGCTGCTGCGGGACGGCGCGACGACGCTGGGCGGGCGGCTGCCGGTCAATACCAGCGGCGGTCTGGCCTCCTTCGGCGAGGCGGTGCCGGCCCAGGCCATCGCCCAGGTCTGCGAGCTGACCTGGCAGTTGCGGGGCCAGGCGGGCGCGCGGCAGGTGCCAGGCGCCCGGGTGGGGGTGACCGCCAATCAGGGGCTGTTCGGACACGGGTCGGCCGTGGTCGCGGTGCGGTGACCGCGATCGGGCAGTGCATACGGCCACGCGGTGAGCACGGTGCATACGGGCACGCGGTCAACACGGCCGCACGGCGCATACCGCCAAGAAGTGACCACGGCCGCACGGCGCATACCGTCACGCGCTGACCACAGCCCCACGGCACGCACCATCACGCGCTAACCACAGCCCCACGACACGCACCGCCACGCCGTGACCGCCCCCGCCCCAAGGCCCCACCCCACTCCCCTCAACATCCTCCCCCGCACGCGACCTTGACGCCCCCTCACCACCGGTGAACACTTCCGGATGCCAGTCGGCATCGCCGTACTCAGGCACCCCGGCCGGGTGGCAGCGGCTGTCCGCTGCCCGCCGGTGGCACGCACCCTGCACGGAGGACCGGGGGGACGTCCCCGGGCGAGGGACAAGGAGCCGCCATGTATTCCAATGGGGACATCGTCGTCGGTGAAGTGATAGGCACCGCGATACTCATACTCTTCGGCGCCGGCGTCTGCGCCGCCGTCACCCTGCACCATTCCAAGGCGAAGAACGCCGGCTGGGTCGTGATCGCCTTCGGCTGGGGCATGGCCGTACTGGCCGGCGCCTACACCGCGGCGCCGCTGTCCGGCGGGCATCTCAACCCCGCGGTGACGGTGGGCTCGGCGGTCGCGGGCGGTACCGAGTGGTCGAAGGTGCCGCTGTACGTCCTGGCGCAGATGGTCGGCGCGGTGATCGGCGCCGTACTGGCCTGGGCGCTGTATTACGCCCAGTTCGCCGCCAACGCCGAGCAGAGCAAGGCTCAGCCGACGCTGGGGATCTTCTCCACCGCCCCGGAGATCCGCAAGCCGGCCGCCAATCTGGTGACCGAGATCATCGCGACCGTCGGGCTGGTGCTGCCGCTGCTGTTCTTCGGCCAGAACAAGGGCATCGGCATCGGCCAGGTGCCGGGCGCGCAGGCCGGGATCTATGGCTCGGGGATCAATGTGCTGCTCGTCGCGCTGCTGGTCGTCGGCATCGGGCTGTCGCTGGGCGGGCCCACCGGCTATGCCATCAACCCCGCGCGTGACCTCGGCCCCCGTCTGGCGCACGCCCTGCTGCCGATTCCTAACAAGGGTTCCTCCGACTGGAGTTACTCCTGGATTCCGGTGGCCGGTCCGCTGATCGGCGCGGTGCTGTCCGGTCTGGTCTTCGACGCGGCGTTCTGACCCGGCCGGAGCGGCGCGGGGGCAGGGCCACCGGGCCCGCCCCGCGGCCGGCCCCGCACCCACTCACCAGACTTCAGGAGGCGTCACGGCATGACGGAGCACACCGAGAAGTACGTGGCCGCGATCGACCAGGGCACCACCTCCAGCCGCTGCATCATCTTCGACCACGGCGGGGCGATCGTCGCCGTCGACCAGCGCGAGCACCGGCAGATCTTCCCCAGGCCGGGGTGGGTGGAACATGACGCCACCGAGATCTGGTCGAAGGTGCAGGCGGTGGTGGCGGGCGCGCTCGCGAAGGCGGGGCTGCGCGCGGACCAGCTCAGTGCGCTGGGCATCACCAACCAGCGGGAGACCACGGTCCTGTGGGACCGGGCCACCGGCCGGCCGGTGCACCATGCGATCGTCTGGCAGGACACCCGTACGTCTCAGCTGTGCGCGGAACTGGGCGGCGCGGACGGCCAGGACCGCTTCCGGGAGGCCACCGGACTGCCGCTGGCCAGCTACTTCTCCGGGCCGAAGGCGGCCTGGCTGCTGGATGAGGTGCCGGGGCTGCGGGCCCGTGCCGAGCGCGGGGAGATCGCCTTCGGCACCATCGACTCCTGGCTGATCTGGAATCTGACCGGCGGCACCGACGGCGGGGTGCATGTCACGGATGTGACCAACGCGGGCCGCACGCTGCTGATGAACCTGTCCACGCTCCAGTGGGATCCGGCGATCCTGTCGGCGATGAACGTTCCGGCCGCGATCCTGCCGGAGATCAGGTCGTCGGCGGAGGTGTACGGCACGGCAGTGGGGCAGCTGCACGGGGTGCCGGTGGCGTCCGCGCTCGGCGACCAGCAGGCGGCCGTCTTCGGCCAGACCTGCTACGGCGTCGGCGAGGCCAAGAACACCTACGGCACCGGCTCGTTCCTGCTGCTGAACACCGGCAACCGTCCGGTCCCGTCCAAGAACGGGCTGCTGACGACCATGGGCTACCAGCTCGGCGGGGAGGCGCCGGTCTACTGCCTGGAGGGGTCCATCGCCATCACCGGCGCCCTGGTGCAGTGGTTCCGCGACCAGCTGGGCCTCATCGCCTCGGCCGACGAGATCGAGGCGCTGGCGGCGAGCGTCCCGGACAACGGCGGGGCGTATGTCGTGCCGGCCTTCTCCGGTCTGTTCGCGCCGTATTGGCGCTCCGACGCCCGTGGTGTCATCACGGGCCTGACCGGCTTTGTCACCAAGGCGCATCTGGCGCGCGCCGTCCTGGAGGCGACCAGCTGGCAGACCCGGGAAGTCGTGGACGCCATGTACCAGGACTCGGGTGTGCGGATTAGCCAGCTGAAGGTCGACGGCGGGATGACCGCCAACCAGTTGCTGATGCAGCATCAGGCGGATGTGCTGGGGGTGCCGGTGATCCGTCCGGTGATCTCGGAAACCACCTGTCTGGGGGCGGCGTACGCGGCCGGGCTGGCGACCGGTGTCTGGCAGGACCTGGACGAGCTGCGGAGCCACTGGCAGCGGGACACGGAGTGGACGCCGCGGATGGACGGGGCGGCCCGCGACCGGGAGTTCGCCAACTGGCGCAAGGCCGTGGAGCGGAGCTTCGGCTGGCTGGCCGAGGACGGCTCGGCGGGTTCGTAGCGCTGCGGGACCGAGACGTACGGCCGGTGCCCGGACGGCGGGTACCGGCCGTGCTTTCCCGGCCCGTCAGGGCAGCGCGGGCTCCCGCCGGCGGGCGCCGGTACGCATCGCATGCTCGACGACAGCGATCAGCACATCCCGCGCGGAGTCCTTGAGCCGGGCGTCGCACAGCATCACCGGCACCTGGGGGTCCAGGTCCAGGGCGTCCCGTACGGCCTGCGGCGGGTAGCGGTCGGCGCCGTCGAAGCAGTTGACGGCGACGGTGAAGGGCAGTCCGCGCCGCTCGAAGTAGTCGATCGCGGCGAAACTGTCCGCGAGCCGGCGGGTGTCGGCGAGCACCACCGCGCCGAGGGCGCCGCGCGCCAGCTCGTCCCACAGGAACCAGAAGCGGTCCTGGCCCGGGGTGCCGAAGAGATAGAGGACCAGTTCCTCGTTGACGGTGATCCGGCCGAAGTCCATCGCGACGGTGGTGGTGGTCTTGGCCTCCACCCCGTCGAGGTCGTCGACGGGCCGGCCCGCCTCGGTGAGCCGTTCCTCGGTACGCAGCGGTTTGATCTCACTGACGGCCCCGACCAGGGTGGTCTTACCGACCCCGAAGCCGCCCGCTACCAGGATCTTGAGCGTCACCGGTTCGACGGCGGCGGACCGTCGGCGGCGATCGGAACGCCCGAAGGCCATGGGATTCTTCTCCTGAATTGCCGTGTATACGGGTGGAGCTCACGCTTGATCCCGAGCCTCGGCGCACGGGGCAGCAGGCACAAAGGAACGGTACAACGTGCTCAGCACGGCGCCCACTTGAGATGTGTCACGCTTGGGAGACGCTGCGGGGCAGAGGTTCGCCAACCTGCCCAAATGGGCAGTGGGGCGGCGGTTGTGGGCGGGGCGCGGAGCCGCGCGCCGGTCAGCGCGGGGTGAGAACCCCCGGCCGGTCAAGCAGCCCCAGCACGCTCACGAGGCTGGATTCGATGAAGGTGCAGAGTTCGTCCTGGGCGCCGGGCTCGTCGGTGGGCCAGTTGATGACCGCTTCTTCGGCGAATGCCATCCAGGCGCGGGACGCCAGCGCGAGCCGCGGGGCGTCCGGCATCCCGAGCCGCCGCTGGCCGTCACGCACCCTGCGGGCAAGGGTTTCGCGGGTGGCGCCGACGATGTCGGTGACGGCGGGGTGGCTGCCGGCGGCGCCCCGTACGAGGGCGAGGTAGACCTGACGGTGTTCCAGGACGTAGGCCACGAAGCCGGCGATGAAGGACCGCATCCAGGCGACCGGCTCCAGTGAGCCATCCGGTTCCGTCGCGGCGGTGAAACGGTCGCAGGCGGTGCGGACCACCGCGCGGTAGAAGTCGCGCTTGGAGTCGAAGTAGTGGAAGAGCAGTCCGCGGGAGATCCCGGCCCGGCGGGCGACCTCGTCGGTGGACAGCTCGTCCAGGGAGCGGTCGGCGAGCATCTCCAGACCGATGCCGACCAGCTGCTCCCTGCGCTGGTCGGGTGTGAGGCGGGTGGTTCGCTTGCCGGACATGCCCGCAGTTTACGGCGGCGGCGGGCCGGGACGGCCGCGGTGTCCCGGCCCGTCACGGCGTCAGGCGTACTGTCCGAGGTGCGCCAGGATCGGCGGTGTGACGAGGCCGGGGGCCTCTTCGGGCAGCCAGTGGCTGGCGCCCTCCAGGGCTTCGAAGCGGTACGGGCCGTCCACCCACTCCCCCGTCGACTCGGCCGCGCCGCGGCCCAGGGCGACGTCCTCACTGCCCCACAGGAAGAGGGTGGGGACGGTGATCCGGCCGGCCGGTACCGAGATCACCGACTCGGGGGCGCGGTACCAGTTCAGCGTGGCGGTGAGCGCGCCCGGCGCGGCGAGGCGGCGGACGTTGTCGTCCACCAGGGCGGCGGGCACCTTGCCGCCGTACGCGGCGCGCAGCCGGGCGGCGTCGTCGGCGAGCAGGGCGGCCTCCGCGGCGCCCTCGCCGCTGCGGAAGAAGCGGACGTAGTCGAGCATGTGGTGCTGGGTGGGGTCCTCGGCGGCGGCGCGGTTGAGTGCGTCGGGGTGCGGAGTGGCCAGCACGGTCAGGGACTTCAGCCGCTCGGGGTGAGCGCCGGCCAGCGCCCAGGCGACCATGCCGCCCCAGTCGTGCGAGACCAGGTGGAAGCGGTCGGCGCCCTGCGCATCGGCGAACGCGAGGGCGTCGGCGACGAGTTCGGGCACCGCGTAGTCGGCGATCCGGGACGGGCGGGCGCGCGGGGAGTAGCCTCGCTGGTCGACGGCGACGGCGCGGTAGCCGGCCGCGCCCAGGGCGGGGAGTACGGCGCTCCAGGAGTCGGCGAATTCGGGCCAGCCGTGCAGCAGCAGCACGAACTCTCCGTCGGTGGGCCCGCAGGCCAGGGCGTCGTAGGTGTGCGGGCCGACCTGGATCTCCAGGTGGTCGAAGGGTGCCGGGGTCGCGTCCGGGGCCATGGCGGCGGATCTCCTTCTGTTGACAGCTGCTCAATAGGCACCGTACCGCGCCGTTGAGCGTTGCTCAACAAACTCTCACCCCGTGGCCGGGGCGGGCCGGGCGCCCCTCCCCCGGCCCGCGGCTCGACCGTCAAGACCCCACCCGTCGGCGGTAATCTGAACCCAGCAGCGTGTCGCCGTACCGGGGGACCGATCCGGAGCGGAAGTGCTGGATGGAGCAACGCCACACCACCCCGACCCCGCCGCCCGACGAGCTGCTGCGCCGCCTCGGCCACCTCACCGGCCAGGTGATGGCACGGATCAAGCTCCAGCAGGCACGGGTGGCGCTGGCCGTGGAACTCCAGCGGCACATGCTCCCGCCCGAGCTGCCGGGGCTGCCGGGCCTCCAGACCGCGGCCCGGTACGTACCGGCCCGGACGGGCCTGGACATCGGGGGCGACTGGTACGACGCCTTTGTGCTGTCGGACGGCTCGCTCGGCTTCGCCATCGGTGACGTCCAGGGCCATGACGTCGAGGCCGCCGCCTTCATGGGCATGGTCCGCACCGGCCTGCGCGCCATAGCGGCCGCCACCACCGACCCCGGCGACGTACTGAGCCGGGCCAACGACCTGCTGGTGTCGATGAGCTCCGATCTGCTGACGACCTGCACCTTTCTGCGCTTCGACCCGGTCGCCGCGGAGCTGGCCGCCGCCCGCGCCGGACATGTACCGGCGGTCTGGGGCACCGCCGAGGGCGCGCGGGTGCTCCAGGACCCGGGGGGCCTGCCACTGGGCCTCTTTCCCGACGCGGCGTACCCGGTCACCCGCCGCCGGCTGTCCCGGGCGGGAGCGTTCGTGCTGATCACCGACGGGGTGGTGGAAGGGCCGACCTACCCGATCGAGAAGGGGCTGGCGCGGGTGTCCGCCCTGGTCGGCGCGGCGTACGACGCGGACGCCGACGAGCTGGCCGGCGAGGTGATCGCGGTGGCCGATCTGACCGGGCACCGCGATGACGCCGCCGTGCTCGTCCTCCGCCACAGCGGCGGTCCCTACACCCCCTAGCGACGGTCCGGCGGCACGGCAACGAGTGGAGGTCCGGTGAGACACACGGAGTGGCTCGGGCGGCATGGCGCCACCGCCGCGTGGATCCTCGGTGTCGCCGCCGTCTACTACGGCAGCGCCGAGCTCGGGCTGCTCCAGGAGCTGGTCCGCGGGCAGGTCACCCCGCTGTGGCCGCCGACCGGTATCGCGCTGACCGCGCTGCTGCTGCTCGGGCCGCGCATCTGGCCGGGGATCGCGCTCGGCGCCTTCCTGGTCAATGTGTCGCTGGGCCCGTCGCCGGCCGTGGTGCTCGCGATCGTCGCGGGCAACACCCTCGGGCCGCTGCTCGCCCACCGGCTGCTCCGCCGTGCGGGGTTCCGCGTCGAGCTGGACCGGCTGCGGGACGCCGTCGCGCTGGTGTTCCTCGGCGCGCTGACCGGGATGCTGGTGAGCGCGATCATCGGCAGCGGCGCTCTGGTGCTCTCCGGGGCGCTGCCGGCGGGGGAATTCTGGCCGACGTGGGCGGTGTGGTGGACCGGCGACGCGATGGGCGTCCTGGTGATCACGCCGGTGCTGCTGCTCCTCGCCGCCGCCCGATGGCCGGGGTGGCAGCGGATCCGTCCGCTCCGGTGGCTGGAGGCGGCGCTGCTGGTGGCCTGCACCTGCACGGTCACCCTGCTGGCCGTGAGCAGTCCGGTGAATCTGCTCTATCTCGTCTCGCCGTGTCTGATCTGGGCCGCGTTCCGCTTCCAGCGGGCGGGCGCCGCCCCGTGTGCGCTGCTCGTCTCGACGATCGCGATCGTCGCGGCCGCCGAGGCATGGGGGCCGTTCGCCCACCACGACCTGCTCACGAACATGGCCACCCTCCAGGCCTTCAACGGGATCACCGCGCTGACCGCGCTGCTGCTCGCGGCGGTCGTCACCGAGCGGCGCAACACCCATGAGGAGATCCGCCGGGTCTGCGCCCAGCTGGCGGAGGCGCTCTCCCGGCTGGATCCGGGCGGTGCCGTCGAGCAGTGGCCACCGCCGCGGCACCGGAAGCCGGACGACGAGGGCTGAGCCGCCCGGCGGATCACAGCGCGCGCAGGCCCTCGATCACCTCGCGCAGCACCTTCTCGTCGGGCAGCTCGGCGGGCGGCACCGGCCTGCTGACGTGGACCAGCTCCGCGTCCAGCAGGTCACCGATCAGGACGCGTACGACGCCGACCGGCAGATCGAGTTCGGCCGCCAGCTCGGCCACCGACAGCGGCTCCTCCCGGCACAGCGCGACGATCTCGACATGCTCGGGCGAGAGCATCTGATCGTCGACGGCCTCCTCCGTGCGGCTCTCGGCGATCACCAGCGCGATCAGATCGAGGCGCCCTTCCGCCGCCGTACGGGTGCGCCCGCGCGTCATGGCGTACGGCCGGACGACCGGACCCGCGTCGTCGTCGAACCAGCGCGCCGCCTCCCGGTCCCGCGCCGCCCGGCCGTCCTGCTCACTCATGCCGCAACCTCGCCGCGCCCGGCCCCGCACCCGCGGGGCGCGCGTCTGCGCACGAGGAACCGGCTACCCGCGCTCGTGGCGTCACCCTCGTCGCTCTCAGGGAGTCAGGCCGGACCGGGGCGCGGTGCCCAGGTGCGTGCCCACGCGCTTGACCAGCAGCGTCATCTCGTAGGCGATCAGCCCGACATCGGAGTCCGCATCGGCCAGTACGGCCAGGCAGCTGCCGTCGCCGGCCGCGCTGACGAACAGGAACGCATCGTCCAGCTCGACCATGGTCTGCCGGACCTGGCCCGCGTCGAAGTGCCGGCCGACGCCCTTGGCCAGGCTGTGGAAGCCGGACGCGACCGCGGCCAGATGCTCGCCGTCCTCGCGGGTCAGGTCCTTGGAGGCGCCGGTGGCCAGCCCGTCGCTGGAGAGGATGAGTGCCTTGCGGATGGAGCCGACCCGCTCGACCAGTTCGTCCAGAAGCCAGTTCAGCTCGCCGGCTCCCTTCGCCGAGACCGGTGCGGTGGAAGCTGCTGCCTTCGGTGCGGTCATGGACCGTCCCCTCCCGATGTGGTTCCTGGTGGTGCTGTGCTGCCCGTGACGTCACCGTCGTGGTCAAAGGTGTCACGGGCGTCCGGGCCTGTGCGGTCCGGGCCTGTGGTGTCCGCGGCCGGGGCCTCGCCCCGCGGTGGCGTGCCGGGCTCGCGCGGGTCCTCGCCGTTGTCGCGCCGGCCACGCTGCCAGCCACGCTGGAGCGAGGCCATCCGGGCGCGTACCGCCTCGGCGTCCCGGTCGTCCGCGGCCGGGGCGGTGGCGCGCGCCTCGGCCGGCTCGGCGGCGTCGGCCTTGAGCTGGGGCGCGAGGCTGGCCTGCCGCACCCGGCGGGGCAGGCCGGTGGACGTGGTCGGCGCGGGCGTGTCCGGTCCCTCGGCGCGCTGCGGGGTCCCGGGCGCCGGGTCCTGGGGCGCGCCGGACGACGACGGCCGGTCCGCGGCACGCCCGGATCCCTCGGGGCCGGGGCGTTCGGAGCCCTCCGGGGCGGGGCGTTCGGTGTCCCGCTTGCGCTGGGCGTCGCGGTCGTCGACCGTGCGGCCGTGGTCGGAGACCAGCACCGGCGGGCGGCGGCGGCGCGGCAGCGGGGCCGGTCCGCCGGGCGCCTGATCCCGGGTCTGCTGGTGCTGCTCGCCCTCCGGAGCGGGCGGCAGGGGGGCGATGGCGCGCGCCGCCGGGGACGGTCCGGCCGGTGCGGCGGGGCCCTTCGTGTCGCGGCCGCGTTCCCGCTTCCGGAAGAGGCCGTCGTTCTCGTCGGGGCCCGGCTCGTCCGGGCCGAGCGGTGCCTCCAGTTCGACCGGCCCGTCGATGACGGCCGGGTCCCGCTCGCGCTCGGGCCGCGGCACCGGCAGCTGCGCCAGCGCGGCCAACTTGCCCGCCGCGTGCTCCAGTTCGTTGCCGACGGGGCCGCCGGTGGCCGGCTCCTCGTCCTCCCGGCCGCCGTCGGCGGTCTCGGTGAGCAGCGTCCCGGGGAGGAAGACCACGGCGGTGGTGCCGCCGTACGGCGAGGGCTGGAGGGAGACCCGGACGTTCTGCCGCTGGGCGAGCCGGCTGACCACGAACAGCCCGAGCCGGTCGGTGTCGGACAGCTCGAACTCGGGGGTCTCGGCGAGCCGGAGATTGGCCTCCAGCAGCAGATCGGGCGCCATGCCCAGACCGCGGTCGTGGATCTCCAGGGTGTAGCCGTTGGCGACCCGCTCGCCCAGCACCTGGACGGCGGTGTGCGGCGGGGAGAAGACCGTAGCGTTCTCCAGGAGTTCGGCGATCAGGTGCGTGAGGTCGGACACCGCGGGGCCGTCCACCGCGAGCCGCGGCAGCCGGCGCACCTCGATCCGCTCGTAGTCCTCCACCTCGGCGACCGCCGCGCGCACCACGTCCATCAGCTGGATCGGTTTGCGCCACTGCCGGGAGGGGGCCGCGCCGGAGAGGATGACCAGGCCCTCTGCATGCCGCCGCATGCGGGTGGTCAGATGGTCGATCCGGAAGAGGTCGGCGAGCTCGTCGGTGTCCTCGGTGCGCCGCTCCATGGCGTCCAGGAGGGTCAGCTGGCGGTGCAGCAGGACCTGGCTGCGGCGGGCGAGGTTGACGAACACCTCGGAGACCCCGCGGCGCATCTCGGACTGCTTGACCGCGGCCTCGATCGCGGCCCGCTGAAGGGTGTTGAGCGCCTGGCCGACCTGGCCGGTCTCGTCCTGGCCGAAGACGAGCCGGGGTGCCTCGGTCTCCACATCGATCTTTTCGCCGGCCGCCAGCCGCCGCATGACGCTCGGCAGCCGGACGCCGGAGACATCATGGGCGGCCTTGCGCAGCCGGATGAGGTCGCGCACGTGGCGGCGGCCGATCCGGAACGAGACGATGATCGAGACCAGCACCGCGACAAAGCCGAGGACACCGGCGATAGCGGCCTTGAGCAGGATGTTGGTGGCGACCGGGGCGACCCGCTCCTGGTAGCGGTCGCCGGCGGCCTTGCCCATCCGCTGGAGATCGCCGAGGACCTTCTTCGCCGCGGTGTTCCAGCGCTCGGCGTTGACCGTTTCCGGTCCGCCCCGGTCGCCGGCGGCGATCACCCGGTCCTCGTAGGACGTCAGCTCGCGGGCCGGTGCGGAGCGCCAGTAGTCCTCATAGAGGCCGCGGTCCTTCGCGGGCAGCATGGAGAGGCTGGTTTCGTAGAGGACCCGGCGCTCGGCGACCCGGTCGGACAGCGCCCGCAGATCGCGCTTGCTCATGCTGCCGGAGGCGAGCACCGCGGACATCAGCGCGTCCTCGCGGGCGACGGCCTCCCGGGCGCGGGTGACGATGACCAGCGCCCGGCCCTGCTTGTCCATCTCCACGTTCTCCAGGGCGTGGAGCGCGGCGAGGAAGTCATAGCTGGGGTCGACGAGGGAGTTGTAGCCCTCCAGGGCCTCGTCGCGGGAGACGGTGTTGTCCTCGACCTGAGCGCGCAGCGAGCCGAGTCCGGACAGGCCCTTGAGGATGCCGCGCATCCGGTTGCCGGTGTCGCCGGTGAGGTCCTCGCGGATGTCGCGGGTGCCGGCGTCGGTACGGAGCCGGGTGACGGCCTCGTCGGTGGCCCGGGACCGTGCCCGCAGCTCGCCGAGCGCGTTGGCGCCGCGCCGGTCGGCGAGGTACAGCAGGCTCTGCCGGCGCTCCCGTTGCAGCGCCTGGACGACGCCCTCGACCGGATATCCCAGCTTCTGTACGACGTTGCCGACGTCCAGCAGCTGGTCGGCCTCCCGCCCGGTGAGGTAGGTCATGAACGCCCACATGGACGTCAGGGACACCAACGGTACGAGCAGCAACGCCACGATCTTCCGGCGGACCGACTTCCCGCGAAAGCGCATGGCCTCCCCTACGTCAACCCCGGCGCACGGGGGTGGTGTTCCGTCAACAAACGGCGCGAGCCTACTACCCTCGGGGGACCGAGCCGAAGGCCTCTTCGGAGGTCGGGGCGGGTGCGGGGGAGAAATCGTCATGAGTTGTCCGGTGATTCCCGGACAACCCGCCCGTGTTTCCGGGACCGGCGGATGTCATCGGTGTCCGGCCGAAAGCCGGTCGGTTGGCCGGTTTTTGCTCTACCCCCCGGGGAACCCTGTGCGCGCCCGGTACGTGACCATGGGAAAGGACGGAGTGCGGCACAGGGGCGTGTACCGGTGAAATCCGGGCAGCCACCAAGGAGCCGGACACGCGGGGAGAGTGCGGGGAGAGTGACGCGGTCATGGACACCGGCAGACAGCCCTTGTGGCAGGAGGAACCGGCGGCCCGGCCCCGGATGGCGGAGCCGGTACGCACCGCCGCCGTGCGCGCCGTCATCATCGTGGCGCTCACGCTGATCCAGGCCATGGTGGCGTTCCTGAGCACCCTGGCGGGCTCCTGGCTCGCGTTTCCCGCGGTGCTCAGCACGGTCGCCAGCACCGTGGTCGCCACCTGGGGCGTGCTGGATGTCTGGGTCACCCGCCAGGTGTGGGTGCAGCGCAACGGGGTGCGGTCGCAGCCGAGCAGTACGGCCCGGGAGCTGCGCCGTGAGCGGCGCCGGGCCCGGCGGCAGCAGCGCCGGGAGTCCCGGAAGGCTTCGTCGGGGGTCGACCGCGCGGCCGCCTGACCGACGGGTTTTTACGCCACCGCCTCTTCCCGCACGGCGGGCCGCACATGAATGATGCCGTCCAGGACGTCGACCTGGTGCGTGCGCACCGGCCGGCGGGCGGGCAGACAGGCCGGGGCTCCGGTGCGCAGGTCGAACAGGGCCGCATGCAGCGGGCATTCGACGAAGCAGCCCTCGACCCAGCCTTCGGAGAGCGAGGCGTCCTGGTGGCTACAGGTGTCGTCGACGGCGTAGTAGCCACCCTCGGCATGGAAGACGGCAATGGCCGGTGTGGCGTCGTCGATCTCGATCCGGACGGACTCACCCTCGGGCAGGTCCTCGATACGGCAGACGGGAATCATCTGGCCCCCCTCTCGCTGATCGGTATCATGTGTTCTGAATAACGCATCGCAAAGCGCGATGCGCAACAGAATCCAAGCCGGGGAGCGGGCCGTCAAGTGCTTCCCGGCAGATGCCTTCAGACGTGCCCCGCGGGGCCACCGGGTGGTGACACAAAGACCCATGCCGAACACTTCCGATACGGCAGACGACCGGTCCGAGGAACGGCGCGGCGGGGCGGGATCCGTCCAGTCCGTGGACCGCGCGGTGAGCGTGCTGGAGATCCTGGCGAAGCTGGGCGAGGCCGGGGTGACCGAGATCAGCGAGGAGTTGGGCGTCCACAAATCAACCGCGTTCCGGATCCTCGGGGTGCTGGAGAACCGCGGCCTGGTGGAGCAGGAGCGGGAGCGCGGGAAGTACTACCTGGGCGCCGGGGTGCTGCGGCTGGCGGGCGCCGCGGCGATCCGGCTGGACATCTCCCAGGAGGGCCAGCCGGTGTGCCGGGCGCTCGCCGAGGACACCGGGGAGACCGCCAACATCGCGGTACTGGACGGCGATGCCGCGGTCAACATCATGCAGGCCAGGGGCTCCGCGGCGGTCACCGCGTACAACTGGCTGGGCCGCCGGACCCCGCTGCACGCCACCGCCAGCGGCAAGGTCCTGCTGGCGTGTCTGCCGGCCCCGCGCCGGGAGACCCTGGTGACCCGCAAGCTGCCGCGGTTCACCGAGCACACCCTGACCACGGCGGCCGGTCTGCGCGAGCAGCTGACCGCAGCGCTGGAGGACGGATTCGCCTGCACCAGCGAGGAGTTGGAGATCGGCCTGAACGCGGTGGCGGCGCCGGTGCGGGCCCACGACGGCGCGGTGATCGGCGCGATCGGCCTCTCCGGACCGGCGTACCGGATGGAGCGTCAGCTGCTGCCGGAGCTCGCGGAGCGGGCCGCGAAGGCGGCCGCCGACCTCTCCCGCCGGATGGGGTACCCGGGTTGAGCGGGTAGCGGAAAATCCCCCTTGACGTATCCCTGGCGGACTTCCAGCATGTCTCCTATAGCGCAACCAAGCGCGCTATAGGCAACACGGCGACGGAGGCGGACCGTTCTCCACCACCGTCCCCGTTCTCCGCACAGCGCACCACTCCAACCCCTCACCGGCATCCGTGCCACCCCACGCGTGCTACCCGCCCTGCCGCCGCCGCAGGCGCTGCTTTAGGAGTGAGACATGCCGCACGAAGCCCGCGCCGTCGTCGCCCTCAAGAAGGGCGCCCCCGTCGAGGTGCTGCCGATCCTCGTGCCCGATCCCGGCCCGGGCGAGGTGCTCGTGACCGTCCAGGCCAGCGGGGTGTGCCACACCGATCTGCACTATCGCGACGGCGCGATCGGCGACGACTTCCCCTATCTGCTCGGCCACGAGGCGGCCGGCGTCATCGAGGCCGTCGGCCCCGGTGTCACCGAACTCGCGCCCGGCGACTACGTGGTGCTCGCCTGGCGGGCGCCCTGCGGGCAGTGCCGCGCCTGCCGCCGCGCCCGTCCCTGGTACTGCTTCGCCTCCCGTAATGCCGACCGGCCCATGACCCTTTTGGACGGCACGGAGCTGACGGCGGCGCTGGGCATCGGCGCCTTCGCCGAGAAGACGCTGGTCGCCGCGGGCCAGGCGGTGAAGGTCGATCCCTCGGCGCGCCCCGAGGCCGCGGGGCTGATCGGCTGCGGAGTGATGGCCGGGTACGGGGCGGCGGTGCACACCGGCGGCGTGGGCAGCGGGGACACGGTCGCCGTCATCGGCTGCGGCGGCGTCGGCAACGCCGCCATCGCGGGCGCCTCCCGGGCCGGGGCGCGGCGGGTCATCGCCGTGGACCTCGACGACGGCAAGCTGGACGCCGCCGAGCGGTTCGGCGCCACCGACACCGTCAACTCCCGTGGTACGGACCCGGTCGAGGCGGTCCGGGCGCTCACCGGCGGGCACGGCGCCGATGTGGTGATCGACGCGGTGGGCCGCCCCGAGACCTACCGGCAGGCGTTCTACATGCGCGACCTGGCCGGCACACTGGTCCAGGTCGGCGTGCCCGAGCCGGACATGCGGATCGAGCTGCCGCTCATCGATCTCTTCTCGCGCGGCGGCGCACTGAAGTCGTCCTGGTACGGCGACTGTCTGCCCAGCCGCGACTTCCCGGTACTGATCGATCTGTTCCTGAGCGGCAAGCTCGATCTGGAACGGTTCATCAGCGAGACCATCGGCCTCGACGACATCGAACCGGCCTTCGCCAAGATGCAGCGCGGGGAGGTCCTGCGGTCGGTGGTGGTGGTCTGACCGCAGGACCTCCCGCGCCGCCGGTCACCCGCCGGCCGGGTCCGCCGGCTCCTCGGGGGACGGCTTCTCAGGGGCCGGTTCCTCCGGGCGGCGGTACATCCGCGTCGCCGTGATCTGCCCGTGCACCGCCTCGCCGGACGGGTCCGGCTGCGGCAGGCCCGGCCGCAGATGCTCCTCGACACTGATGTACTTCAGCCCGGCCCGCAGATCCGCGTCATTACGCAGCCGGATGACCAGCGGGAACTCCGCGAGCGCGGTGGTGTCGAACAGGCCGGTGGTGTACAGCAGCTGGACGCCCAGCGCATCGGCGACGGCGCGCTGGAGCTCCAGCAGATAGGTCGCGTTGGCGCGGCCGATGGGGTTGTCCAGGAACAGCGTGCCGGCGTGCCGCTGCTTGTCGCGGCCCCGGTCGTTGCTGCGCAGCGCCGCCATCGTGCAATACAGCGCGATGGCGGCGGTCAGCAGCTGGCCGCCGGAGAAGACATCGCCCATCTGCCCGACCGGCACCCGCTCGGCGCGCAGCACCGCATCCGGCTTGAGGATCTCCACGGCCACCCCGCGCGGCTGGAGCGCCGCACTGACCCCGCGCAGCAGCAGGGACATCCCGTCCCGCCGCAGATCGCTGTTCTTCTTCACGGCCGCGCGGGTCGCCTCGTCGATCACCTCGCCGAGCCGCTCGGTGAGCGTGGCCTGGTCGGGGTCCTCGAAGCGGATCCGCAGGAACTCCTGCCCGGACCACTCCCCCAGCCCCTCGGGCAGCCGCGACAGCCGCTGGGCGGAGCGCAGCGTCGTCAGCGACGACTCGACCAGTCCGCGCAGCCGGTCGACGATGGAGTCGCGGTTGCGCTCCAGCTGCTCCAGCTCGTCGGTGAGCACCCGCAGCCGGGGCGCGAACGCCTCCGCCCACTTGGCGGCGTGATCCGGGAGGGCCGAGGCGGGCAGTTCGCGGATCTGCTGCCGGGCGGGGGTGCGGACCTGTTCGTAGCGGGTGGAGTTGGCGTGCCGTACGAGGATGTCGCTCGCCTCGCGCACCGCGGACTCGGCGGTGGACAGATCGGCGGCGCAGCCGCGCAGCGAGCGGCGGGACTCGGCGGCGGCCTGCCGGGCGTCCGCCAGCTGTCCGGCGTACGCCTCGATCTGCCCGTCCGCCGGATCCTCGGCGTCCTGGTGGTCACGGAGCAGATCGCGCAGCAGAGCGGCGGTCTCGTCGAAGCCGCCCGCCGCGTCCTCGGCGGCGCGGTGGCCGCGCAGCAGCTCCTCGTGCCGGTCCCGGGCGGCCGTCAACGCCTCGCCGGCGGTGGCCAGTTCGCCCGCCGCGGTGCGCAGCAGCTCCTTGGCGCGGTCGGCGTCCGCGGGCACCAGCTCCTCGGGCAGCTCGGTGTGCGCCTCGCCGTCCGTGGGGGCGAGCCGCTCGGCCTCACCGCGCAGCCGGCCGAGCTGCTCACTGGCGGCCGAGGCGCGGGTCTCCAGCATGTGCACCAGCGACTCGGCGCGGGCCGCGGCGGCCTGCCGGGACGGGCCGTCGGCGGCGTCCGGGCTCTCCAGGAGCGCCTCGGCGCGGGTGCGGACCTTGTTGGTGAGGCGGTTCAGCTCGGCCAGCGCGGCGCTCTCGTCGCCCTCGGCACGGGCCTGTTCGGCGCGCAGATCGGCACCGACGCCGACCTTCTCGTAGAGCTGGGAGGCGGCGCGGTAGGCCTCGCGCAGGGCGGGCAGCGAGGTGTTGGCCCCCTCGGGGGCCTCCCCCAGGTCGTCCGGTACACCCGCGATCTCGGCCCGCTCGGCGCGCAGCGCGCGGGCGGTACGACGGGCGTCGTCGGCGGCGCGCTGAGCGGCCCGGCGGTCCTCGTCGGCGGCCCGCGCCCGGTCCACGCACTCCTCGGCGCGGGCCTCGAACTCGGCCGCCTCATCGGCGAGTTCCCGCATCCGGGACTGCCAGGAGGCACGCTCGCGCAGCCGGTGGGCGAGCCCGGCCAGCAGATCGGCGGCGCGCCGGGCACGCTGCGCGGCCTCCTGGCGCTCATCGCGCACCCGGGTGGCCTCGGCCGCGGCCTCATCGGTCTCGGCGCGCGCCGCACGAGCCTCGGCCAGCTCCGCGGCGGCCTCCTCGGCGGCCGTCCGGGTTTCCTGCGCGGCGGCGGCCAGTTCAGCGAGGCGGCCGGCCGGGCAGCCCGTACGCCACGAGCCGAGCCGGGCGGCCAGCGCACGGTCCCCGGCGAGCCGGGCGGCCAGCGCCCGGATCTCCTCGTCGCGCTCTATGGCGCGCGCCCGCAGCGCCTGGCGCTCCTCGTCGGCGGCGGATTCGTCGTGCATCGCCGGGTTCGGCGGGACGAGGAAGACGCCGGTGTCCCGCTCGTCGGGCGCGGGGGTGGGCGCGAGCAGCGCGGCGGCGGTGCCGACCGCGACGGCCGAGCGGGGCAGCAGCGCGGCCTGGGCGAGCACCTCGCGGGCCCGCACATGGGTCTCCGGGTCCGTGATGATCACGCCGTCGACCAGCTCGGGGCGGGCGGCCAGCACCCGGGTGTGGTCGGCGGGGTCGACGGACTGGGCGAGATAGCGCCAGCCCGGCAGCGCGGGCACGCCGTGCTCGCCGAGATACTCCACGGCGGCCAGCACATCGGGCCCCGGCGGCAGCAGACCGCCGTCGCCCAGCGCGCCGAGGATCCGCGCATCGTCGGCGGCGGCCGTCCGCAGGTCGAACAGCTGCCGTTCGGCGCCGGCGACGCCCTCCTCCAGCAGCTCGCGCAGCTCGTCGGCGTTGCGGTCCAGCTCCTCGGCGGTCAGCGGGCCCGCGGTGGGACGGCGCACGGCGCCCGGATCCGAACCGGACGCTGCCGTACGGGGACCGGGCACGGACTTGGCCTCGGACTGCGGGAGGCCGAGGAGGTCGGCGAGCCGCTGCTCGGCGCCGATGGACTCGGCGGCCCGGCGCTCGGCCTCGTAGGCGCGCTCGGCGGCCTCGGCGGCGTCCTCGGCGCGGGCCGCCGCCAGCTCCGCGGCGGAGTGCCGGGCGGTGGCCGACCGGGCCCGGTCGGTGGCCTGCCGGGCGGTTTCACGGGCCGAGTCCCAGGACTCGACGGCGGTCTTCTCGGCGTCCGAGGCGGCGAGCGCGGCGCGTGCCGGGTCGGCGTCGGGGGCGCTGTCGTCCAGCCAGCCGGCCCGCACCGCCTCGGCGGTCTCCTCGGCGACCTCGGCGAGCCGCTGCTTGAGATGCTCGGCCTCACTGCGGGCGCGCTGGGCGTGGGTGGCGGCGCTGGTGGCGTCGCGGTGCGCCGATTCACCGGCCTCCTGGAGGGTGGCGGAGTGCTCCTCTTCCTCGTTGGCGATCCGCTCACCGGCCTCGGCCGCCGTGTGCAGGGCGCGGACCAGATCGGCGGCGGCGGTGGCGCGGGCGGCGAGCGCGGGCGCGGCGTCCCGCTCGGCCTCGCGGATGGCGGCGGCGACCCGCGCGGAGCGGTCCGCGGCGGCGCGGTGCCGCAGCGCGGTCTCGGCGGCCTGCCAGGCGCTGTGCAGCGTACGGGCATCGTTGAGCTCCCGGCGCTGGGCGGCGGCGCCCTTCTCCGCGGCGGCCAGCGCCAGCGAGGCGTGCCGGTAGGCGAGTTCGGCGGAGACCAGGGAGCGGCGCTCGCGGACCCGCTCGGCGTCGGTCACGCGGTGCGCAGCGGCGGCGACCTGCTCGGCCAGCTCGGCGGCCCGGCCGCGCTCCTCGGTGCCCCGGGCGTGCAGCCGCTGGGCGAGACCGCGGGTGCGGCGCTCGGCCCCGGCGTGCACCTCACGGGCGCGTTCACGCTGCTCGGCGGCGTCGGCGATACGCGAGAGCAGATCGAGGGAGCCGGCTGTGAAGTCGCGTTCGGCGGTGAGTTCGGCGCGCCGGCCGAGCTTGTGGGCGAAGCCGTGCACCAGATCGGCGAGGCCGTCGGTGTCGCGGGTGTCCGTGACGGCGCGCAGCAGCAGGTCGGTGAAGTCCGAGTCGTTCTTGACCGCGAACAGGCCGGCCGCCTCACCCTCGTCGGCGTTCATCTCCCGCTGATAGCGGAAGAGCTCCGGGTCCAGGCCCAGCTCGCCGAGGTGCTCGTTCCAGCGCTCGTGGATCTCTTCCCAGACGACGTCCAGATTGGGGTAGTTCTTCCCGGCCTCGGTGAGGATGTCACGGAAGCCCTTCATCGTACGGCGGCGGCCCTGGGCGCCGGAGCTGCCCTCGCCGCTCTCCTGGCGGGGGCGGACGACGGTGGCCTCGGCGACGGGGAGGGAGTCCAGGCTCATGCCGGGGCCGGGCCGGAAGCTGTACCAGGCCTCGGCGAACTTCCGGGGGTCGTTGGAGACCTGCCGGCCGCGCCACTCGCTGACCTTGCCGACGACCACGCTCTCGCCGGTGAGGACGTGCTGCCACTCCAGGGCGACATGGCCGCAGTCGTCGGCGAGCAGGAACTTGCGCAGCACGCCGGAGCTGGCGCCGCCGAGGGTGTTGCGGTGGCCGGGCAGCATCACCGAGAAGATCAGCTTGAGCAGGACGGACTTACCGCCGCCGTTCTCCAGGAAGAGCACACCCGCGGGCGCCGGCCGGCGCGGCGGGCCGACCGGTTCGTCCTCGAAGAAGTCCGCCTGGGCCGGGGCCGGTTGGGGTACGGGCGCACCGACTCCGCGCAGGTCCATGACGGTGTTGGCATAGCGCGCACCGGCGGGCCCGATGGAGTAGAGGCGGACCCGGGACAGCTCGTACATGGCGGACTCTCGTTGTCGTGTCGGGAAGGGGTGGCGGCGGGCGGCCACCGGGTGGTCGGCGGTCGAGGGGCCCGTCAGCCCGAGTGGAAGGGAAGTCCGGCGTCCGCGACCAGGGCGAGGTCGTCGGTGTCCTCGCCCGGCAGCAGGGCGGCGCTGCCGTCGGTGACGGGGACGATGCCCAGCTCCAGGAGTTCGGCCATGGCGGCGCTGCCGGCCATGTCGCGGACCTGGAGCTGATAGCGGGCGGTGGTGCGGTAGGCGCCGCCGGCGTCGTCACCGGTGCGCTGGAGGAAGCCGGAGTCGACGAGGAAGGTGACGGCCTTGGCGATGATGCCGGTGGTCGAGCCGGCGAGCCGGCGGGCGTCCTTGGTGGCGCCGGTCGCGCTGCGCCGGGCGTAGATCCGCCAGGCGGACTCCAGGCCGGGGGCGTCGGTGGCCGGGTCGGTGTTCTCGCCCTCCTGCTCGGCGCGCTCCTCCAGCCGGCGGCAGGCCTGCCGGACGAAGGCATCGACGCCGTTGACCGTGATCCGGCCGATGTAGCCGTCGTCGGCGAGGTCCTCGGGACGCGGGAAGGCCAGCGCGGCGACGGCCAGATGGGCCAGACCGTGCAGGAAGCGGTCGGCGGAGTCGGCGGAGGCGCGGCGGGCGTAGTCGCCCATCCGTACGGCGAAGACGGAGTCCTCGTCGGCGGTGACGGCCATCCCGGCGCGGGTGGACACCTCCAGCACGACCAGGCCGAGGCCGGTGGCGACGGCGTCGGCGAGCCGGGCGAAGGCGGGGTCGTCCCGATAGCGGCGCAGGAGTTCGCTGTATTCGGCGTCGCGGGCGGGCAGCAGCTTCGGCTGGAGGCCGAAGGAGACCAGCCGGGCGGCGTCGGCGGCATCGGCGGGGGTGAGGGGGTGGGAACTCTGCTGCTCCTGGCGGTCCCCCCGTTCGAGCGAAAGCGGGAACGGGAACGGAGCCGAGGGCTTGGATGGGGGTCCCCCCTGCTCGAGCGAAGCCGAGAGCTTGGGGGAGGTTCCCGCCGCGCCCGTATCGGCGTCGGCGGTGGGCGCACCCCAGCCCGGCTCACCGGCCCCGGACGCCGGGTCCGGCTGCGGCGTCTCGTCGTACTGGGTCACGGGACAAGCTCCTTGCGAGGGACGGTCGGGGACATCTCGGGCCGGTGCGACGGCGGACGGCCACCCGGCGCGCCACGGCCCCGCCGGACCGGCCATACCCCGCCGTTCGCCGACCGCTCGTCCTGGGCGCGGGGCATCAGGCCACCTCCGAGCGGTCCGCGGCCATTCCGGCGGAGTCCAGCAGCGCCGTGCCGACGATGAGGTCGGCGCCGCCGAACTCGGGGTCTATCAGCTCCGTGCCGTCGTCGACGGCGAACAGCAGCTGCTGTTCGCCCTGGCGGTAGGCCGTGCCGACGGGCGGGCTGGCGGCGTGTACGGCCAGCAGGGCGACGAGGTAGGGGAGTTCGGGGTCGCCGCGGCGCGCCTCGGCGAGCAGGCCGGAGAGCCTGCGGGGCGCGTCGGCGGGCAGGTCCAGCAGCGCCATCGCGGCGTCGAGCTGGGCCTCACTGAAGCGGCTGTCGTCAGGGGTGGCCACCAGGTCGGGCTCGGGCATCTCGGCGCCGAGGTGCTCACGCTCCATGGGCGGGGTGAGCAGCATCTCGACGAGGTCCCCTATGCGCGCGGCCGTCGGGGTGCGCAGTCCGGTGCCCTTGGCGAAGAAGGCGTCGGTGACACGGATGGCCTGCTCGGCGGGGAGCGGCAGCAGGGGGGCGACCAACTGGCCGTAGAGGTCGAGTCCGGCGCGGGCGGCGGGGGTGGCAAAGGCCTGCCGGTCCTGTTCGGCGCGGAACAGCGGCCCGGCCTCCAGCAGCCGGGACTGGAGCTGGGTGTGGCGGCGGATGCAGTCCTTGACGATGTCGACGAGCTCGGCGGCGCGCCGCTTGTGCTCGGGCTCCTCGGTCTCGTCCCGGGCCTTGCGGATGTTCGTCAGGATGGCGTTCTCGTGGCGGTAGCGGTCCGCGACGTGGTCCAGCGCCTCGGTGATCATGTCGGGGACGGTCTCCAGCCAGTCCACGGCGCGGACGTTGCGGCGGGTGGCGTCCAGGGTCCTGCGGAGCGTCTCCGCATACTGCACGGTGCGGTAGCGGGCCTGTTCGGCGGCGAGCTGGGCGTCGGCCAGCCGGCCGCGGTTGATCAGCACCTCCAGCTTGACCTCGGCGGCGATCTGGGCGCTGGTGACGTCCGTGTCGAGCGCGCCGACCAGGACGTTGACCGCTTCGTCGGTCGCCCGGAGGTAGACGCTGCCACCGCCGCCGGGCACCTCTTCGATGAGCTTGAAGTCGTAGTCGCGGCGGACGTACTCACCCTCGGTGTTGAAGGTGCCGTAGACGGCGCGGAAGCCGCGGTCCACGCTGCCGACGTTGATCAGATTCTCCAGCACCCAGCGGGCGACCCGCTCATGCTCACCCGCGGGACGGCGCGGGGCCTGGGCGGCGATCCGGGGGAGCACCTTCGCCACTATTTCCTCGTGGTCGGCGCCGGTGTCGAAGTCCATGTTGAGGGTGACGAGGTCGATGACGGCCAGCGCCACCTCCGCCATGGCGTAGACGCCGTACTCGCCCGCGAGGTTGGCCTTGCGCACATCGAGATCGTGCAGCGGCGCGGTGCATGCCAGGGCACGCAGCCGACGGGCCAGGCCCTCGTCGGCGGCCGGGCCCGGCGCAGGCCGGTGAGGGCCGTTGAGCTGGGGCGCAGCAGCCCCCGGGGCGGAAAAAGTCACGTCGCACAGAGTAGGCGCTCGCACTGACAACGGACGAAACGGCGCGGATCCGTTCATGGGTGGAACCGCAGGTGGATCCGTTGACGGACCGCTCTCGGGCCGCTCACGGACCGACGCGACAGTCTACGGCGTGGTCCGCGAGGACCGGCCGCCAGGTCCCGTTGGCGCCGGGTGCCGGTCTCAGTGGGTGGCCCCGCCGGCGACGCGGATGTCGGTGCGGGTGCGCGCGGCGGTACGGGCGATCTCGTGCAGGGCCCGGGTGACGGCCTCGGACGGGAGGGACGGCTGGGAACGGTCGACGACCTGCTCCGGTGTGTAGGGGACGTGCACGAATCCGCCGCGTACACCGGGCAGTTCGGTGGCGATGAGGTGGGCGAGACCGTAGAAGACGTGGTTGCAGACGAAGGTGCCCGCGGTGTTGGAGACGGAGGCGGGCAGCCCGGCGGCGCGGACGGCCGCCACACAGGCCTTGATCGGCAGGGTGGAGAAGTACGCGGCGGGGCCGCCGGGCACGATCGCCTCGTCGATCGGTTCGGCACCCGAGGCATCGGGGATCCGGGCGTCGTCGACGTTGACGGCGAGGCGTTCGACGGTGATGTCGGGACGGCCGCCCGCCTGGCCGACGCTCACCACTATCTCGGGCCGGGCCTCCTCGATCGCGGCCCGCAGCACCGCGATCGAGGCTCCGTAGACGCAGGGCAATTCGATGGCGGAGACCTCGATGCCAACAGGTGGTTCGGCCGCGGCGGCACGGACGGCCTGCCAGGAGGGATTGAGGGATTCGCCCCCGAAGGGGGCAAATCCGGTCAGCAGTACCCGGGTCATACGGTCATCCTCGGTGCGACGGGTGGAGCGGGGACGGAGCGGACCAGGCCCCCGGGGTACCGCCCGGCGGAGCGGCGGTACCCCGGGGACCTGCTCAGAAGGCGAACAGCGCCATGATCACGATGTTGCAGCCGAGCAGTACCCCCGCGGTGGGCAGCTGCGCCTTGATGGGCCCGTACTGGTCCTTCAGTTCCAGCAGCGCCGCCGGGACGATGTTGAAGTTGGCGGCCATGGGGGTCACGAGGGTGCCGCAGAATCCGGCGAGCATGCCGATGGCCAGTACGGCGGGGGCGTTGCCGTCGAAGTGCTCGACCAGCACGGGCCAGCCGACGGCCGCGGTCATCACGGGGAACGCGGCGAAGGCGTTGCCCATGATCATGGTGAAGGCGAACATGCCCACGCAGTAGACGACGACCGCGATGTAGAGCGAGTCCTTGGGCAGGACGGAGCTGGTGAGCTTGCCGACCTGGTCGCCGACGCCGGAGACCTGGAAGATGGCGCCCAGTGTGGCCAGCATCTGCGGCAGCAGCATGGCCCAGCCCATGGCCTCCAGCATGGAACGGCCGGACTGCACGGGCACCGAGATCCGCTTCTCGCGGAGGATGATCATGCCGACGACGAGGGCGACGACGGCGCCGATACCGAGGCCCAGAATGGTCTCGCTGCCCTCTTCGAGGACCGGCTCGCCCCCGAAGGACAGGTGCTTGACGCCGATGGCGCAGGCCATGGCGACAACCGGGATGGTGAGCGCCGGGATGAACAGCCGGTTGCCGAGCTTGGCGGCGCTCGCGACGCGCTGCTCGGTGGAGGTGGTGCGCGGGGTGCCGCGTCCGGTGAAGCCGAAGCCGGCCAGACAGGCCATGGCCAGCACCGCGGCACCCAGGGGCTCGGCGGGTGCCTGCTTGGTGACGACCCAGCTGCTGTAGATGAAGCCGGCGCCGATCAGGCCCCAGAAGGCGCCGGTGCCGAAGCGCTTGGGGTTGCTGCGGTCGGCGACCATCTGGGCGGCCATCACCAGGAAGCTGAGGCCCACCAGCCAGTAGAACCACTCTGCCTTGATCACTTGGTGGCCTCCACTACGGCGGTGTCCTGGACATGGGCGGTGAGCAGTTCGCGTTCCAACTGGCGGTCCAGGCGCAGCAGTCGCCAGCCGTGGACCACAAAGGCGCACACCGCGGTCGGGATCGCCCACAGGGCGAGCTGAAGCGGTTCGAGGTGGGTGCCGTAGGTGGTGTTGACGAAGCCGGTGATCAGCAGGATCGAGCCGACGGCGAGGAAGACGTCCTCCCCGAAGAAGAGGCCGACGTTGTCCGCGCTGGCGGAGAACGACCGGACCTTCTCCCGTGTCCGGTCCGGGAGTTGGCCGTACTTGCGCTCGGCCGCACCCTCGGCCATCGGGACGGCGAGCGGGCGGACGGTCTGGGCGTGGCCGAAGACGTTGGTCAGCCCGACCGCCGCACCGATCTGCCGCAGACCGAGGTAGAGCGCGAGGAAGCGGCCCGTGGTGAGCTTGGCGAACCGCGCGATGAGGTTGCGGGCCTGCTCCTGGAGGCCGTAGCGCTCCAGGAGGCCGATGACCGGGAGGGTGATCGCGAAGATCGTCACCGCCCGGCTGCCGGCGAAGCCGTTGCCGAACGCGGCGAGCACCTTGCCCGGTGACAGCCCTCCGAGGAGGCCGGTCGCGATGCCGGCCACCCCTACGACCAGCAGGGGATTGCGCTTCGTGGCGAAGCCGATCACGACCACGAGCACGCCGAGGAGCACGATCATGGGTCCGCCTTCCGCGTACGGGGACCCGAAAGGGCCCGTGAAGGAGATGAACAGATTGCAGCGGAGGCTAGGCGATTGTTCAACGATCCGACAAGGGTTGTGCAGCAACGGATCTGCGGCGCTCCCCGGAGCGGACCTCAGGGGCGACTTCCCCGCCGCTCACCCCTCCGCGATGCGCTGTGCGTACGCCCCCGACAGCTGGCTGCGTGAATCCTCCAGGTAGGACCGCAGCAGCCGCTCGGCCTCGGCGGCGTCGCCCGCCTGGAGCGCCTCGGCAATCTGGCGATTACGTGTCAAATAGGGCGCATGGAAACGCCGTGGGTCGGCCATGACGTGGAAGACCAGCCGGAGTTCCGCGAGCACGCCCCGCATCAGCTCATCCGTGCGGGGACTGCCCGCCAGGGCCACGACGGCCTGGTGAAAGCGGATGTTGGCGGTCGAGAGCGCCTGCCACTCCCGGTCCGCCGAGGCGGTCTCGCCGGCCTGTACGGCGGCCTCGATCGCCGCCACGGCTTCGGTGACCCCGGCACCGTACGGCCCCTGCCCCAGCCCCCGTACCGCCGCGCACTCCACGAGGATGCGCACCCGGTAGATGTCCTCCAGGTCCTCGACCGTCACCACCCGGACGAACACCCCGCGGTTGAGCTCGTGCACCAGCAGCCGCTCATGGGTCAGCAGCCGGAACGCCTCCCGCAGGGTGTTGCGCGAGACGCCCAGCGCACCGCCGATGCTCTCCTCCGAGAGCCGGGCACCGGGCGGGAAGTAGCCCTCGGCGATCCGGTCGCGCAGGATGTCGGCGACCCGCTCGGCCGTACTGGAGCGGCCCAGCAGGGGACGGTCCGTCTCCAGTCCCGCGACCTCGGTGAGCCGCCCCTGATCGTTCTTCGCCACTCCGCCGGCCATGCCGCTCCCCGCTCTCGCGCCGTACCGGGCGGCAGGTTCGAGCCGCCCGATCCCATACAGCGAAAGTCAATCCCAGGTGAGGGGACAAAACAACGCACCTTCGTCCGGTAGGCATCCACCTCTTGTCGGATCGTTGAACAATCCCTTACGTTGTCCCCGACGCCGGCCGGCCCCGAGCACTGGAGCGGACGTACATGAGTGAGCGCAGCGAGGGAGTCAGCGTGAGCATGGATGCCCCTCCCGTCATCGATCTCAACGCCGACCTCGGTGAAGGCTTCGGCCGCTGGCAGCTCACCGACGACGAGGCGCTGCTCTCCGTCGTCACCAGCGCCAATGTCGCCTGCGGCTTCCACGCCGGCGACCCGGCCACGATGCGCCGGGTGTGCGAACTGGCCGCCGAGCGCGGTGTGGTCATCGGCGCCCAGGTCTCCTACCGCGACCTGGCCGGTTTCGGCCGCCGCGCGATGGAGGTCCCGCCGGACGAGCTGGCCGCCGAAATCACCTACCAGATCGGCGCCTTGGAGGTCTTCGCGCGCGCCGCCGGTGCCCGCGTCGGCTATGTCAAACCGCATGGTGCGCTCTACAACCGCTGTGTGCACGACGAGGAGCAGGCCCGCGCCGTCGTGGACGGTATCCGCGCCGCGGGCGGCGCCCTGCCGGTCCTCGGACTGCCCGGCTCCCGGCTGCACGAGGCCGCCGCGAGAGCCCAACTCCCCGTCATCGGCGAGGCGTTCGCCGACCGCGCCTACACCCCCGAGGGCACCCTGGTACCGCGCCGTGAACCGGGCGCGGTGATCCACGACCCCGACGAGGTCGTCAAGCGCGCCCTCGGCATGGCCCGCGACCACGCCGTCACCGCCCGCGACGGCCGGCGGGTGGCCGTCCCGGCCCGTTCGCTGTGTCTGCACGGCGACACCCCCGGGGCCGCGGAACTCGCCCGGCGGGTCCGGTCCGAGCTGACCGCGGCCGGCGTCCACGTCCGGAGCTTCGTATGAGGCCGCTGCCGGTCGGTGAACACGGGCTGCTCATCGAGCTGGACAGCGCCGAAGAGGTCGAGGCACTCCACGCCGAACTGCTGCGCCGGGCCGCCGACGGCGCCCTGCCGCCGCTGCGCGAGATCGTGCCGGCCGCCCGGACGGTGCTCCTCGACGGCCTCGCCGACCCGCGTGGCCTCCTCGCCGAACTGGCCACCTGGGACATTCCGCCGCTCACCGCCGGAGACCGGCCCACGGTGGAGATCCCGGTCCGCTACGACGGCCCCGACCTCTCCGATGTCGCCGCCCTGTGGGGCGTCACCCCCGATGAGGTCGTACGGCGGCACTCCGCCACGGAGTTCCATGTCGCCTTCTGCGGTTTCGCGCCGGGGTTCGGCTATCTGACCGGGCTGCCCGAGCCGCTGCACGTACCGCGCCGGGACACGCCCCGCACCAAGGTCCCGGTCGGCTCGGTCGCCCTCGCCGGCCCGTACACCGGGGTCTATCCGCGCTCCTCCCCCGGCGGCTGGCAGCTGATCGGCACCACCGACACCGTGCTGTGGGACCCGCGCCGCGAACCGGCGGCGCTGCTCTCCCCCGGCACCCGCGTCCGCTTCGTCCCGCAGGAGACCGCCCGATGACCGACCGCGCCTTCTCGGTCGTCCGGGCCGGTGCGCTCACCACCGTCCAGGACCTCGGCAGGCCCGGCCATGCTCACCTGGGGGTGCCGCGGGCCGGCGCCCTCGACGCGCCCGCGCACCGGCTCGCCAACCGCCTGGTGGGCAACCCCGGATCCGCCGCCACCCTGGAGACCACACTCACGGGCTGCGCCCTGCGGATGCGTACAGCCACCACCGTCGCCGTCACGGGCGCCCCCTGCCCGGTGACCGTCGACGGCCGCCCCGCCCCCTGGGGCGCCCCGGTCCGGGTGCCGGCGGGCGCCGTCCTGGACGCGGGAGCCGCCACCCACGGTCTGCGCTCGTATCTCGCCTTCGCCGGGGGTGTCGACACCGAACCGGTGCTCAGCAGCCGCGCCGCCGATCTGCTCTCCGGCCTGGGCCCGGACCCGCTCAGCGACGGTGCGGTCCTCCCGCTTGGCGACCCGCACGGCCCGCCGGCCTGCGCCGATGCCGTCCCGCACGCCGGTCCGGGGCCGGAACTCCTGCTGCCGTTCCTGCCCGGCCCGCGCGACGCCTGGTTCACCGAGGCCGGGCTGCGCACCCTCACCACCGGCCGCTTCCGGGTCTCCCCCGCCAGCAACCGCATCGGCCTGCGCACCGAAGGGCCGCCCCTGGAGCGCGCCCGCACCGGTGAACTCCCCAGCGAGGGCATGCCCCTGGGCGCCCTCCAGGTCCCGCCCAACGGCCTGCCGGTCCTCTTCCTCCACGACCACCCCACGACCGGCGGCTACCCGGTCATCGGTGTCGTCCCCGAGCGCTGTCTGGCCCCCGCGGCGCAGGCGGCACCTGGCACACCGGTCCGCTTCCTGCGCCTGCGCTAGGGCCGTACGCCGGTCAGTCGCCGTCCGGCGTCCCGTATCCACCGCCGCCCGGGGTGCGCAGCACCAGCACATCGTCCACGCCGACGTCCGCCGCGTCACAGCCCGCCAGGTCCTCGTGCGCACCGTCCGCCCGCTCGATGGAGTTGACGCCCAGCGCACCGGGGGCGCCGCCCGCCATGCCGTACGGCGCGACCCGGCGGTGGTTGGTCAGCACGGCGATGGTCATCGGCTCCAGGAAGCGCAGTCGGCGCTCGACGCCGCAGCCGCCGTGCCAGCGGCCCCGGCCGCCGCTGCCGGAGCGGATGGCGAAGCTGTCGACGCGGACGGGGTAGCGCCACTCCAGTACTTCGGGGTCGGTCAGCCGGGAGTTGGTCATATGGGTCTGTACGGCATCCGCGCCGTCGAAGCCGTCGCCGGCGCCCGCACCGCTGGCGACGGTCTCGTAATACTGCACCCGGTCATTGCCGAAGGTGAGGTTGTTCATGGTGCCCGAGCCCTCGGCCTGGATGCCGAGCGCGGCGTACAGCGCGCCGGTGACCGCCTGGGAGGTCTCCACATTGCCCGCGACGGTGGCCGCCGGGAAGACGGGGGCGAGCATCGAGCCCTCCGGGATGCGGACCTCCACGGGCTTGAGGCAGCCGCTGTTGAGCGGGATGTCGTCGGCGACCAGGGTCCGGAAGACGTACAGCACGGCCGCCATCACCACCGAGCTGGGGGCGTTCGCGTTGCCGGGCTGCTGGGGTGAGGTGCCGGCGAAGTCCAGGACGGCGCTGCGGGCGGCGCGGTCGACGGTCAGCGCCACATGGATCTCGGCGCCGCTGTCGGTCTCGTAGCGGTAGCTGCCGTCCGACAGCTCGGCGATGATCCGCCGGACCGATTCCTCGGCGTTGTCCTGGACGTGCCCCATATAGGCCCGTACGACGTCCAGCCCGAACTGCTCGGTCATCCGCCGGAGTTCCTGGATGCCCTTCTCATTGGCGGCGATCTGGGCGCGGAGGTCGGCGAGGTTGGCGTCCGGTGCGCGGGAGGGGTACGGGCCGGCGGCGAGCAGTTCGCGGGTCGCGCGCTCGCGCAGTTCGCCGTCGCGCACCAGCAGCCAGTTGTCGAAGAGGATGCCCTCCTCCTGGATGGTGCTGCTGAAGGCCGGCATCGAACCCGGGGTGATGCCGCCGATCTCGGCGTGGTGGCCGCGGGAGGCCACCAGGAACAGCAGGGTCTCCCCGTCGGGGTCGAAGACGGGAGTGACGACGGTGACATCGGGGAGATGGGTGCCCCCGTGATACGGATCGTTGATCGCATACACATCGCCGGGCCGCATCTCGTCACCGCGGCGCCGGAGCACCTCCTTGATGGACTCCCCCATCGAGCCCAGGTGCACGGGAATGTGCGGGGCGTTGGCGATCAGATTGCCGTCGGCGTCGAAGAGCGCACAGGAGAAGTCGAGGCGCTCCTTGATGTTGACGGAGTGGGCGGTGTTCTCCAGGCGGACGCCCATCTGCTCGGCGATGGCCATGAAGAGGCTGTTGAAGACCTCCAGCATCACCGGGTCGGCCGCCGTGCCGACCGCCACCCGGCCGGTGCGCGGCCGGGTCCGGGTCAGCGTGAGATGTCCGCGGTCGCCCATGGCGGCCTGCCAGTCCGGGTCGAGGACCGTGGTCGCGTCCTCCTCGGCGATGACGGCCGGGCCGGTGAGGGTGTCCCCGGGGCGCAGGTCGGTGCGCCGGTAGAGGCCGGTGTCCTGCCAGCGGCCGCCGGTGTACATCCGGATCGTGTCGGCAGGTGTCAACTCCCCTTCCCTGTCGCCGGGTTGCGTCTCGTGGTCACCGGCGCCGCCGGCCGCTCCCAGCGCCTCGACCGACACCGCCTCGGCCACCAGCGGTTTGTCCATGGTGAAGGCGTAGCGCTCACGGTGTGCCCGGCCGAACTCCGCGGCCATGGTGTCGGCGTCGGCCAGCGGGACACCGATGGTGGAGTCGGTCCCGGCGTAGCGGATCAGCACCCGGGCGCGGGTGGTGACGGAGTCGTCCGGCACCCCGTCGTCGAGAAGTTCGCGCCGGGTCTGCGCGGCGAGCGTGTCGCACACCTCTTGGACCTGCCCGACGGCCCCGGGGTCGGTGAACTCCGCCTCCACGGCCTGCTCGCGCATCGCGGTGGCGTCGGCGACCCCGATGCCGTACGCGGAGAGCACCCCGGCCAGCGGCGGAACGAGCACCGTGTCGATGCCCAGCGCGTCGGCGACCGCGCAGGCGTGCTGGCCGCCGGCGCCGCCGAAGCTGGTGAGGGCGTAGCGGGTGATGTCCCGGCCGCGCTGGACGGAGATCTTCTTGACGGCGTTGGCCATGTTGAGCACCGCGATGTCCAGGAAGCCGGCCGCGACCTCCTCGGGTCCGCGGTCGTCCCCGGCCTCGGCGGCGGCCCGCGCGGCCAGTTCCGCGAAGCGGGTACGGACCACCTCGGCGTCCAGCGGCCGGTCACCGTCCGGCCCGAACACCGCCGGGAAGTGCGCGGGCTGGATACGGCCGAGCATGACATTGGCGTCGGTGACGGTGAGCGGGCCGCCGCGCCGGTAGCAGGCCGGTCCCGGGTCCGCACCGGCCGAGTCGGGGCCGACCCGGTAGCGGCGGCCGTCGAAGTGGAGGACCGAGCCGCCGCCGGCCGCGACGGTGTGGATGTCCATCATGGGCGCGCGCATCCGTACGCCCGCGACCTCGTTGCCCAGGACCCGCTCGAACTCACCGGCGTAGTGGGACACATCGGTGGAGGTGCCGCCCATGTCGAAGCCGATGACCCGGCCGTAACCGTCACCGGCCTCGGCGGACGTGCGGACCATGCCGACCACACCGCCCGCGGGCCCGGACAGCACCGCGTCCTTGCCACGGAAGTGCGCGGCCTGCCGCAGCCCGCCGTTGGACTGCATGAACATCAGCCGGATGCCGGGGAGCTGGGCGGCGATCTCGTCGACATAGCGGCCCAGGATCGGCGAGAGATAGGCGTCGACGACGGTGGTGTCACCGCGCGGCACCAGCTTCATCAGCGGGCTGACCTCGTGCGAACAGCTGACCTGGGTGAAACCGGCGCGCCGGGCCAGCTCGGCGACCGCCTGCTCGTGCTCGGCGTGGCGGTAGCCGTGCAGCAGGACGACGGCGGCGCTGCGCAGACCGTCCGCGCGGGCCCGGACCAGCGCCCGGCGGACCTCGTCCACGTCCAGCGGCCGGACCGGCCCGCCCTGTGCGCCGATCCGCTCCGGCACCTCGATCACCCGGTCGTAGAGCGCCTCGGGCAGCACGATCCGCCGGTCGAAGATCCGCGGCCGGTTCTGGTAGGCGATCCGCAGCGCGTCCCGGAAACCCTCGGTGATCAACAGCACCGTCGGTTCGCCCTTGCGCTCCAGCAGGGCGTTGGTGGCGACGGTGGTGCCCATCTTGACGACCGATACCCGGTCGGCGGGCACCGGTTCGTCCGGGCCGAGCCCCAGCATCATCCGGATGCCGGCCACCGCGGCGTCCCGATAGCGCTCCGGGTGGTGCGAGAGCAGCTTGGTGGTGGCCAGCCGCCCGTCCGGCCGCCGGCCGACGACGTCCGTGAACGTGCCACCGCGGTCGATCCAGAACTCCCAGCGTCCGGTCACCCCGCCATTGTCGCAGCGCCCCTCGCCGTCCCGGTGTCTTTGCCGGTGTTTGCGCCGGTCGGCCGGGTCAGCGCGGCGAGCGCGGAGCGGGTGGCGTGCTCGGCCGCGGCGTCCAGCAGCCGCCCGGAGCCGGCCAGGCCGTGCCGGCACTCCTGGGCCGCCAGACCGAGCAGCCCGGGCAACAGATCCGTGCACCGGTCGGCGACCCAGCGGGTGCCCCGGGTCGCCATCCACAGTGCGGCGCCGGCGCGGGTCGGCGCCCGCCCGTCGAGGGTGAGCGCGGGCGGCGGTCCGACGGGCAGGCCGACGGTGGCCAGCGCCGTGTGGAAGCCGCGGGCCAGCAGCCGGTGGCCGCGCTCGCTGGGGTGCAGCCGGTCCACGCTCCAGGAGGCGCGTTCGGTGACCCAGGGGTACTCGGCGAGGTGCAGATGCACGCCGCCGTAGCGGGCGGACACCGCATGGACGACGGTGTTCACGGCGCGCATCCGGCGCCCCAGCGGGCGGGCCAGCGGCGCGGGCAGCCCCAGCATCCGGCCCGGATCCGGCAGACAGGCCGTCAGCACCACGGCCCCGTCGGCACTCAGCGCGCCGTGCGCCCGGTCCAGTGCGGCCGCCACCCGCTCGATGGCGAAGGCGGCGCGCAGGGTGTCGTTCGCCCCGACGAGCAGTGAGGCGACGCGCGGCCGGAGCGTCCGGGCCGCGGGCAGCTGCCGCTCGGCGACATCGGCGGCCAGCGCCCCGCTCTGCGCCAGCTTCACCAGCGGGACGCTGCCGGGCCGCTCACCCAGCGCCTCGGCCAGCAGCGCTGCCCAGCCACGCCAGCCGCCGCCCGGTACGGGGTCACCGAGCCCCTCGGTCAGCGAATCGCCGAGCGCGACAAAGCAGCCCGGGTCCGGGGAACGCCCCCCTCCCGGCGCCTGCGCCGGTATCACCACCTCCTCGGAAGCCATCGTCACCACCCGCCCAACGGCCGCGCCTGGTGCGGTATGGCCGCGGCGGCGAGCGCCCGGCCGACCGGTGCGGGCGCGTCATGCGCCGCCAGGAAGGCGTCGATGGCGGGCTGCCAGCCGTAGCCCTCGGCACGCCGGCGGGCGGCGGCGCGCCGGGCGGGCTCCGGCCGGGCCAGCACCCGCTGGACCGCATCGGCGAAGGACGGCCCGTCGTCGAGCGCCGTGTCCCCGCCGCCACCGACCAGACTCGCCAGCGCCGACGCCGCACTGGCGACCACCGGTGTGCCACAGGCGAGCGCCTCCAGGGCCGCCAGCCCGAAGGTCTCCGCCGGGCCGGGCGCCAGCAAGACGTCGGCGCCGGCCTGGAGCGCGGCGAGCCGGGAGCGGTCGGCGAGATGCCCGAGGAACGCCACGGGCAGCCGCTCGGCCCGCCCCCGGGCCTCCAGCCGCGCCCGCAGCGGCCCGTCACCGGCGACCACCAGCGCCGCGTCGACCCCGCGCCGCCGCAGCTCCGCCAGCGCGTCCAGGGCCCGGCCCGGCCGCTTCTCCTGCGACAGCCGGGAGCAGAGCAGCAGCAGGACCTCCGCCCGGCCCGCGCACTGCCGCCGCAGCTCGGCGCTGCGGCAGTCCGGGTGCCAGGCCGCGAGATCGACACCGAGCGGTGCGCGCACCACATTGCGCGCCCCGGCCCGGACGAACTCCGCCGCCGCCCACTCGGTGGTGCACACGACCCGGCTGTAGGCGTGCGCCGTACGGCGGTTGAGCCGGTCCGCGGCGGCACGGGCGAGCGGCTGCGGCACACCCCAGGTGCGCAGCACCCCGTCCACGCTCTCGTGGGAGACCATCACCGCGGGCACCCGCGCCCGGCGCGCCCACTCCCCCGTCCAGCGCAGCGTCGTACGGTCGGAGACCTCCAGCCGGTCGGGGGCCAGCGTCTCCAGCAGCCGCGCCAGCCGGCGGCGGTCGGTCAGCATGCGGTAGCCACCGCTGCCCGGCAGCTCCGGCCCCGGCACGGTGATCACCCGCCCCTGTGCGGTGAGTTCATCGCGCAGACCGTCCGCTCCGTCCGCTCCCGGAGGTCCGGGCACGATCAGCACCGGCTCGTGCCCGGCGGCCCGGTAGCCCGCGCCGAGTTCGCGCAGTGCGGTGCGCAGCCCGCCGGAGGCCGGGGTGACGAAGTTGGCGATCCGGACGATCCGCAGACCCGCCCCGGTGGTGCGCCGCGCGGTCATGCCGCCACCGCCGGCCGGTCGCTGAGCACGGCCTCGTAGTGCCCCAGCAACTGGTCGCCGACCGCCTCCCAGGAACGGTCCGCGACGGCCTGGCGGGCCGCGGTGCCGAACCGGACCCGCAGCTCGGCGCTGCCCGCGAGGAAGCGCACCGCGTCCCGGAGCGCACCGCCGTCGCCGGGTGTCACCAACAGCCCCGTACGGCCGTGGTCCACCAGGTCCAGCGGCCCGCCCGCCCGTGGCGCCACCACCGGCACACCGGAGGCCATCGCCTCCTGCACGGTCTGGCAGAACGTCTCGTACGGCCCGGTATGGACGAAGACGTCCAGCGACGCATACAGGCGCGCGAGTTCGTCCCCGGTGCGGCGGCCGAGGAAGCGGACCTCCGGCAGCGCGGTGCGCAGCCCGGCGGCGCTGGGGCCGTCACCGATGACGACGGTGCGGACGCCCGGCAGCCGCGAGGTCTCGGCCAGCAGCCGGACATCCTTCTCCGGCGCAAGCCGCCCCACATACCCCACCAGCAACTCCCGCCCCGCGGTCAGCGAACTGCGCAGCACCGCGTCGCGCCGCCCGGGGTGGAACCGCTCGGAGTCGACACCGCGCGGCCAGAGGTGGACCCGCGGCACCCCGTGCTCGGTCAGATCCAGCAGCGCCGCGCTGGACGGCGCCAGGGTGCGGTCGGCAGCCGCATGCACCGCCCGGATACGCCGCCAGGCCGTGGCCGCACCCCCACCGAGGTAGGTACGGGCGTAGCGGCCCAGATCGGTCTGGTAGACGGCGATCGCGGGCACCTGCCGACGGGCGGCGGCCGCCATCCCGCGGGCACCGAGGACGAAGGGACTGGCGAGGTGCACCAGGTCGGGGCGGTGCCCGTCGAGCGCCGCGGACAGCCGGCGCCCCGGAAGCGCGATCCGCACCTGCGGATAGCCGGGCAGCGGCATGGAGGGCACCCGGACGACCGGGCAGGGACTCTCATCCGTATCGGCGGCCGCCGACGCGCCACCGAGCGGCGCGATAACGAGCGGATCATGACCGCGCCGGACGAGGTGCCGGGCGGTTTGCAGGGCGCAGTGGGAAACGCCGTTGACATCGGGCGGGAAGGATTCGGTGACGAGGACGACACGCATACGGCTGTTGTCGGCGCACCGTGCGTGGGGGGAGCCAAAGGGATCTTTCCTGTCGGAAAACGTCTCCCCACGTTTTCGGCTTTCCCGCCGTGGGGGACCTCGCCGTTGCGCCTGCGGCGGGCCGGTCCGCTGCGCGGGGCTGTCGGGT
>NZ_JBYISA010000046.1:0-49485 GCF_057708345.1 Streptomyces sp. bgisy130
CTACAGGCCGTCACGCACACATTGGTGTAGTTGATGTTGCGTTCGATGATGTACGTCGCGATGTGCTCGGTGCCGGCGTAGCGACGGCGACGGATCGTGTCAGCCACACTGCCCAGCGCGTGCAGCGGAGCGAAACGGTAGAGGTCCAGTGCCTCTTCGGGGGTCACCCTGCCGCCCTCGGCGGCACGGTCCAGTACGGACTGGAGGCCACGATCGGTGGCTTCGGACGGTCGGGGCATGTCGACAGCCTTTCCAGGTATGTTTTCGGGCTCGTTACTGGTCATGTCACGTGGTGATCGCTTCCGTGCCCAACAGCTGGACGCGGACATCCGGCGGGAAGCCGACTTGCCTGCCGCCGACCCTGCGGGCGAACTCCGCGATCCCGGCGAGCTGCCGCTCGCCGAGGCTGAAGTCGAGGGCGGTGGTGTAGTAGCGGACCAGCGTCTGCGCGTCGAACGCCTCCCACCGAGCGGCCTGCCGGCAGACCTCTGCGACCTGGGCGAGGGACAGATCGCGGGACGCCAGCAGGGCGGCGTGCACCTGGCGGACGGTCTCCGGCTCCCTGGCAAGGAAGTCCTTGCGCGCGGCGAAGACAGCGAAGACGAACGGCAGCCCGGTCCAGTCCCGCCACATCTGGCCCAGGTCGTACACCTGAAGGCCGAGCCGGGGCGCCTCGTGCAGTGACGCCCGCAGCGCGACATCGCCGATCACCACGGCCGCCCGCGCCTCTTTCATCATCCCGCCGAGGTCCGGTGGGCGCACGAAGTACCGTGGCCGGACACCGACCGACTCCGCGAGCAGCAACTCAGCGAGCCTGACCGATGTCCGGCTGGTGGATCCGAGCGCGACGGGCTCACCGTCCAGTTGGTCCAGCGGAACCTGACTGACGATCAGGCAGGACTCCACGGGGCCGTCGCTCCCGATGGCGATACCCGGCAGCGCCACCAGTTCGTCGGCGTGCTTGAGGAATTCGAGGAGGCTGATCGGACCGATGTCGAGCTTGCCGGCAACGAGTGCGTCGTTGAGGCCGTCGGGGCTGTCCTTCCTCAGGTCCATGTCGAGCAGACTGCCGCTTCTGGCCAGGCCCCAGAACAGCGGCAGACAGTTGAGGAAATCGATATGGCCGACCCTGGGCCGTCGCCCGGTAAGGGATGCCGGGGCGGCCGGAGCGGTGAGGTGCGTATCGGACATGTCTGTCAGGGCTCCCGGGGTGGCTCGTCAGCTCGGCTGATCGGCACCTACGCCTGGCACTGCGAGGCGGCGGAGGTGAAGTGGTCTCGGAGGACGTCCAGCACCTCTGCCTGCCGGTCGGCGAGGTAGAAGTGCCCGCCGGGGAAGGTCCGCAGGTCGAAGCCGCCGGTGGTATGCCCTTCCCAGGCCCATGCCTCGTCGAGGGAGGTCTTGGGGTCGCTGTCCCCGACGAGCACGGTGACGGGGCAGCGCACGGCGGCACCGGGGTCGGCCCGGTAGGTCTCGACCGCCGTGTAGTCGCTGCGCACCGCGGGCAGCACCATGCGCAGCAGCTCCTCGTCCTGAAGGACCCGTGCGTCGGTGCCGCTCAGCGCCCGCAGTTCGGCGATGATGCCGTCGTCGTCCCGCCGGTGGACCTGTTCGTCGCGGTGGGCGGACGGCGCCCGGCGGCCGGAGGCGAACAGCCGCACGGGCCCGTTCGGGCCGTGCTCCAGCCGCCGCGCCACCTCGAAGGCCACCAGGGAGCCCATGCTGTGGCCGAAGAAGGTGAGGGGCCGGTCGGTCCAGCCTTCCAGTGCCTCGGCTATCCGGTCCGCCAGGTGGCCGATGTCGTCGACCGTGGGTTCCTGGCGTCGGTCCTGCCGGCCCGGATACTGCACGGCGAGGACATCGACGCCGGGGCTGAGGGCGGCCGAGACAGGGTGGTAGAAGCTCGCGGAACCGCCGGCGTGCGGGAAGCACACCAGGCGCCGGCCGGCCTGGGGAGCCGGGTGGAACCGTCGGCACCACAGGCCGCTGTCCACAGGGGGGGAACTCATTGTGCTGATCCGTCCTTTCCAGTGGGCCGGCCCGGCCGGACCACCGCGGGCCCCGGGCCGCCGTCCCGAGCGGATCGGGAAGTACGTACTGCCGCCACTATCCAGCCGCCTTGGACGTACCGCACAAGGGCTGTTGGCCTGTTGCCGCGGAAGTCTGGTCTTTTCCCCGGTTCTCGGCGGGGCGGGAACCGGGCGAGGGTGGCCCGGCGCGCGGGCGGTGCAGGGACGACAGGTTGGCCAGGGCGGCGCGTGGACGATGTCGAACCCCTCCCGTGCGTATCGCGAGGGAATCCCCTAGCGGGGAGCTGGCCATACTGGCCCTGCGCCAGCAGGTTTCAGCACTTCCGGGTGCACCGGCCCGAGCGGCGATTGCAGAGCCTGGAGCGGCTCCGCCCGGTTGTCGGCGGTTCCGCGTCTCTGTTCCCGATGTGATTGGAATCCGAGAAGCGTGAGTGACAAGTTGCGGAATCAGCTGATCCGGCCGCTGCATGAGCTGCTTGCGCGCAACGCCCGTCGCTTTCCGGAGAAGACCGCGTACCGGGACGCACGGCGGTCAGTGACCTACGGGGATCTGGCAGAGCGCACCCGCAAACTCGCCGGACATCTCGCGGACCTGGGAGTGACGCGCGGCGACCGGGTGCTGCTGCGCATGGGCAACCGCGTGGAGATGGTGGAGGCCTACGCCGCCGTGGCCCGGGCCGGTGCCATCGGCGTACCTCTCAATCCACAGTCGACGGATGCCGAGTTCGCCCATCATCTGGACGACAGCGGGGCCGTCCTGGTCATCAGCGGTGCCGCCCAGGCGGAGCAGGTGCTCAGAGTCTCCGGGCGGACGACATCGGCCGGCACCGTCGTGGTGGCCGGAGCAGCCCCCGAAGTTCCGGACGGACTCTTGCGGTTCGAGACGCTCGCGACCACCGAGCCGGAGAGCGCGGCGCGCGACGACCTCGGGCTGGACGAGCCGGCCTGGATGCTCTACACCTCAGGCACCACGGGGCGCCCCAAGGGTGTGGTGTCGACCCAGCGTGGCTCGCTGTGGGCCACGGCGTCCTGCACCGCGCCCCTGCTCGGCCTGGGCCCGGAGGACCGGGTGCTGTGGCCGATGCCGCTGTTCCACGCCGTATCCCACAACATCACCGTACTGGGCGTGCTGGCCGTCGGCGCCACGGCACACCTCATGGTGGGCGCGGCGGCCGACGAGATCCTACAGACAGCACGGGAGGACCGGTCCACGTTCCTGGTGGCCGCACCGACCCTGTTCCACCGCATGGTGGAGGTCGGGCGGGAGAGGGGTGCCGAACTCCCCTTTCTGCGAGTCTGCCTGGCAGCCGGTGCGGCCTGCCCGGCCGTCCTGAACGAGGCGTTCGAGGACACCTTCGGCCTTCGTCTGCTCGACAGCTACGGGAGTACCGAGACCGGTGGTGCGATCACCACGCACGTCCCGGGCGGCCCCAAGGTGCCTGGCTCCTGCGGGCAGCCGCTGCCCGGGCTCACCGTGCGGCTGGCGGATCCCCGGACCGGCGCGGAGGTCGCCGCGGGCGAAGAGGGCGAGGTGTGGGTCAGCAGTCCGGCGCTCATGCTCGGCTACCACAACCAGTCGGAGGAAACCCGTGCAGTGCTCTCCGGCGACTGGTACCGCACCGGCGACCTCGCCCGCCAGGACGCGTCGGGCTTCCTCACCCTCACCGGCCGGGTCAGGGAACTCATCATCCGAGGCGGCGAGAACATCCATCCGCGGGAGATCGAGGAGGTCCTGACGCGGGTGCCCGGAGTGCACGACGCCGCGGTGGCCGGCCGGCCGCACGATGTACTCGGCGAAGTGCCCGTCGCCTATGTCGTCCCGGGCCCCGAAGGCATTGACGCGGGGCTGCTCCTGGAGGCTTGCCGACGGGAGCTGTCCTATTTCAAGGTGCCCGACGAGTTCCGCAGCGTCGCCGGGATCCCCCGCAACGCGACGGGGAAGATCGCCCGTCGGCGCCTGGCGGAGATACCCGGCGCCGTGCTCACCGTCAATCCCGCTGTCGGTCTCCGTCCGGACCTGCCCTCCCGCGCGGACGGCACCGGCGCACCGGCGGTCTCCGCCACGGCGCTCACCCCCGCGGAGGACGGAGCGCCGGTCGGAGGCCGGGGTCTGCTCGGCCTCGTGCGCTCCGCCGTCGCCGAGGTCCTCGGACTCGGCTCCCCCCAGGAGGTGCCGGCGGACCGGGCTCTGCATGAACTCGGTTTCACCTCGCTGGCCGCGGTGGCCCTGCGCGACCGGCTGTCCACCGCCACCGGGCGGCAGCTGTCCGCCGCCCTCGCCTACGACTATCCGACGGTGACGGCGCTGGCCTCCCATCTTGAGGGCGAACTGCCGAACACCGCGCCGCCTGCCGACGACACCGCGCACGCCGGGCCCGCCACCCCGGATGAGCCCGTTGCCATCGTCGCGATGGGCTGCCGTTTCCCCGGCGGAGCCCACTCACCACAGGGGCTGTGGGACCTGCTGACGGCCGAGACCGACACGGTCGGCCCGCTCCCCGCGGATCGGGGCTGGGATCTGGACCGGCTGCTGGACGAGGAGTTCGGCGGCGGAGGCAAGTCGTCGGCCCGGCAGGGCGCATTCCTGGAAGAGACGGGCCGGTTCGACGCAGCGTTCTTCGGGATCTCGCCGCGGGAGGCGCTGGCGATGGACCCGCAGCAGCGGCTGCTGCTGGAGACGTCCTGGGAAACCCTGGAACGTGCGGGCATCGACCCGGCGTCCCTGAAAGGCAGCCACACCGGTGTCTTCGCTGGGGTCATGCACAGCGGCTACGGGCTCGGGCTCTACGACCGCGCACCGGAGAACCTGGAAGGGTACCTCGGCAACGGCGCGGCCATCAGTATCGCCTCCGGGCGCATCGCCTACACCTTCGGTCTGGAGGGTCCTGCGATCACGGTGGACACGGCGTGCTCGTCGTCCCTGGTCGCCCTGCATCTGGCGGCGCAGTCCCTGCGGCAGGGTGAGTGCACCATGGCGCTGGCCGGCGGTGTGACCGTCCTGGCGACGCCCGCGGCGCTCGTCGAATTCAGCCGCCAGGGCGCACTGTCCGCCGACGGCCGGTGCAAGGCCTACGCGGCGGCCGCCAACGGGACCGGGTTCTCGGAGGGTGTGGGGTTGGTGCTGCTGGAGCGGTTGTCCGACGCACGGCGCAACGGTCACCCGGTGCTGGCGGTCATCCGCGGTTCCGCGGTCAATCAGGACGGCGCCTCCAACGGCCTTACCGCCCCGAACGGCCTTGCCCAGCAGCGCGTCATCCGCGCAGCCCTTGCCCACGCCGGTTTGTCGGCCGCCGACGTCGACGTGGTCGAGGGCCACGGCACCGGCACCACCCTGGGCGACCCCATCGAGGCACGGGCGTTGCTGGCGACGTATGGCCAGGACCGGCCGGAGGACCGGCCGCTGTGGCTGGGGTCGGTGAAGTCGAACATCGGCCACACCCAGGCCGCGGCCGGGGTGGCCGGAGTGATCAAGATGGTGCAGGCCATGCACCACGGCGTCCTCCCCCGCACCCTCCACATCGACGAGCCGTCCCCCCACGTCGACTGGACCACCGGTGAGATACGGCTGCTGACCGAGGCACGGGCGTGGCCGGAGACCGGGCGTCCGCGCCGGGCGGGGGTGTCGTCCTTCGGAGCGAGCGGGACCAATGCCCATCTGGTGCTGGAGCAGGCGGAGGACGATCCGCTGGACGGGGGCGGTGGTGATGCCGGTGTCCTGCCGCTGGTGCTGTCAGCGCGGGATCAGCAAGCACTCCACACACAAGCCGAACGGCTGGCCACCTTCCTCGAACAACACCCGGACGCCCCCCTGCAACACCTCACCCGCACCCTCGCCTCCCGAACCACCTTCGACCACCGCGCAGCAGTCATCGGCACCACCCACACCGAACTCGCCACTGCCCTACGCACCCTCACCCATCCAACCCCCCACAACACACACACCCACACCGGCCCCGCCCTCACCGACCCCGTCTTCGTCTTCCCCGGACAAGGCTCCCAATGGCAAGGCATGGCCGTCGACCTCCTCACCACCAACGACGCCTTCGCCCAACGCCTCCACGCCTGCGAACAAGCCCTCACCCCCTACGTCGACTGGTCACTGGCCGGCGTACTCCACAACGCACCCGGCCAACCCACCCTCGACCGTGTCGACGTCGTCCAACCCGCCCTCTGGGCCGTCATGGTCTCCCTCGCCACCACCTGGCAAACCCTCGGCATCAAACCCTCCGCCGTCCTCGGCCACTCCCAAGGCGAAATCGCCGCCGCCACCGTTGCCGGCGCACTCACCCTCCACGACGCCGCCCGCATCACCGCCCTCCGCTCCCGGCTCCTCACCACCCTCGCCGGACACGGCACCATGACCTCCCTCGCCACCGACCCCGCCACCGCCCAAAACCTCATCAACACCCTCCACATCGACGCCCACATCGCAGCCATCAACAGCCCGGCCCACACCGTCATCTCCGGCACACCCCAAGCCCTCAACCAACTCCAAGAACACTGCAACCACCACCACATCCGCAGCCGCCGCATCCCCGTCAACTACGCCTCCCACTCACCCCAAATGGAACAGCTCCACCGCCAACTCCTCAACCAGCTCGCCCCCGTCACCCCACACCCCACCACCATCCCCTACTACTCCTCCCTCACCGGCACCCGCCTGCACGGCACCGAGCTCAACGCCGACTACTGGTACCAAAACCTCCGCCACACCGTCGACTTCCACACCGCCACCAAAACCCTCCTGGCCGACGGCCACCACACCTACCTCGAAATCAGCCCCCACCCCGTCCTCACCGTCCCCCTCGAAGAAACCCTGCAAGAAACCCTCCCCCACACCACCCCCCACACCGTCCTCCCCACCCTCCACCGCAACCAAGGCACCCACCACGACCTGCTCGCCGCCACCGCCACCGCCTACACCCACGGCATCCCCCTCCACACCCCCACCACCCCACCCCACCCCCACCTCCCCACCTACCCCTTCCAAGGCCAGCACCACTGGCTCCATGCGGCCCCCGGGACGTCCCGCGGTGACTCCGGCATCGGTGCGGTGCGCGCGAAGCACCCGCTTCTGCGGGCAGCCGTCGAACTCCCCGACTCCGAAACGGTGTTGTTCACCGGACGGCTCTCGACGGGTACATACGGCTGGCTCGCCCGGCACGACGTCGGCGGCGCCCCGCTCGCGCCCGATCCAGTGCTGATCGAACTGGCCGGCAGGGCCGGTGACCAGGTGGGCTTCGGGAAGCTGGCGGAGCTGACGGTGCGGACCCCCTTGGTGCTGCCGGAGTCCGGGGCGGTCCAGCTCCGGGTCACGGTCGGTGAGCCCGGGGAGACGGGGAGGCGTCCCGTGTCCGTGCACTCGCGGCGGGGCGACGAAGGTGGTGTCGGACGGCCGTGGACGTGCCATGCGACGGGATCGCTGGCCGAGGAGGGCAGGGCACCCTCGTGGAACCTGGAGGTCTGGCCCCCGGCCGAGGCCGAAGACGTACCGTGCGGCCGGGAAGAGGCGGCCGGCCGAGGTGACTTTGCGCCGGTCGTGCACGCCGTGTGGCGGCGCGGTGACGAGCTCTTCGCGGAGATCGCCCTGCCCGAGCGGCTGCGGTCGGAGGCAGGGGAGTTCGGACTGCACCCGGTGCTGGCCGACGCGGCGCTGACTCCGCTGCGGATCGACGGTGTGCTCCCGGAGCCCGCCGGGCCGTGGCGGACCGGGGACTGGCAGGGGGTTTCCCTGCACGCCTCCGGTGCCCGTGTACTGCGGGTGCGCATCAGCCCGCTCCCCGACGGCTCGTTCTCGGTACGGGCGGCCGATGCCACCGGAGCTCCGGTGCTGACGGTGGAGTCCCTGACGCTGCGGCCGGTTCACCGGAGCGGGGTCCGGTCGGCGGGCGCCGCCCAGCAGGACGGGCTGTTCAGCGTGGAGTGGACCGATGGGGACCTTGCGTCGGTGGCCGGCACGGTGCCCGCCACGTGGGCGGTCGTCGGCGAGGACACGCTAGGGGTGCGGTCGGGACTGATGTCGGCCGGCCAGTACGCCGAGGCGTACCCCGATCCGGAGGCGCTGGCCGCGGCCGTCGGCGACTCCTCCGGCGCGCCCGATGTGGTCGTGGTGAACTGTGCGTCCGACGCGTCCGGGGCCGTGGAGCGGACCGGTGAGGAACTCGCGAGCGCCGTCCACGACAGCACGCGCCGGGCGCTGGAGTGGGCACGGTCCTGGGTGACGACACCTGTGTTCGACCGGTCCCGGCTGGTGTTCCTCACCCGGGGTGCGGTGCCGGCCTGGGACGGCGGCGGGGTGAGCGGTCGGCTCGACCTCACAGCCGCCGCCGTGTGGGGACTGGTGCGCTCGGCGCAGACCGAATTCCCGGGCCGCTTCCTGCTGGTGGATACCGACGGCGGCAAGCCGGCCTGGCGTGCGCTGCTGAAGGTCGTGGATTCCGGCGAGCCGCAATGGGCCCTGCGCAAGCGGGCGGCACGGGTGCCGCGACTGGCCCGCCTCTCCCTCGGAAGCGATGACGGTGCGGCGGCGCTGCCCGATCGCGCCGAGGGCACGGTACTGATCACCGGCGGTACCGGCATGCTGGGAACCGCGGTCGCCCGTCACCTGGTCGTGGAACACGGCGTACGGAACTTGCTGCTGACGAGCCGGCAGGGGCTCGGCGCGCCGGGCGCGGCCGAACTCCAGGCGGAGCTGACGGCGTTGGGTGCCCGGGTCACCGTGGCCGTCTGCGATATGACGGATCGTCAGGCATTGGCGGAACTGCTGGCAGGGCTCCCGGCCGACCGTCCGCTGCGGGCCGTGGTGCACGCCGCCGGCGCGCTCGACGAGGGTGTCCTTCCGTCCCTGACGCCCGACCGGCTGAGCGCGGTACTTCGGCCCAAGGTGGACGCGGTGCTCGCGCTGCAAGAGGCGACCCGGGGCGCGGACCTGTGGGCGTTCATCATGTTCTCGTCGGTAGCGGGCGTCTTCGGCGGCGCGGGACAGGGCAGCTACGCGGCGGCCAATGCCTTCCTGGACACGTTCGCGTACGAGGCACGCTCCCGGGGAGTCCCCGCGACGTCGATCGCCTGGGGCAGGTGGGGTGGTCGTGACCTGCGCACCCCGGGCAAGGCACGGCTGGCGCTGCCGGGGGTGGGGGAACTCCCTCCGGTGCACGGTCTCCAGCTGTTCGACGCGGCGCGCGGACTGGGGCACGGGCTCACCGTGGCGGCCCGGTTGGACTTCGGCGTACTGCACGAGCGGGCCAGGGCCGGGGAGGCGCCCGCGCTGCTCCGTTCGCTGCTGCCGGCCCCGGCCCGCCGGCCGGCGCGGGACACCCCGGCGGAGGCATCGGAATTGCGGCACCTGCTGGCTGCGATGACCGACGCGGAGCGCGACGCGACACTGACCGATCTTGTGCGTGAGCAGATCGCGGCCGTCTTGGGGCACGCATCCGCGGACCCCGTGACCGCGACGACGGAGCTGAAAGGGCTCGGCTTCGACTCCCTGGCCTCGCTCGCGCTCCGCAATGCCCTGAACAGCGTCGCCGAGCTCACCCTGGCGCCCGGCGTGGCCTTCGAGTTCACGACACCCGGCGAACTGGCCCAGCACATCAAGGAACAACTGCTCGCCTGAGCCCGGCCCCGGTGCCGGACGGAAACGGAGAGATCCCGCATGAGGGTAGAGAACGTCCACATCAATTCACTGGGAGTCGCTCTGCACGAGTGGGTGAGCGCGGAACAGGCCGTGGCCGACGGCCTCCTCGGCCCGGAGGTGACGGCGGCGAACGGACTCACCGGAACCCATGTGTCCGGTGACGTGCCGGCCGTCGACCTCGCGGTGTCAGCTGCCCGGACTACCCTGGAGCGCTCGAAGCTCGAGCCCGACGAGATAGCGTCGCATCTCCACAGCGGGGTCTCTTACCAAGGGCCCGTGGGCTCCTATCCGCCGGGGTACATCCAGCGGGAACTGGGCCTGGAAGATGCCTCCGCGCTCTACCTCCAGCAGGGCTGCAACGGCATGCTGGGCACCTTGGAGGTGGCCATCGGCCAGATCACCGGCGCCGCGGAGACAGCGGCCGTGCTCCTGACCACGGGGGAGAACTTCTCCTCCCCGGAGATCGACCGGTGGACGGGCTTCGGCCAGTCGTACTTCCTCGGAGATGGGGGCGCCGCCGCTCTGCTCAGCGCGGAGGAGGGTTTCGCCGAGGTGCGGTCACTGCATGCCGGGCTGCTGCCCGCCCTGGAGAAGTGGCACCGCGGCGAAGGCCCGCTGCTGCCGAGCGGGGAGCCCGGTTCGATGGCAGACATGGCGGCGCGGGCCGAACGGTTCAACGAGACGGAGCTGTCGCTGTCGGAGACGCTGGAGCGGCTGAGCGCCTTCGACCTGGGCATCATCCACCGGGCCCTGGTCGACGCCGACCTGAACGCGTCCGACCTCGCCAAGGTCGTGCCGATCCACATGGACGGCCGGATGATCGAGCACTCGGTCATGAAGCCGCTCGGGTTGCCCATGTCGAAGTCGTCCTTCGACTTCGGCAAGGGCGCCGGTCATGTCGGCGGTGCGGATGTGTTCCTCACGCTGGAGCATCTGGTCCGCACGCAAGAGGTCGGCCCGGGCGACCACGTCCTGCTGATCTCCCAGGGCCCCGGCTGGATGTGCACCGCGTGCGTGATCACCATCAGGGAACTCCCGGTCTGGGCGGTGTGACGCGGCGGGGTGCGGTCCGCGGCGGGACGTCAGGGGATCGCACCCCGCGGCACGCCGCCGGGCTCCGGTCACGCCGTGCCGTCGTCCGTCGTCTTCGCGCCCCGGGCAGTCCGGCCGAGCCGCCCGCCCCTGGGGAAGATCTTCCGGAAGACGCCGGTCCGGTGCAGGACGACCTGCGTGATGACCTGAAGCAGGAGGTACGTCACCACGTACAGCGCCCCGTCGAGCGCCGGCACCGAGTCGACCGGCAGGGTGTAGGCCATGATCACGCGAAGGACCGCGTCGCCCAGGAGACCGCCTCCCCACAGCACGGCCAGGCCGCGCCAGACGCGGCGGAAGCGCGGGTCGGTGTCCCAGAAGTGCTCCAGGGCCTCCGACTTGGCCGGGAGCAGGGCCTTGAGTACCCGGAAGGTGAACGGGCGGGAGGTGCACAGCGTCCCGAGGATCCACAGCGCGATGAGTCCGGTGAACCAGCCGCCCCGGGCGAGGGCCACGCGCGGGCTGTCGGAGAGGAGAGAACCGAGCCCGACCACCACGAGGATGGCGATGACGAACAGGCCGATGCTGTCGACCTTGCGCTGCCGGACGATGGAGTAGCCGGCGTTGAGCGCCGGCGCAACGGCGCTGATGAGCAGCGCCATCAGCTCACCGAGGCCCGCACCGCGCAGTGCGTAATAGAGACCCACCGGCAGGAGGACGTCACAGAGCAGGGTGAGGACCAACCGCCGTGGGGCGGCTGACTGTTCGCGCTGTGCGCCGTCCTGTGCCCGCTCGGCCTCGTCGCCTTGCACAGTCATCCTTGCTCCCTGGGTCGCCGCCTGCTGCCCGTCCGCGCCGGGTCTGCCTCCCTCCCGACAGGCAGCGTCGCGCGAAGCCCGTTGCGGACCGAGCGCCATCCGTCGCCGCTGTGGAGCGGCGGGCGGCCGGCGCACCTTCCCACCATGCGCGCCGGACCGGAGAATCGGTGCCTCCGGGCGGCGGGTTCTGGATCAATTTCCAGAGTCCGGTCCGGAATCACCTGGGAGTGAGACTCCGGTACTAGGGTCACCGGCAATTCCGTGGTGGGCTCGCCGCGCTGTCGTGGGAACACGACGCCGGTTCTGATCGGTCCAGCCGATGATGGAACGCGACCTGGAGAATTCATGATCATCGATGACTGCCGTATTTGCGGCAACCGCACGCTGGTGCCGGTTCTCGACCTGGGCCCGCAGGCGCTCAGCGGTATCTTTCCCCGTACGCGTGAGGAGGTCGTGCCCACGGTCCCCCTGGAACTACTCAAGTGCTCGCCGGACGGCTGCGGTCTCGTGCAGCTCCGCCACACCGCCGACTTCGGGCTCATGTACGGCGACAACTACGGCTACCGCTCGGGAATACGCCCGTTCATGGTGCAGCATCTGCACGGCAAGGTGGCGGCGATCACCGACCTGGTCGATCTGGGCCGCGGCGACCTGGTGGTGGACATCGGCAGCAACGACTCCACGCTGCTCCAGGGGTACCCCGCAGACGGACCGACGCTGGTCGGTGTCGACCCGACCGGCTCGCAGTTCCGCACGTACTACCCGCCGCATATCGAGTTGCTCCCGGACTTCTTCTCCGGCGAGGTCTTCCGCGAGCGGTTCGGCACGCGCCGGGCGAAGGTCGTCACGTCCATCGCGATGTTCTACGATCTGCCGCGCCCCATGGCCTTTATGCAGGATGTCCACGACGTCCTGGATGAGGACGGCATCTGGGTGATGGAGCAGAGCTATCTGCCGGCGATGATCGAGAACACCGCCTACGACGTGGTGTGCCACGAGCATCTGGAGTACTACGCGCTGCGGCAGATCGAGTGGATGGCCGAGCGGGTCGGGTTCACCGTCATCAAGGCCGAACTCACGGCGGTCTACGGCGGCAGCCTCTGCGTGACGCTCGCCAAGCGGCCCGGCCGCTATCCCGTGGACGAGGCGGGGCTGGCGGCCATCCGCGCCCGAGAAGCCGCGCTCGGGCTGGACACCATGGCTCCGTTCGAGGCCTTCGCCAAGCGCGTGCACGAATTCCGCGACGGTCTGCGGGAGTTCCTCGACGACTCGCGCCGGACCGGGAAGGTGACCCTGGGCTACGGCGCCTCGACCAAGGGCAATGTCATCCTCCAGTACTGCGGGATCAGCGAGGACGATCTGCCGTGCATCGGCGATCCCAACCCCGGCAAGTCCGGCTGCTTCACACCCGGCACGGGTATCCCGATCGTGTCCGAGTCCGACGCCAAGTCCCGGCGTCCCGACCAGTTGCTGGTGCTGCCGTGGATCTACCGGGACGGCTTCATCGAACGGGAAGGCGACTTCCTGGCCGGCGGCGGCGCGCTGGTGTTCCCGCTGCCCGAGCTCTCCGTCGTCGGCGGGCGAAGCGGGCTCGGTACGCCCGGACCCGGCCGGGGCGCCGTGCACCAGGCCACGGGCAGGTGAGTGCTGATGCGTACCCGGAAGCTCGCGGTCGCCGGCAGCCTGGAGTTCACCCCCGAGATCCACTCGGATCACCGGGGCGTGTTCGTCTCCCCGCTACAGGAGGAGGCCTTTGTCGCGGCGGTCGGTCACCGGTTCCCGGTGGCGCAGACCAACCACAGCCGGTCGGCCAGGGGTGTGCTGCGGGGGCTCCACTTCACCGCCACTCCCCCCGGCCAGGAGAAGTACGTCTACTGCGCCCGTGGACGGGTGCTGGACGCCGTCGTGGACATCCGGCTGGGCTCGCCCACGTTCGGCAGCTGGGACGTGGTGCAGATGGATACGGAGTCCTTCCGGGCGGTGTACCTCCCTGCCGGGCTCGCGCACGCATTCCTCGCGCTGGAGGACGACACGGTGATGTCGTACCTGGTGAGCAGTCCCTACCGGGCCGAGCTGGAGCATGCGATCGATCCGCTGGACCCCGCCATCGGCCTGCCCTGGCCGCACGAGATGGAGTACCACCTCTCCCAGCGGGACACCGTCGCGCCGAGTCTGGCCGAGGCCGAGGCCCGGGGCATGCTGCCGAGGTACGCCGACTGTCTGCGCACGGGGCCGCCCGACGGCCTGGCGGTGGTGCCCGACCTCCCGGCCGGCCCGGCCACCGGTGAGGGGTGAGCCGTGGCGGATCTGACACCCCCACCTGATGCAGCCCGGGTGGCGGTACTTGGTGCGACCGGCTGTATGGGCCGGCACCTCTGTGCGGCCTTCGCGGCCGAAGGAAACCACGTCGTGGCCGTCGCCCGCCGGTACGCGCCGCAGGTCGCCGGGTACCGGTTCCTGCCGTTCGACGTCGCGGGCAGCACCAGCGACGAGGCCGCCCGGCTCCTGGCCCGTGAGGGTGTCGAGGTGGTGGTCAATGCCACCTTGGGGTGGGGGGAGGAACTGCACTACGCCAACGTGCAGTTGGTGGAGCGGCTCGTCGGGGCGCTGACGGCGCTGCCGTCCCCGCCCCGGCTGGTCCATCTCGGCACCGTCCACGAGTACGGTCCGGTGCCCGCCGGGACGTGGATCGACGAGGGGACCGAGCCTGCTCCTGCCACTCCGTACGGCATGGCGAAGCTCACCGCCTCACGGATGGTCCTCGACGCCGTGCGCGCCGCTGCGCTCGACGGCGTGGTCATGCGTCTGGCCAACACGGTGGGCCCGCACCCCGCCCTGGAGAGCTTCTTCGGGTCCCTGGCGGTGCGGCTCCGCGATGCCGGCGCCGCCGGTGTCGAGGTCACGATCGCCGATGCCCGACGGGACTACGTCGATGTCCGGGACGCGGTGGCCGCCGTGGTCGCCGCGGCCCGGAGCCCGCGCGCCGATCCGTTGGTCAACATCGGATGCGGCCGGGCATGGGACGTACGGGAGCTGGTCGGCGAGCTGGTCGCGGCCGCGGGGCTGCCTCCGGAGGCCCTGCGTGAGCGCGCCAGGGAGGTGACGAGCCAGGGCGGCAACTGGGTTCAGGTCGACATCTCCCGGGCCGGGCGCCTCCTGGGCTGGGCGCCCCGGTTCACGATCGGCGAGTCGATGCGCGCCCTGTGGGAGACGGTCCGCGCGGACCGGCCACTTCCGGGCAGCGAAGACTGACGAGAAGAGCCGTGCTCCGGCAATGCCGGGGCACGGCCGGCGCTGCTCGCCCCGCAGGGCTGCGCCATGGACTCCGGCCGGACCCGCCCGGCGCCGGGGTGGGCGCCAGGGGGCGGTCCGGAGAGACCTTCTAGCGCTTCCGGCCGCAGAGCACCACGGTGTCCGGCCCGACCAGCGCCCGCTTCACAGGGTCAATCCCCGCCTCGCTGAACCACTGCTCGTACTCTTGCGGCGTGTACACCATGCCCTCGCCGGAAGCGACCGTCTGGAAGTACGCGGAGAGGTAGGCCGAGCGCGCCGGGCCGGTTTCGTCGTCGCTCTGGTAGGGAGTCACCACGAAGACTCCGCCCCCGGAAGGCAGCGCGCGGGACGCCTTGGCCAGCAGCGCGCGGACGCGGTCGGCGGACCAGATCTCGAGGAAGTGGGCAAAGAGCACGGCGTCATGGCCGCCCGGGAAGTCGTCGTGGAAGGCGTCGAGGCCGACGGCGCGCACCCGGTCTCCCAGACCCAGCTCCGCGACCTTGTCGTTCGCCATGGGGGCGACCGACGGCAGGTCGCCGATGGTGATCTCCAGATCGGGCCAGGACCGGGCCAGATGCACCGCGTTCATCGCGGCGCCGCCACCGACATCGAGGAGGTACCGGTAGTCCGACAGGTCGATCTCGCCGGCGATCTCCTCGCCGACGAGGTGGCTCACGGCGCCCATCATCGTCTGGAACGGAGACTCCAGTTCCGGATTCTCCGCCAGCCGCCCGTAGAGCGTCGGCGCGGTTCCGGGGATCTCACGTTGGAGGCCGACGTTGGAGTTCTCCTTGAGCGACTCACAGAACCAGTCGGCGGCACGGTAGAGGCGGTGCAGGTAGGTGGCCGTCGGCTGATCGGGAAGGGCACTGAGCGGCTGGATGTACGGGGTGTTGTAGTAGCCGTCCCCCTCCTTGCGCAGCACGCCCATGGCGGTGCAGCCGAGCAGCAGGATGCGGGTCGGCTGCGGTGCGAGGCCCAGGCGTACGGCGAGTTCTTCGCGGGTTGTCCCCGGGTTCTTCTCCAAGACGTCAAACAGGCCGAACTGCAATGCGGCACTCAGGAACTGAAAATCGTAATGCGCCTTGAGGTGCGGGCCGATCGTCGCGTCGTCCGGCTTGCTGGAATTTTCCATTCCCGGTCTCCTGGGCTAGTAACGGGCCACATCCGTCGAGAACCCGCACGGAGGAAGAGCCGTGGGCGGGATGTGGCGTGCCCGCCTGACGTTCGGAAGGAATCATCGAGCAGCAGTCAGGCGGACGGTCATCAACACTTGGGGGCGGCTCTCTCTTGGCGCACCCGTCACGACCCTATGCATCGGTACCGGCAGGCCGAAGCGCTGAGGATTCTGTGTAGGGAAATCCCCAACGGCCGTCGGCACGGCCGATTTCCGCCCCGGGTCGCACCACCGCTGATGAACGCATCAGCCGGCCACCCGGATCCGCGATTCCAGGAAGTCCGCCGCCCGGGTCACCCCGCCGGCGGCCTCCGTCAGCTCCCGCATACGGCGCAGCTGTGTCCGCGTGGCCTCGTCGGCGATCAGGTGCTGGAGGGTGGTGAGGATGTGCTCCTCGGTGGCCTCCCGGGGGTCGAGCAGCACACCGAGCCCCAGCTCCGCCGCGCGTACGCAGGTGACCTGGTGCTCCGGCAGGTGGGGGACCATCACCATCGGGGTGCCGGTGTGCACCGCGCCCATGAGACTTCCCAGGCCGCCGGAGGTGACGAAGACATCGGCGTGTTCCAGGACTGCGACCTGAGGGATCCACGGATGCACCTCGACGTTGGACGGTACGGTCCCCAGTGTGGTGGTGTCGAAGCCGTTGCCGACCGTGAGGACGGCGCGCCAGGGCTGATCGCTGAGCGCACGCACGCAGGTGCGGAAGAATTCCGTCTGCGCCTGGGACATGGTTCCCATGGAGATCACGACCAGGGGGGTGTCGTCCTGCGGGGTGTCCCAGGTGGCGGTGAGGTCGTCGGTGAGGAAGCACGGCCCGACGAAGGCCGTTTCGTCCCCGAAGGTCTCCTGGGCGGTCTGGAACACCCTGGGCGCGTAGACCACACTCTCCACGGGCCGGTGCCAGCCCAGCAGTTCCTCGGTGGGAACGGAGAGCCCGTATTCCCCGGCGACCTCTCCGGCGCGGCGGAAGAGTTCGGGTGTCGCCGGGTGGTCCTCGGGGACGCCGATCATGGCGAACATGGTGTCGAGGTCCGAGTAGTGGGCGTTGGACGCCATGGCGGGGACGGACTGTACGACGGGGCGGTTCCAGAGCGATCCCAGGGTCCGGCCCGCGAAGGCCAGAGACGTGTCATGGAAGAGGAGATCGGGCGGACCGTCGGTGAAGTGCTCCTCGGCCGCCCGGATCAGCGCCTCGCACTCGTACTGGACCATGACCACTGACCAGGCCATCTGGTCAGGGGGGAGATCTACGCTCTGCCCGGCGGCAAACGCCTCGGCCAGCGGCGAGGCGTAAGGCACCACGCTCGCCCCGGTTTGCCGTACGGCCAGGGTGAATCCGTCCGGCGTGAGAAAGCTGACGCGGTGACCACGGCGCACAAGCTCCTCGGTAACTGCCAAGGCGGGACGTATATGCCCGTGAGCGGGAATGCAGAGAACAGCAATATGCATGGACACGGCGACGTTTCTCCTCTTGCGTGCAGGACCGCAGGGAACTCCAGCTGAGCACGGGCAGCCCGGCAGGCTCCGCTCCCCGGATTCGGGTTTCCTTGCGAGGGTGCGGGGCCCTGAATCCGGTGTCAACGACGCGTGCTCAATGACTAGTTGATTCATGGGATTTCGCAAGCGGTCACACGGCACCGGATGTCACACACAAGAGGGAGAGAAAGAAAAAGGCGGAGGAATCAGGGTGTCCGGGGCTCGCGGCACCCGGACGGCACTGATTCCTCCGCCCTGCCCTTTTCCGCCCCCATCACGAGGGCGGTGGATCAGGCTTCGGTCCAGTTGTGCGCCTGGACCAGTTCCATGACGCGCTTGCGCACCTGAACGAGCTGCGCGGCGGTGAGCGAGGGCGCCGCATCGAGCAGCGCCTCGGTCAGTTCGTTGCGGAATTCGGCGTGGGACAGGACATCGCACATCAGGTCCTCGTCGGACTCCGCGCTCCCCGTCCGTGCCGGCCCGCCGCTCACCGGGGCCTGCCGCCGCACCGCGGCCGGGCGCGCGGGCCCCAGCAGCCTGACGTCGCCGGCCTTGAGCCCGCGCTCCCCGACCTCGGCGGTGTACTCGACCCTCAGCCCGCTGTCGAACAGGTGCTTGTCGTCCCGCAAGTCGTTGACATGGACGAAGACGTCCTCGCCGCCGGCGTCGGGGGCGATGAAGCCGTATCCGCGCACCTCGTCAAATCGCACCACTGTACCTGTAGCGACCACAGCGTTCCCTCACCTCTGCCACTGCAATTTCTTCACCATCACACACCACCCCGGAGCCCGGGCCCCGGGGCAACCCCCGCCCCTCGCCCGGCCCTTCGTCAAGGTGTCACACGGCCCACGGAGGCGGATTCAGCACGGTCACCACGCTCGCCGTGCAGAGCCATCCGGGCGCCTGGGAAAACAACAGGACGTTATCACCCGCACCCACTTCGCCCGTACGGACCAGATGCTCCAGCGAAATGAAGACATCGGCCCCTCCCACGTGCCCGACCGACCTGCCGAAATCGAAGCTCGACCGCTCCATGGGAAGGCCGAGCGGCATCATGGTCCCGTACTCCAGCATCCGCCCGTCCATATTGATCATGACGACCTTGGCGAGGTCGGAGGCATTGAGATCCGCGTCCACCAGGGACTGGTGAATGACCTCCAGGTTGAAGAGAGTGATCTTCTCCAGGGCCTCGGACAGCGGCATCTCGGTGTCATTGAACTGTTGGGCCCGTTCGGGCATGGTCGGCTCTTCCTCGGGACTCCCGGGCTGCAACAGCGGCCCACTGCCGCGGTGCCACTTTTCGAGTGGGCTCAGGACACCGGAACTCAGGGAACGGACCTGGGCGAACCCCTCATCGGCGCTGAGCAGAACCGCCATGCCGCCGTCGGAGAAGAAGTGCGACTGGCCGAAGCCGTCATTCCAGCGGTCGGCTCCCGGTGCGGTGAAGTTCTCGGCCGAGGTCAGCAGGACCGCCTCGGCTTCCGCAGCACCCGTCATCTGCCCGATGGCCACCTCCAGGGCCCCCAGCATGCCGTTGCACCCCTGCCGGAGGTACTGCGCCGGGACCTTCCCGATGCCGAGCTCACGCATGATGTAGCCCGGCGGGTAAGACCCCACGGGCCCCTGGTAGTTGACCGCGCTGTGGATGAGTCCGTCGATGGCGTCGACGTCCAGCTTCGAGCGCTCCAGGGCGGCCCGGGCGGCGCTGACCGCCATGTCCATCGCCGGGATGTCCCCCGCGGCGTAGGTGCCGGTCAGTCCGTTGGTCTTGGGGATCTCCGGGTCCAGGATGCCGTCGGTGACCGCCTGCTCAGCGCTCAGCCATTCAGGAAGGAACACTCCCAGGGAGTCGATGTAGACGTCATCCACCTGCACGAACAATCTCCTCATTCCGTGTGGAGCCGAATCCCGTCAGCATGCGAGCAGTTCTCTCTTGAGGTGCTGCACCAGCGCTTGCGGGCCGGCGAAGTCGAACACCACCGCAGGGGGCAGGGTGAGCTGGGTGGCCGCGTTCAGCGCATTGCGGACCGTCAGGGCCGTCAGCGAATCGAAACCGAGATCCTTGAATGCGTGCTCCGGTCCGATCGACTCGGCGGAGACATGGCCCAGGCCGGCGGCCACGTGGTGGCGTACCAGCTCCAGGAGCGTCTCGTCCCGCTCCGCATCGGTCATCTCGGCGAGGCGGTGCCTCAGCGTGGACGCCTCCCCCGGCGCATCCTGCGCCACCGGCCGCACCGGCTTCCGCACCAGCCCGCGCAGCAGCGGCGGGAGGCCTGCGGACCCGGCCCGGGCGCGGAGTTCGGCGCTGTCCAGCCGTGCCGCGACCACATGGCCCTCGTCCAGGCCGCACACCGCATCGAAGAGTTCCAGGCCCTCTGCCACGGGGAGCGGTTGCACCGGCAACCGGGCGCTGCCGGGCGCCGGTACGTCCCGGCCGGCCCACAGGCCCCAGGCAATGGACAGCGCCGGGGCGCCCTGCGCACGACGGTGCCGGGCGAGGGCGTCCAGGAAGACGTTCGCCGCGGCGTAGTTGCCCTGGCCGGCACCGCCCAGGATCCCCGCGATGGACGAGAACACCAGGAACGCCGACAGGTCCAGGTCCTTGGTCGCTTCGTGCAGCACGAGCGCGGCATCCACCTTGGGCCGCAGCACCGTCTCCAGCCGGGCGGGCGTCAGGGACAGCACGATCCCGTTGTCGGTGACGCCTGCCGTGTGCACCACGGCGGTGAGCGGACGGTCGGCGGGCAGCGTCGCCAGCAGTGCGTCCACCGCGCTGCGGTCGGCCACGTCGCACGCCGCGAGGGTCACCCGGGCGCCCAGCGCGGTCAGCTCGGCGCAGAGCTCCCCGGCACCTGGGGCGTCAGGGCCCCGGCGGCTGGTCAACAGCAGGTCGCGTACGCCGTGTTCGGTGATGAGATGACGGGCGAGGGCGGTGCCCAACAGTCCGGTGCCGCCGGTGAGGAGGACGGTGCCGTGCGGACGGTCGAGCAGCGGCGCACGCTCGGCCGGGGCGGCGCACCGGACCAGCCGAGGTACCCGCAAGGCGCCCTTGCGCAGCGCGAGTTGGGACTCGTCGGACCCAGCGACGGTGAGCAGGGTACGCCAGGCGGCTTTGCTCGCGTCGGTGTCGAGGAGGCGGAAGCGGCCGGGCGCCTCGGTCTGCGCCGAGCCGATCAGACCCCACACCGCGGCTGCGGCCAGGTCCCGTGCGGTGGTCTCCTCCCAGGCAGCCACCGCGCCGCGGGTGAGGACGAGCAGGGTGGAGGCGGTGAAGGCGGGGGTCCGCAGCCACTCCTGGGCCCAGGACAGCGCCTGTCGGGTCAGCCGGTGGACGGCGTCCGCGGCGTCGACGCCGCCGGTGTCCCTGCCGGCGGTGACCACCACGACATCCGGTACGGGCGCGCCGCCGTCGATCTCCTTGGCCAGGGCTTCCATCGACGGGTACCGCTCGGCGTACTGTCCGGCCTTCATCAGCCCGGACCGCGCCCGGAGCGGGTCGTCGCCCACGATGGCCCACGACTGGGGTACGTCCACCGCGATCGACGCGCTCGGCACATCGGTCCACTCCACCCGGAACAGGCTGTCCTGCTGAGCCGCGCCGGCACCCCTGAGCGCATCGGAGGACACCTCTCGCGGTTCGAGGTGCTCGACGGTGAGCACCGGCCTGCCGGTCGCATCGGCGGCGTTGACGGTGCACTCCCCCGACGCCGCCCGGGTGATCCGCACGCGGAGGACCGACGCACCCACGGTGTGCAGACCCACCCCGCGCCACCGGCCCGGCTGCCGCGCCGGTCGCGCCTCGTCGTCGCCGTCCGCCCACAGCGGGTGCAGCGCCGCGTCCAGCAGGGCGGGGTGGAGGCCGAACGCGGCGGCTTCCGCGCGCCGCTCCTCGGGCAGGGCGATCTCGGCGAAGAGGTCGTCGCCGCGCCGCCACACCGCCCGCACCCCCTGGAAGGGGGGCCCGTATGCGTGGCCGGCGGCGGCCAGGGCGGGGTACAGCTCGGTGGTCTCCACCGCGGTGGCCTCGGCCGGGGGCCAGACGTCGAGGCGCCACGAGGGGGCGGGACCGCTCGCGGCGAGGGTGCCGGTGGCATGGCAGGTCCACGGCCGTCCGGTGCCCCCGTCGTCGCGTCGCGCGTGCACGGTCACCGGCCGGCGGCCGGACTCGTCCGGTGCGCCGACCAGGACCCGGAGCTGGACGGCGCCCTGCTCAGGAAGGATCAGCGGCGCCTCCAGGGAGAGCGCGTCCAGCAAGCCGTAGCCCACCTCGTCACCCGCGCGGACCGCCAGCTCGACCAGCGCCGAGCCGGGTACCACGGTGCTGTCCGCCACCCGGTGGTGCGCCAGCCAGTCGTGGGTACGTGCCGACAGGCGCCCGGTGAACAGCACCGCCTCGGAGTCGGGGAGCTCCACCGCCGCGCCCAGCAGGGGGTGGTCGGTGGCCGCGACGCCCACGGCAGCGGCGGTCTCCCGTACGTCGTCGGCCGCCGGCCCGTCCGTGACAGGGTGCGCCGTGGCACCGGCGGCCTGCACGCCCACCAGGCAGATGCTGTGCGACAGGCTGTGGAACAGCGGCAGGGGCCAGAGCACCCGGCCGGGGGTCGGGAGGGCCGGGTTCGGTGCGGTGCCCGCCGCAGTCGGCCACAGGCAGTTGCGCTGGGTCGCCGGCCGGCTCTCGGGCCGCCCGGTGGTCCCCGAGGTGTAGAGCATCCAGGCCGGCTCGTCCAGGCCCAGGCCGTCGCGCGCCGGTGCTGCGGGGTCGGTGGCGGCCAGGGTCTCGTACCGCTCGGTGCCGTCGGGCGCGGCGCCCTCCCCGGTGACCACGACGGTGCGCCCCGGGCGCTGCGGCAGTACGCGGAGCACCTGGTCGACGAGGGCCGGTGCGGTGATCAGCATGTCGGCGCCGCTGTCGTCGAGCAGATGGGCGAGTTCCTCGTCCGTCGCATGCGGGTTCAGCGGCACGCCGATGGCCGCGGACCGGAGGATCGCCAGAGAGCCCTCCATCATCTCGACGCCGTTGCCCAGATAGAGGGCGACGCGGCCCCCACGGTCCAGCCCCAGGTCCGCCAGGTGGCCGGCCAGCCGCGCGGTGCGCTGCTCCAGCGCACCGTAGGTCACGCTGCGGCGGTCGTCGGAGAAAGCGATCTCGTCGGCGAATCGACCGGCGTGCTGGATGAGCAACTCGTGCAGCGGCCGCATCGGTTCGGTGCGCATCATGGCGCTCACTCTCAGGCGCTCCCAACACGTTCGGGAATGGGGTTCTGGCATCGGGCCGCCGGCACATAGCCGCCCGCTCTTCCGATGCTCGGCACAGCGCGCGGCCTGGCGGAACGTCCTCGCGTCTGCCGGGCGGAGACATACGCCGTCGACACCGGCGCGAGAAACGCTGCCCCTGTCCGGCACCAGTATGGGCAGACCGGTGATGGGGGTTTCCCTAGTGTGCTCAGGCGGTGATGCCGGGCGCGGGCGTGGTGGTCATCGCCCCGGCACTATGGCAATTCCTAGACTTCGCAGGCCGGCCTGGCCCCTGCGGGAGCGGCGTGCTGAAGTGAACTCCCCCGATCAGCCGACCGGGTACGCAACACCCCCTGTGCCGCGTGGCGCATCGTCGGCCCTTCGTGCTCCGCGCCGCGCACCGCGGATCGGCACCCCGCGGCAGCGCGACGGAACATCGGGCAGGACACTCACAGGAGGTGGCAGCCGATGGGGTACAAAAAGAGCGACATTCTCGAGCTGGTACGCAAGTACCACCAGGGGAACGTCACGTCCGGATTCGTGCCAGGGGTGACTCCGGTGGCGGCTTCGGGCGCTGTCCTCGACGAGGACGACCGGGTGGCCCTCGTCGCAGCGGCCCTGGATCTGCGGATCGCGGCCGGGACCAGTTCCCGCAGGTTCGAGCGCGCGCTCGCCAAGTACTTCGGTCTGCGGAAGGCGCATCTGACCAACTCCGGCTCATCGGCCAACCTGCTGGCGCTCAGTGCGCTGACCTCGCCCCAGCTGGAGGATCTGCGGCTGGTGCCGGGGGACGAGGTCGTCACGGTGGCAGCCGGTTTCCCCACGACGGTGAACCCGATCATTCAGAACGGTCTGGTGCCGGTCTTCATCGACGTCGAGCTCGGCACGTACAACGCCTCCCCGGAACGCATCGAGGAGGCCATCGGCCCGCGCACCCGGGCCATCATGATCGCCCATGCGCTCGGCAACCCGTTCCCCGTCGAGGAGGTCGCGAAGATCGCCGACGACCGGGGGATGTTCCTCATCGAGGACAACTGCGATGCCATGGGCAGTACGTACCGCGGCAGGCTGACGGGGACTTTCGGGGACCTGGCGACGGAGAGCTTCTATCCGGCCCACCACATCACCATGGGCGAGGGTGGGTGCGTGGTGACGGACAATTTGGCGCTGGCCCGGATCGTGGAGTCACTGCGGGACTGGGGGCGCGACTGCTGGTGTGAGCCCGGTGAGGACAATCGCTGCTTCAAGCGCTTCGAGCAGCAGATGGGCACACTGCCGCACGGCTACGACCACAAGTACATCTTCTCGCACGTCGGGTACAACCTGAAGTCGACCGACCTACAGGCCGCGCTCGGGCTCACCCAGTTCGGGAGGATCGACGAGTTCGGTGCCGCCCGGCGGCACAACTGGGCACGGCTGCGCGCCGGGCTGGACGGCCTGCCCCATCTCCTGCTTCCCGAGCCCACGCCGGACAGTGACCCGAGCTGGTTCGGCTTTGTGATCACCGTCCGGGAGGGCGCACCCTTCTCGGCCGCCGAACTCATCAGCCATCTGGAGTCCCGGCGGGTGGCCGCCCGCCGCTTCTTCGCCGGCAACCTCACCCGTCACCCGGCCTACCTGGAGCGGGAGTTCCGGGTGAGCGGGCCGCTGACCAACAGCGACACCATCGCCGAGGGCACCTTTTGGATCGGGGTGTTCCCCGGGCTGACCGACGAGATGATCGACCACAGCATCCGCAGCGTCACCGAGTTCGTCACCGCCCGCACCTGACATGGCCCGGGCGGACGGTGCCCGACGCACCGCATGTGACGTCGGGCACCGTCCGCGGCCGGCCGCGCGGGGCGCGCGGCCGGGGTCAGGCTGCCGGTGTCGAGGCGACCTGACCGGCCCACTGCTCCAACAGGCCGGCGGCCCGGACCGCGCCGCCGGCCCCCTGCACGCTCGCGCGCATCCACGCCATCCGCTCCGGGGTCTCCGGGTCGGCCATGATGTCGCCCACGGCCACGCCGAGAGTGTCCGCGGTCAGCCGGTCGCGGTCGATCGCCCGACCCAGGCCCAGCTCGTCCACGCGCCGTGCGGTCAGGGCGTGTTCGAAGCCCTGGGGCACCACGATCACGGGTGTGGCGAAGTGCAGCGCCTCCATGAGACAGCTCATGCCCCCGTGGCAGACCAGGACGTCGGCGTGCGGCAGTACCGCCGGGTGCGGCAGCCACCGGTGGGCCTCCACATGCGGCGGGAGGTCGCCGAGGCCGGCCAGGTCCGCGTCGCGGCCGAGCGTCATCACCACCTGCCATTCGGCTCCGTCGAAGGCGTCCGCACAGGTACGGAAGAAGTCGCGCTGCTGGTTGGACTCGGTCCCCAGCGAGACCAGCGCCAGCCGCCTGCCGTCAGCCGGCGGCGACCACGGCACGTCCCCCTCGGGTCCGTCAACCGTGGGCCCCACGAAGGCGAAGCGCTCGTCGAAGGTGGTGCCCTCGATCTGGAACTCCCGCGGCAGGAAGGCCAGGTTGCGCTCGTCCCACTCCCGGACGAAGCGGCCCAGCGCGTCCGGGGCGAGGCCGTTGTCCTGGGCGAACCGCATCAGTGCCGCCCCGCCCGCGCGCAGCGACGGATCGTCGGGGTCGAACAGCAGCGCCCGCATGGAGAACGCCTCGTTCGCCGCGTGGCTGATGCCCAGCTGCACGGTGGTGGCGCAACCGAGGGTGCGCGCGGTCATCCGCGCGGCCGGGAACGACTCGAAGTCGTAGAGCACGACGTCCGGCGGGTCGGCCGCCAGGGCGGAGACCGCCAGCGGATGGACCGTCTCCATCGACTCCACCAGCAGCTCATGGCCTTCGGCGGCCAGGCGGGCCGCGCCGGTGTCAGGCACCTTCGCGAACGCACCGCGCCGCGACGTGTAGCCCACTGCCCGCGCCCCGGCCCGCTCGACCGCCTCGGTGTACCGGTGGTCGACGAGGTATGTCACCCGGTGGCCGCGGCGGACGAGTTCACGGGTCAGGCCGAGCGTCGGGCTGATGTGCCCGAAGTCGGCGAACACGAACACGGCGACATGCCGCGGGGGAGCGTCTGCGGATGCTGGCACTTCGACACCTTCACTCTCGGGTTGGGGCAGGGCCGGCGCGGTGTGCTGCCGGGTGGTCCGGGGGGCGACGGGCCGGCTCGGGGGCGGTGCCCTCCCACAGGTTGCGTGCCGAGCTGTCGATGCTGCGGCGCGGCGTCCAGTGGAGCAGCCGCCTGGCCCTGCTGATCTCCACCCGCATCCAGTCCAGGTCGGTATGGGCCCGCACTGCCGCGGGATCCGCCTTTTCGACGATCCGGGCCTGCGTTCCGCTGGCGGCGATCAGCCGCTCCACCAGGGTGCGCACCGGGATCGCCTCCCCCCGCCCGATGTTGATGAGCTCTCCGCCAACCGGCAGGGCTGCCGCGGCCAGCACCGCGTCCGCGGTGTCCCGGGCGTCGACGAAGTCCCGGCTCGCCCGCAGCGGGCTGACCCGCACCACCGCTTCCCGGTCCGCCTCCGCGGCGCGCAGTTGCGCCGCGACCTTCCCCAGCAGGCTGCCCGGTGAGTTGCCGGCACCGATCACGTTCGACACCCGCAGTACGACCGCCTCCACCTGTCCGGCCGCGGAGGCGGTGAGCACCGCTTCTGTGCCCCGCAGCTTCGTCCGTCCGTACAGCGTGGTCGGCCGGGTCGGCGCCCGCTCGTCCAACGAGGTGTCCGGCGGCTGTGGGGTGTACTCGTGCATCGAGCCCAGGTGGACCAGCCGGGGACGCCAGGACGCGGTGGCCATGGCCGCCAGCACGTTGTCGACCAGGGCGTGGTTGGCCTGCTGCATGACGTCCGGGGCACACAGCCATGCGGCACCGGCGGCGTTCACCACGGCGTAGGGCCGCTCGGTGTCGATGAGGCGGGCCAGTTCGTCCGGCCCCTCGCCGAGCAGGTCCATCGGGAGGAACCGCCCCTCCCCCGCCGCGGTGACCGGCCGGCGCGCCACCCTCAGCACTTCCTGGCCGGCGGCGCGGACCGCCTCGGAGATATGACGGCCGACGGATCCGGTGGCGCCCAGGACGATCACCCGGCGGTGCCTACCGTCCCGGTCTTCCGCCGTGCTCACGATGTCGTCCTCCGCCCTCAGCATGTCTCGGCGAGCCGTTCGGCGCGTGCCTTGAGCGGTTCCCACCAGTCCCGGTTGTCCCGGTACCAGGCGACCGTCTCGGCCAGACCATCGGTGAAGTTCTTGCGCGGTTTGTAGCCCAGCTCGGTGTGGATCTTGGTCCAGTCCACCGAGTAGCGGCGATCGTGCCCCTTGCGGTCGGTGACGTACTCGACCAGGGCGGACGGCGCCCCGCAGGCTTCCAGCAGCAGCTCGGTCAGCTGCCGGTTGCTCAGCTCGGTGCCGCCGCCGATGTTGTAGACCTCGCCCGCGCGGCCCCGGGTACGTACCAGTTCGATGCCCTGGACGTGGTCGTCGAGGTGCAGCCAGTCACGAACGTGGAGCCCGTCCCCGTACAGCGGGACCTTCCTGCCGTCCAGGAGGTTGGTGACGAAGAGCGGGATGAGCTTTTCAGGGAACTGGCGCCGGCCGTAGTTGTTGGAACAGCGCGTGATCCGTACGTCGAGGCCGTGGGTGCGGTGGTAGGCCAGGGCGATCAGGTCGCTGGCGGCCTTCGAGGCCGCGTACGGCGAGTTGGGGACGAGGGGGTGGCTCTCCGAACTCGATGCGGTGGCAATCGAGCCGTAGACTTCGTCGGTCGAGACGTGGAGGAAGAGCTGCGGCCCGTGCCGGAGGGCGGCGTCGAGCAGGACCTGGGTGCCCAGGACATTGGTGCGGACGAATTCCGCGGAGTTGCGGATGGAGCGGTCGACATGCGACTCGGCGGCGAAGTGGACCACTTGGTCATGTCCGGCGACCAGATCGGCGACCAGTGCCTCGTCGCAGATGTCCCCGGCGACGAACCGGAAGCCGTCCAGGTGGCGGACCTCGTCGAGGTTGTCCCGGCTGGCCGCGTAGGTGAGGGCATCGAGCACGGTGATGTGCAGGTCGTCCCGCCCGGGGGAACCCAGCAGCGTTCGGACGTAGTGCGAACCGATGAAGCCGGCGCCGCCGGTCACCAGGAGTCTCGTGGGGCTCATCGAGGTGTGGCGCGGTGGCCTGGGATACAGGCCGGTGAGCAGCGCCCTCCCCCCTTCTGTTGTTCGGTGCGGGTGAGTTGACCGGCCCGCCGCGCGGGCGGCCTGAGGACTACTGCCGGTCCGCCGCGCGGGCGGCCTCAGGACTGGATGTGCACCTTCGCGTGGTCACCGAGCACGAGCCGGTGTGCGACGGGACGGCGAGGCGCGAGCGTCACCTGTGCGTTGCGTCCGACGAGCGAGCCCTCGACGCGGCGCACGCTCTCGAACGACGCGCCGCGCAAGACGATCGAGGAGGCCAGCTCGCTGTCGTTGATGCAGCAGTCCTCCGCGATCGAGGTAGAGGGACCGATGTAGGAGTCGGTGACGACGGTGCCGGAGCCGATCACGGCCGGACCCACGATCCGTGAGCCGCGGACGGTCGCCCCGGACGCGATCGACACCCGGCCGATGACCTCGCTGGTGTCGTCGACGGAGCCGTCGATGCGGCGTTCCTGGCTCTCCAGCAGCATGCGGTTGACCTCCAGCATGTCGGCAACGCTTCCGGTGTCGCGCCAGTAGCCGGACAGCTCTCCGGAACGGATCTCCAGGCCCGCTTCGAGCATCCACTGGACGGCGTCGGTGATCTCCAGCTCGCCGCGTGCGGACGGCCGGATGGCCCGTACCGCCTGGTGCACCGCGGGGGTGAACAGGTAGACGCCCACCAGCGCCAGGTCGCTCTTGGGGTGGTGGGGCTTCTCCTCCAGCCCCACCACCCGCCCCGCGGCGTCCAGTTCGGCCACACCGAAGGCAGTGGGGTCGGGAACCCGGCTGAGCACGAGCTGGGCGTCGGGCCGCTCCTTGCGGAACTGCTCGACGGCGTCGGTGATGCCGCCGGAGATGAAGTTGTCCCCCAGGTACATCAGGACGTCGTCGTCGCCCAGGTAGTCGCGGGCAATGAGTACGGCGTGCGCGAGGCCGAGTGGGGCACTCTGGCGCAGGTAGGTCACCTGGAGGCCGAACTGCGACCCGTCCCCCACGGCTTCTTGGATCTCCGGTCCGGTCTCACCGACGATCATGCCGACGTCGATCACGCCGGTGGCGGCGATGGTCTCCAGCACGTGGAAGAGGATGGGCTTGTTGGCGACCGGGACGAGTTGTTTGGCTGAGGTGTGAGTGATGGGCCGCAGGCGCGTACCAGCGCCTCCCGAGAGCACGAGAGCCTTCAAGGATTCCCTCCAGGGGCGAGTGGTGTCAGTAGGAGGGCCTGCCGGTCGCCGGACCGACGCGGCCGGGTCAACGCGCCGCGACCAGGTCCTCCAGGACGGCGACCAGATCGCACGGGCTGGGCATTTCCGCTGACTCGTCGCGCAGCCTGCGCGCGGCCGAGGCGAAGCCCGGGTCGTCGAGGAGTTGCCGGGTGTTTCGCAGCACCGACTCGGCGTCGGCCTCGCTGTGGTGCACAAAGATCCCCGCGCCGGCGCGTTCCAGGGCCCGGCCCCGCCACTCCAGGTCGGCGACGCCGGTGGACAGCGAAAGCTGGGGCACTCCGTTGACGAGGGCGGTGGCGAAGGATCCCCAGCCGCCGTGGTGGATGACGGCCGAACAGCTGGGCAGCAGGGTGTGCAGCGCCACGTCGTCGACGATGCGCACATTGGCCGGAATATCGACGAGTCCGGCGCGCTGCTGAGGATGCAGGGCGGCGACCACCTCGATGTCGAGGGGGGCGAGCGCCCCGAGGAGGTCGGGCAGGGAGACATAGTCACCGCCGTACGCCTCGGTGTTACTCGTACCGAGCGTCAGACAGAGCCTCGGCCGCTCGGGGGCCTCACGCAGCCAGTCCCACCACACCGCATTGCCGTTGTACGGCACATAGCGCATGGACAGCGTCTTCAGCGCGCTGGGCGGGCGCAGGCTCGGCGGCAGGGTGTCGATGGTGTACTGCCCGTTGATCACATCCTCGTCGCAGGAGACGCCGAACGGTGCGCCCCGCTTGTCGAGCCAGTCGGCGAGCGGGTCCTGCCGTTCGTCGGGAGGAGCCTGGTGCAGCAGGTCGACGAAGGTGCGCCGGGCCCTGCCGTAGACATCGGCGCACCACAGCAGCCGTACGTGGACGGCACCGCTGACGCGTGCGGCGAGGGCTCCGGCGTAGGCGAGCGGGTCGCGGACGACGAGGTCCGGCTGCCAGCTCTGCGCCAGAGCGATCGTGTCGTCCATCACCGGGTCGTTGTACGGCGCGAAGCCGTGGGAGACGCTGACCTCATAGCGCTCGAGGAGGGCGGGCCACTCCACCGTTCCCGGCCCCAGTTGGCTCCAGTTGGCCATCTCCGCGTCCTGCGACTCGGGGGCGAGTGACATGGCTTCGTGCAGTCCGTGGTCGCGGCCCACAGGCGCGGCGGTCAGACCGGTGCCGGTGACGGCGTCGGTGAGGGATGGGGCGTTCGCTATCCGCACCTCGTGCCCCGCCGCGGTCAGCGCCCATGCGAGCGGCACCAGGCTGTACAGATGCGACTTCTCGGACAGGCCGGCGAAGAGCACACGCATGGAATTCCCTCTCGGTCGCGAACAGTTGGGTGGCCTCGATGTGACCGGCGGGCACGCGTACGGCCAGAGCACGGAGTGCGTCAATGCCCATACTGTGGCCTCCGGCGACGCACTGCGGCACGGCGCCGAGCGGATCTGGGGATTCCTCCAGACAATGACCGCGGTGCATCCGGTCCGGGCTTCTGCGGCGCTTTCCTGCGGCGCATTCCTTTCCCGGTTCTCCGGCGGGAAAAGGCCCCTTCGATCCGGCACCACAGCCCGGGAATTCCTTAGAAAAGCGCCGTTTTCCTCGGTCCGCCCCGCGGTTCCGTGCTCCACTGCGACCGTTCTGCCGGGAGGGGCTCGGCAGCGTACCGCTCGGCTCGGGTGCGTCCGGGCCGGCAGAAAGTGCGGGCAGCTTTGTCACAACAGAACAGCTCACATGTCCTCCCGGGCCTGCCGGCTCCGCTGCGGACACCCGGCCCGGAAATCGACCTTCCGCCGGCAGTGGAACCGGACGGCGGGGCCACCTTGCTGGCCTGGCTGCGCCGGATGCGGACGGAGCGCCCCGTGTGGCGGGACGCGGCGGGGGCCACGCACATCTTCCGGCATGAGGACGTGGTGCGCATCCTGGCCGACCCCGTGCAGTACTCCTCCGACACCGTGGGACGGGTCACCGGTGGCAAGACCCCGGAAGGCATCCTCCTGCTGCTCGACCCGCCGCAGCACGGCCAGCTGCGGCGTCTGGTGAGCCGCGCGTTCACCACCCGGCTGATCGCGGATCTGACACCACAGATCACCGACATCACCCACGCGCTGCTGGACGCGGTCGACGGCGACCGCTTCGACCTCGTCGACACGGTGGCCAATCCGCTGCCCCTGATAGTGATCTCCATGATGCTGGGCGTACCGCCCGAGGACCGGGACATGTTCCAGCAGTGGGGCGAGCAGCTCCTGGTGACGGACCCCGCGGACCCGGAGAGCGTGCGGCGGATGGAGCAGACCGCGGAGAAGATCGCGGTGTACCTACAGGGATTCGTGGACGCACGCCGCAGCACACCGCACGACGATCTGCTCGGCACCCTGGCCCGGGCCGAGACCGACGGCCAGCGGCTGGCGGACCAGGAAATCATCGCCTTCGCCACGCTGTTGCTGCTGGCCGGCCACATCACGACCACGGTGCTGCTCGGCAACACCCTGTTGTGCCTGGACGACGCGCCGGAGCGGTGGCAGGCGCTGCGCGCCGACCGCTCCGGGATTCCCGCGGTGATCGAGGAGACCCTGCGCTGCCGCCCACCGTTCACCCGCGTCGAACGGGTCCCCACGACACAGGTGGAGGTGGCCGGCGAGGTCATCGACCGCCATACGGTCATGCAGTTGTGGCTGCTGTCCGCCAACCACGACGAGCAGGCCTTCGACGAGCCGGCGGCGTTCGTACCGGAACGCTCGCCTTCCCGGCAGATTGCCTTCGGCCACGGCATCCACTACTGCATCGGGGCGCAGCTCGCCCGGCTGGAAAGCCGCATCGTGCTGGACCTGTTGCTGGACCGCTTCCGCTCGGTGCGAGTGGACCGCGACGCGCCGCTGTCCTTCCACGGCAGCAACGTCTTCGGCGCCAGGCAGCTGCCGCTCGTGACCCAGCGCGCGTAACCGGCCGACAGGCGCCGCCGCGGGGGGCGCGGGGAGCGGTGGTGTTTCTGCGGTGGTGGGCCGGACGATGTGCCCCGCCCGCGTCCGGCCCCGCCACACCAGCTGTGCTCGCCCGGCCCCCTCCAGCGGCCGGGCGAGCGGTCCTCAGAGCGTGTCCAGCCAGGCGGTGACCGTCTTCGCGGTGTCGCCCGCGTGGTCCTCCATCATCGTGAAGTGATTGCCCGGCACATCGGTGACGGTGTCCGCACCGTCCCACGACGCCTGCCACTCCTCCGGTGCGAGCGCTCCGTCCTGCGCGGTCACCGGCGGTTCACTGGAGCGCGCCAGCAGCACGGGGCAGGAGAGGCGGTCCGGTGACCAGGCTCCGACGACCCCGAGGTACCAGCTCATTGCGGTGAGCCGGTCGGCGTCCATCTCCGCGAACAGCGACTCCCGGTCGAACATCCCGCCGATCATCTCCCCGGCGAAGCGGACGAACGGCGAGTCCTCGCGGGGCAGATAGGTGTCCAGCAGCGCCACACCCGCGGGCGGCGTCCCGGCCTTCTCCAGAAAGAGCGCCACGGCGAGCGCCAGGATGCCGCCGGACGACGAGCCGAGGAGCACGAACGGCTCCTCGCCCGCGCACTCCCGCACCGTCTCGGCCTGGAGCCGTACCACCGCGTCGAACGAGGCGGGCAGCGGCTCACCCCGGCCGAACCCCGGTGTGGGCAGCGCCCAGACGTCGCGCGTGCCCCGGTGGGCGGCCGCGAACCGGGCGTACTGGTGCACCCCGGCGAGCGCCACATACGAGCTGAAGCAGATCAGCCGCGGCACGGCGGTGCCCGGGGTGTCGCCGCCGCGCACCAGTCGCACCGGCGCCGGAAGGGTCCCGAACTCCTCCGGTTTCTCGAACGTCGGCCGCAGCTCGGCGGCGGCCTGGAGCAGGGCAAACCCCTCCGGCACCCGCCCCGCCTCACATGCCTGCCGGAAGAGGGCGCCGAGGGTGTCCTGCGCTGGTTCCGGCCTCACCGGCCCGTCGTCGGCGCGCCGGGCACCCGGAGCCGGGAGGGCCGCTCCGGTCAGCTCCTCGCCGAGCCGCAGCGCAAGGTCGTGCGGGGTGGCGACGTCGAAGACGAGCGTGGCGGGGAGGCGCAGTCCGGTGGCCGTGCTGAGCTGGTTGCGCAGTTCCACGGCGGTCAGCGAGTCGAAGCCCAGCTCGGTGAACTCCCAGTCCGGTGCGACCTCCTCGGGTGACTCGTGGCCGAGGACCGCCGCCACCCTGCCCCGTACCAGGCCCAGCAGCAGCGCGGCCCGCTCGTCGGGGGCGGCGGCCGACAGCCGTGCCAGCAGATCGTCCCGGTTCGCTCCGGGGGCGGACACGGTACGCCGGGCCGGGCCGCCGGTGGTCCCACCGCCCAGCAGCGCCGTACGCCCGCCCCTGTCGAGTCCGATGGTGACCAACGCGGGCTCGCCCGTCGCCAGTGCGGCGTCGAACAGAGCGAGCCCGTCGTCGGCGGAGAGCTCCCGCATCCCGCCGCGGGCAAGGCGCCGCCGGTCGGAATCACCGAGCCCCGCCGTCATCCCGCCCCCTCCGGCCCACAGCCCCCACGCCAGCGAGGTGGCCGGCAGCCCCTGGGCCGCCCGGTGCTGGGCCAGCCCGTCCAGGAAGGTGTTGGCGGCGGCGTAGTTGGCCTGCCCGGCGGAGCCGAAGGTGCCGGCCGCGGAGGAGAACAGCACAAACGCCGTCAGGTCACGGTCCTGGGTCAGCTCGTGCAGCAGCAGGGCGGCGTCAGCCTTCGGGCGAAGCGTCCGGTCGAGCCGTACGTCGTCGAGCGCGGTGAGCACTCCGTCGTCGAGGACTCCGGCGGCGTGGACGACGGCGGTCAGCGGGTGGCTCGCCGGGACCGAGTCGAGCAGCGCCACGACGGCGGCTCGTTCGGCGAGATCACAGGCCACGAGGGAGGCTTCGGCGCCCGCCTCGGCCAACTCCGCCAGCAGCTCCTGGGCCCCGTCGGCGGCCGGCCCGCTGCGGCTGGCCAGCAGGAGCCGGCGCACCCCGTACCGGGCGACGAGGTGGCGTGCCATGAGCCGGCCCAGCACCCCGGTGGCCCCGGTGATGAGCACCGTGCCCTCTGCGTCGAAGGCGCGGGCCGGGACGGCGGGCGGGGTGACGGGGGTGAGGTGCGGCAGCAGCAGTTGGCCGGCGCGGAGCAGTGCCTGCGGTGGGGCGACGGCCACCGCGTCGGCGAGGGCGCTGCCGGAGGTCTCGGCGCTGTCGAGGTCGAGGAGCGCGAACCGCCCGGGGTGTTCCCGCTGCGCGGAGCGGATCAGCCCCCACAGCGCCGCACCCGCGAGATCACTGACGTCCTCGGCAGGCCCGGCGGCCACCGCGCCCCGGGTGAGGCACACCAGCCGGGAGCCGGCGAACCGCTCTTCGGCGAGCCAGTGCCGGCAGGCAGCGGTGGTGGCGGACAGCAGCTCCCGCACCTGCGACGGGCCGTCCCCGTGCGTCCTGTCGCCCCCGCTCGGCGCGCTGTCACCGGACTCCGGTACGCACACCAGCAGTACGGTGTCGGGCATGGCCATCCCCGTGGCCGCCGCGGCCGCCAGCGCGTCGAGATCGGCATACGCCTCCACATGCACGCCCGCACCGTCCAGCGCCTCGGTGATCCCGGCCTCCGCCGGTCCCCCGCCGGACGCGCCCCGGTCGGCCGGGCCGCCGATCACCGCCCACCGCACCGCCTCGGGACGCGGCGGAGAGGCAGCGGCCTGCCAGCCGAGACGGAGCGGAACGTCGGGTGCCGCCGGTGCACCGGCGGACACCTGCTCGGGGCTCACCGCGCGCAGGGTGAGCGCGTCGGCGCTGGCGACCGGCCGGCCGGAGGTGTCAGTGACCAACACCGAGAAGGCGTCGGCTCGGCCTTCGACCGGCGCCAGCCGGACCCGCAGCGCGGTGGCCCCCTCGGCGTGGAACGTCACTCCGCTCCAGGAGAACGGCAGCATCGCCCCGGCGGCCCCCAGGCCACCGGGGTCCCCGCCGCCGACGAGGAGCGCCTGGACGGCCGCGTCGAGCAGTGCGGGGTGCAGCGTGAACCGCGCGCAGTCGGCCCGGTACGGCTCGGGCAGCTCGGCCTCGGCGAACAGCTCATCGCCACGCCGCCAGATGGAACCGAGCCCCTGGAAGGCCGGCCCGTAGGCGAAGCCGGCCTCGGCGAACGCGTCGTACCACTCCCCCGGCCCGACAGGTTCGGCACCCTCGGGCGGCCAACTGTGCAGCGTGCCCGGATCGTTGGGGGACGCGGTGGCCAGAGTGCCGTGTGCGTGCCGGGTCCAGGGGTCGGCGTCGTCCGCCTCCACCGGCCGGGAGTGCACCGTGAACGGCCGCCATCCGGCGTCGTCCGGCGCGCTGACCGCTACCTGGAAATGGACCGCGCCCTGCTCCGGCAGGACAAGCGGTGTCTCCAGCGTCAGTTCGGCGAGATGGCCGCACCCGGTCCGGTCACCCGCGGCCACTGCCAGGTCCAGATAGGCGGTCGCCGGGAGGATCACCTCGCCCAGCACCGCGTGATCGGCGAGCCACGGGTGGCCGGTCAGGGAGAGCCGGCCGGTGAAGACCGTGGACTCGGCACCGGCGACGGTGACGGCCGCACCGAGCAGGGGGTGGTCGGCGGCGCGCAGGCCCACGGAGTCGAGGTCCCCCGCCCCGGTCACGGTGTCCCACCAATGGCGTCGCTGCTGGAAGGCGTAGGTGGGCAGGTCCACCCGGCGGGCACCGGCGAACAGCGCGGACCAGTCGAGGCCCGCGCCCGCGGTGTGCAGTCTGCCGACCGCGGCCATCACACCGGCCGTCTCGGACCTGTCCTTGCGCAGCAGGGGGACCAGCGCACGGTCGGCATCGTCGAGACAGCCCTCCGCCAGCGCCGTCAGCGTCCCGTCCGGACCGATCTCCAGGAACCGGGTCACGCCGTGCCGCTCCAGCCACCGGACGGCGTCGGCGAAGCGGACGGCCGCACGGACGTTCCGCACCCAGTAGTCCGGAGACGTCAGTTCCCCGGCTGCCGCAAGCTCACCAGTGACGGTGGAGACCACCGGGATGCACGGTTCGCCGTAGGACACGCTCTCGGCGACGGCACGGAACGCGTCGAGCATCGGATCCATCAACGGCGAATGGCACGCATGGCTCATCCGCAGCCGCTTCGTCTCCCGCCCCTCGGAGACATACCGGTCCGCGATCTCGGCGACGGCGGACTCCTCGCCGGAAATCACCACTGTCCGGTGCCCGTTCACGGCGGCGATGCTCACCCGCTGCTCAAGCCCCTCCAGCAGCGGCACCACCTCGTCCTCGCCCGCCTGGAGCGAGACCATCACCCCACCCGCCGGCAACGCCTGCATCAACCGGCCCCGCGCCGCCACCAAACGACACGCGTCCTCCAGCGACAACACACCCGCCACATGTGCCACCACCAACTCGCCAAGGGAATGACCGGTCAGGAAGTCCGGCCGGACACCGAACGACTCCACCAGCCGGAACAGCGCCACCTCCACCGCGAACAACGCAGCCGACGAAACAGCCATCCGGCCCAACAGCTCGGCATCGTCACCGAACACGGCATCCCGCAGCGGCAGTTCCAGCCCTGACCCGCCACCGCCGCCCTCGTCGCCGGCGCCGTCGAACTGCGCACACACCGCATCAAACGCCTCCGCGAACACCGGGAACGCCGCATACAGCTCCCGGCCGATCCCCGGCCGCAGGCCGCCCTGCCCCGTGAAGAGCAGCGCGGTTGCGCCCTCGCCCCGTACCCGCCCGGTGAGGACGTGGGGTGTGCTCTCGCCGGTGGCCAGGGTGCCCAGGGCGGTCAGCCGTTCGTCACGGGTGGCGGCCAGGACGGCGGCACGGTGTGTGAACGCCGACCGGGTGGTGGCCAGCGAGAACCCCACATCCCGCAGGCCGAGTTCGGGCCTGTTCCGCAGATGGCTGAGCAGCCGCCCGGCCTGGGCGCACAGCGCGTCGTGGGTGGTGCCGCTGAGCACCCAGGGTGCGGCTACGGCCGGTGGTTCGGGTGCTGCGTCCGGCTGCGGGGTGTCGGTGGCGGGGGCCTGTTCGAGGATGGCGTGGACATTGGTGCCGCTGATCCCGAACGAGGACACACCCGCCCGTCGCGGCCGGTCCGTCCGCGGCCATTCCTGTGCGGCGGTGAGCAGCCGGACGTTCCCCGCCGACCAGTCGACATGGGTCGAGGGCCGGTCGATGTGCAGCGTGGCCGGCAGGACACCGTGCTGGAGCGCCAGCACCATCTTGATCAGGCCCGCCGCACCCGCCGCGGCCTGGGTGTGCCCGATGTTGGACTTCACCGAACCGAGCCACAGGGGCCGGTCCTCCGGCCGGTCCTGGCCGTAGGTCGCCAGCAGCGCCTGCGCCTCGATGGGGTCGCCGAGGGTGGTGCCGGTCCCGTGCGCCTCGACGGCGTCGATGTCGGTGCCGGTCAGGCCCGCGCCGGCCAGGGCCTGGCGGATGACCCGCTGCTGGGAGGGGCCGTTGGGGGCGGTGAGGCCGTTGGAGGCACCGTCCTGGTTGACCGCGGAGCCACGCAGAACGGCGAGCACCGGGTGGCCGTTCCGCTGTGCGTCGGAGAGCCGCTCGACCAGGAGCATGCCGGCTCCCTCGCCCCAGGCGGTGCCGTCGGCGGCATCGGCGAACGCCTTGCAACGGCCATCGGCAGCAAGCCCGCGCTGCCGGCTGAACTCCAGGAACACCCCCGGCGTCGACATCACCGTGACACCACCCGCCAGCGCCAGATCACACTCCCCCGAACGCAGCGCCTGCGCCGCGAGGTGCAGCGCCACCAGCGACGACGAACAGGCCGTATCCACCGTGACCGCAGGCCCTTCGAGCCCCAGCGCATAGGAAACACGGCCGGACAGGACGCTCGCGGTGTTGCCGGTGCCGAGATGGGCCTCCGCGTCCGGTGCCGGGGCGAGGGAACGGGACGTGTAGTCCTGGCCGTTGGTGCCGGCGAAGACCCCGGTACGACTGCCGCGCAGCGACACCGGGTCGACCCCGGCCCGCTCCAACGCCTCCCACGACGTCTCCAGCAGCAACCGCTGCTGCGGATCCATCGCCACCGCCTCCCGCGGCGAAATCCCGAAGAACGCCGCATCGAACCCCGCCACATCAGCGAGGAACCCACCCGCACGGCTATAACTCCGCCCGACCTCCCCCGGCTCCGAGGAGTACAACCCCGACACATCCCAGCCACGGTCCGCCGGCCACTCACCGATCGCATCCACCTCACCCGCCAACAACCGCCAGAAATCCTCAGGCGAACCCACACCCCCCGGAAAGCGGCAGCTCATCGCCACGATGGCGAGGGCCTCGCCGTCGTGGGGCGGCGGAGCGGGAAGCGCCGGTGCGGGCGGTGCCAAGACCTCGTCGGGGCGCAGTTCGGTGCGCAGCCGGGCGGCGAGGGCGGCCGGGGTCGGATGGTCGAAGAGGAGCGTGGTCGGGAGCCGGGTGCCGGTGGCGGCGCTGAGGGCGTTGCGGAGCTCGACGGCCATGAGTGAGTCGAAGCCCAGGTCGCGGAAGGCACGCTGGGGGGCGATCTCGTCGGGGTCGGTGTGATTGAGGACGGCGGCGGCGTGGGCCCGGACGAGCTCCGACAGGGCCCGCAGCTGCTGGGGGGCGTCGAGGGCCGCGAGGTGCCGGGCGAGGGCGGGACCGGTAGCCGGGGCGTCCTCGGTGGCCGGTGCGGCGGTGGCGAGGGCCCGTTGGGCGTCGGGCAGGTCGGCGATCAGGGGGCGGGCGCGGGCCGTGGTGAAGGCGGGCGCGAAGGTGTCCCAGTCGATGTCGGTGACGGCCAGTGCGGTGTCGTCGTGGTCGAGGGCCTGGTGCAGGGCGGCCACGGCCGTCTGCGGATCCATGACGCGTACGCCGTGCCGGTGCAGTCGCTCGCCGACGGTGCCCTCGGCCATACCGCCGTCGGCCCAGGGGCCCCAGGCGACGGAGGTGGCGCGGTGTCCGGCGGCCCGGCGCCGCTGGGCGAGGGCGTCGAGGTAGGCGTTGCCGGGGGCGTAGTTGGCGTGTCCCGGGGCACCGATGGTGCCGGCGGTCGAGGAGAACAGGACGAAGGCCGACAGGTCGTGCTTCCGGGTGAGTTCGTCGAGGTGGTGGGCGCCGCCGGCCTTCACCCGCAGCACACCCGCCAGTTGGGCGGGTGTCAGGGAGTTGATCGTCCCGTCGTCGAGCACGGCGGCGGTGTGCAGGACCGCGGTGAGCGGCCGGTCGGCGGGGATGGCGTCGAGCAGGGCCGCCAGCGCGTCCCGGTCGCCGATGTCGCAGGCGGCGAACTCGGTACTGGTGCCGAACCCGGCGAGTTCCGCGGCGAGTTCGGCGGCGCCGGGGGCGTCGCCGCCGCGGCGGCTGACGAGGAGCAGGTGCGGTGCGCCGTTGCGGGCGAGCCAGCGGGCGACATGGCCTCCCAGTGCGCCGGTCCCGCCGGTGACCAGCACGGTGCCCGAGGGTGCCCAGCGGCGTACGGTGCCCAGGGCCCCGGTCGCCGCGCGGACCAGGCGGCGGGCGAGGATCCCGTGCGGCCGGACCGCGACCTGGTCCTCGTCGCCCATCCCGGCGAGGGTGCGGACGACGGCGGTGGCCGCGGCCGGGTCCAGAGTGTCGGGCAGGTCCAGCAGTCCGCCCCAGCGTTCGGGCTCCTCCAGGGCGACGACCCGGCCGAAGCCCCACACCAGCGCCTGGCGGGGCGCGGGCACGGCCCGCGCCGGGTCGGTGGCCACCGCGCCGCGGGTGGCGAACCACAGCGGCGCCTGGACCCCGAGGTCGTCCAGCGCCTGCACGAGGGCGACGGTGGCGGCAAAGCCCCGGGGCAGGCCGGGGTGTGCGCTGTGGTCGGCCTCGTCCAGGGCCAGCAGCGAGAGGACGCCGGCGACCGGAGGCAGCGGCCCGTCGGCGGGTGCCGTGCCGCGCAGGGCCGTTGCCAGGGTGCCGGCGAGGGCGGCCCGGTCCTGTTCGGGGTCGGTCGGCACGGTCACCGGGTGTGCTCCGGCAGCGGAGAGTGCCGTCGTCAGGTCACGGGCCGGCGGCTCGTCGCCGGCGGTGAGCACCAGCCAGGTGCCGTCGAGGGCCGGCGGGGTCACGTCGGCGGGGACGGGTTTCCAGGTGATGCGGTAGCGCCAGGAGTCGGCCAGGGCCCCTGCGCGGTGACGCTTCCGGTAGTCGGAGAGTGCGGGCAGCATCCCGTCGAGGGCCTCGGCGTCCATCCGCAGTGCGGCGCTGAGGGTGTCGGCGTCGCCGCTCTCGACGGCGTCCCAGAAGGGCGCGTCGACGGCGCCGACGGGGCCGCTGCCCGGTGCGGCGGGCTCGGGCCAGTAGCGGCGCCGCTGGAAGGGGTAGGTGGGCAGGTCGATGTGCCGGCGAGCGGCGTCCGCCTCGGGGGCGGGGAGGGCGGTGCGCCAGTCGACGGGCCCGCCGGCGGCGGACAGTTCGGCGAGTGAGGTGAGGAAGCGGCGGGGGCCGCCCTCGCCCTTGCGGAGGGTGCCGACGACGGCGGCGTCCGTGATGTCGAGTGCGTCGAGCGTCTCGCGTATGGCTGGGGTCACCACGGGGTGCGGTGAGGTCTCGACGTAGCTGCGGTAGTCCTGTTCGGCGAGGGTGCGGATGGCCTGCTCGAAGCGTACGGTCCCGCGCAGATTCCGGTACCAGTAGGCGGCGTCCAGCTCGGCGGTGTCGAGCCAGTCGCCGGTCACCGTGGAGAGGAAGGGGATCTCGGCGCTGCGGGGGCTGACCGCTGCCAGGTCGGTGAGCAGCCGCTCGCGTACCTCCTCGACCTGCGCGGAGTGCGAGGCGTAGGCGATCGGTATCCGCCGGACCTGGGTGCCGTCGGCGGAGAGCGCGGCAGCCAGCTCGTCGAGTGCGCCCGTGTCGCCGGAGACGGCCACGGACCGGGGTCCGTTCACGATCGCGACCGACAGCCGGCCGCCCCACGGTGCGAGGCGCTCCTCCACGTCGCCGGGGGGCAGCTGGACGGACAGTATGCCGCCGCGTCCGGCGATTGCGGTCAGTGCCTGGCCGCGCAGCACGACGACCCGGGCGGCGTCCTCCAGGGTCAGTGCCCCCGCGACGCAGGCGGCGGCGATCTCGCCCTGGCTGTGTCCCACCACGGCGTCGGGCTGCACTCCCCTGGCACGCCAGAGCCCCGCCAGGGCGACCGTCACGGCGAACAGGGCGGGCTGGAGGACGTCCACCCGGTCGAGTGGCGGTGCCCCGTCCGCGCCGCGCAGCACGGCCTCGAGAGACCAGCCGGAGAAGCGTTCCACGGCGTGCGCGCACTCGGTGAAGCGGGCGTGGAACTCCGGTTCGGTGTCGAGCAGTTCGGTGGCCATCCCGGCCCACTGGGGGCCATGGCCGGGGAACACGAAGACGGTGCGCCCTTCGGCGCGGCCGGTGCCGCGTACCACGGCGGGGGACGGGGTGTCGCGGGCGAGCAGGTCCAGGCCGTGGAGCAGCGTGTCGTGGTCGTCGGCGAGGAGGGTGGCCCGGTGCTCGAAGGCGGGGCGGGTGGTGGCGAGGGACCGGGCGAGGTCGGGCAGCGGCGGTGCGGGCTGCTCGGACAGCTGTGCGCGCAGCCGGGCGCCGAGGGTGCGCAGCGCTTCGGCCGTCCTGGCGGAGACGGGGAAGGCGAGGGGGCGGGAGGGGGCAGCTGCCGGGGCGGTGCGGTCAGTGGCAGGGGCGGGGCCCGGCGCCGGGGCCTGTTCGAGGATGACATGTGCGTTGGTGCCGCTGATGCCGAACGAGGAGACGCCTGCGCGCCGCGGATGCCCGTGGTCGGGCCACGCTTCGGCCCCGGTGAGCAGCGCCACCCGGCCCGCCGACCAGTCGACGTGGTGTGAGGGCCGGTCGATGTGCAGGGTTCGTGGCATCAGCCCGTTCCGGAGGGCGAGGACGGCCTTGATGACGCCGGCGACGCCGGCGGCGGCCTGGGTGTGCCCGATGTTGGACTTCACCGAACCGAGCCACAGCGGCCGGTCCTCCGGCCGGTCCTGGCCGTAGGTCGCCAGCAGCGCCTGCGCCTCGATGGGGTCGCCGAGGGTGGTGCCGGTCCCGTGCGCCTCCACCATGTCGACGTCCGCCGTGGCCAGACCGGCGCCGGCCAGCGCCTGCCAGATGACCCGCTGCTGGGAGGGGCCATTGGGGGCCGTGAGGCCGTTGGAGGCCCCGTCCTGGTTGACCGCGGAGCCACGGAGCACGGCGAGGACGGGGTGGCCGTTGCGCCGCGCGTCGGAGAGCCGCTCGACGAGGAGCATGCCGGCTCCCTCGCCCCAGGCGGTGCCGTCGGCGGCATCGGCGAACGCCTTGCAACGGCCATCGGCAGCAAGCCCGCGCTGCCGGCTGAACTCCAGGAACACCCCCGGCGTCGACATCACCGTGACACCACCCGCCAGCGCCAGATCACACTCCCCCGAACGCAGCGCCTGCGCCGCGAGGTGCAGCGCCACCAGCGACGACGAACAGGCCGTATCCACCGTGACCGCAGGCCCTTCGAGCCCCAGCGCATAGGAAACACGGCCGGACAGGACACTCGCGGTGTTGCCGGTGCCGATGTGCCCGTCGAGGTCGTCCGCGGAGCCGAACAGCAGCCCGGTGTAGTCCTGGCCGTTGGTGCCGGCAAAGACCCCGGTACGACTGCCGCGCAGCGACACCGGGTCGACCCCGGCCCGCTCCAACGCCTCCCACGACGTCTCCAGCAGCAACCGCTGCTGCGGATCCATCGCCACCGCCTCCCGCGGCGAAATCCCGAAGAACGCCGCATCGAACCCCGCCACATCAGCGAGGAACCCACCCGCACGGCTATAACTCCGCCCAGCCTCCCCCGGCTCCGGGGCATACAACCCCGACACATCCCAGCCACGGTCCGCCGGCCACTCACCAATCGCATCCACCTCACCCGCCAACAACCGCCAGAAATCCTCAGGCGAACCCACACCCCCGGGAAAGCGGCAGCTCATCGCCACGATCGCCACCGGCTCCCGGCTCCCGGCCCCGGCCTCGGCCTCTTGGAGGCGCTGCCGGGTCTGGTGAAGGTCGCGGGTGACCTTCTTGAGGTACTGGAGGAGCTTCTCGTCGTTCATGTGTCCTCATCCACGTGGCGGGTCCGGGACTGTCGCGGTCGGAGTGTCATGACATGCCGAGGTCGTTGTCGATGAAGTCGAAGATCTCGTCAGCGGTGGCGGAGTTGATCCGGTCGCTCACCCCGGTGCCGTCGCCGGTCTCCGCTTCGGTGTCCTGCGGGTCGTTCCACTTCGCCAGCAGCGTCTGCAACCGGGAGGCGATCCTGGCGCGCTGCGGATCGTCCGCCGGCACCGCACCCAGCACACCGTCGAGCCGGTCCAGTTCGGCGAGCGCGGGCAGCGCCCCGGCGGTGTCCCCGGCGGCCACCTGCGTGCGCAGGTGGCGGGCGAGGGCCGCGGCCGTCGGGTGGTCGAACAGCAAGGTGGCGGGGAGCGGCGCTCCGGTGGCGAGGCCGAGCCGGTTACGCAGTTCGACGGCCATCAGCGAGTCGAAGCCCAGCTCGCTGAAGGCCCGCTGCGGGTCGATCGCGTCCGCGGAGGAGTGCCCGAGGACCGCGGCGACGTGGTCACGGACCAGGTTGGCGAGGACGCGTTCCTGATCCGCCGCGCTCCGCCCGGCAAGCTCCTCGCGCAGCGCGTCAAGCCCGCCGTGCGGGCCGCCCGCCGCATCGCGCACCGATGCCGCCGCCTGTGCCGCCGCGTGTGCCTCCGGCAGATCGCTCAGCAGGGCGCTGGGCCGCGCCGCGGTGAAGCCGGGCGCAAACCGCGACCAGTCCACGTCGGCCACGGTCAGCGTGGTGGCGCCGCGGGCCACCGCCCGCTCCAGTGCGTCGGCGGCGAGGCGCGGGTCGAGGGGGAGCATCCCGCTGCGGGCCAGTCGCTCCGTCAGCCGCTCGTCACCCGCGCTGCCGGCCGCCATGCCACCGCCGGCCCACGGGCCCCATGCGATCGAGGTGGCCGGCCGGCCAAGAGCCTGCCGGTGCCGGGCGAGGGCGTCCAGATAGGCGTTGGCGGCGGCGTAGTTGGCCTGGCCGGTGGCCCCGGCCGTGCCGGCGAAGGAGGAGAACAGCACCAGCGCGGTGCGCTCGTCCGTCAGCTCGTGCAGGTGCGCCGCAGCGGCCATCTTGGGCCGCAGTACGGCGTCCAGGCGCAGTCCGTCCAGCCCGGCGATCAGGCCGTCGTCGAGCACGCCCGCGGCGTGGTACACCGCGTCGACGGGGTGCTCGGCCAGCAGCTGAGCCAGCGCGTCCCGGTCGGCGGTGTCGCAGGCGACGACCGTCACCCGGCTGCCGCGGGCGGTCAGTTCGGCCGCCAGCTCGGCCGCACCGTCGGCCCGTGTTCCGCGCCGGCTCGCCAGCACCAGATGCGGGGCGCCCCGGTCGGCGAGCCGGCGGGCCACCTGGGCGCCGAGCGCGCCGGTGCCTCCGGTGATGAGGACGGTGCCGCCACCTGTCGAGGGCTCGCCGCCGCCGGGGCCGGCGTCCTGGGACCGGGCCCGGACCAGCCGCCGTACGTACACACCCGAGCCCCGCAGGGCAAGCTGGTCCTCACCGGTCCCGGCCTCCAGCACGGCGCACAGCCGCTGTACGGCTCGTTCGTCCAGCTCCGCGGGCAGGTCGACCAGTCCGCCCCAGCCCTGCGGATACTCCAGCGCGGCGACCCGTCCGAAGCCCCAGACGGCGGCCTGTACGGGAGAGGGCACAGCCTCGCCGTCCCGTACCGCGACGGCCCCGGTGGTCGCGCACCACAGCGGCGCGCCGACCCTCAGGTCGTCGAGGACCTGGACGAGCGCCACGGTCGCGGCGAGTCCGCCGGGGGTGGCGCGCTGCGCCCGGTGCGGTTCCTCATCGGTGCCCAGCAACGACAACACACCAGAAATGGGCCCGAACTCTGCTTCCACTACGGCCAGTTGGCCTTCGAGTGCAGCGCGTTCCACCTCACCGCAGTCGACCTCGAACGGGATGACCCGGGCCGCACCATGGGCGACGAGTCCGTCGGCAATCGCCTTCTCCCGGGCCCTGTCGGCGCGTCCCGCGGGCAGCGGCAGCAGCCAGGTGCCGGACAGTACGGGGACGGCGGTGTCGGCGGTGGGCCGCCAGGTGACCTGGTACTCCCAGCCGTCGGCGGCGGTGCGCTCGCGGTGCGCCTGACGCCACGAGGTCAGCGCGGGCAGCACCTCACTCAGCGGCGCATCCGCGGTCAGCCGCAGCCGCTCGGCGAGGGCGCCCAGGTCGGCCTGTTCCACCGCGTCCCAGAACTGTTCGTCCGCGGTCGGCGCCGGGTGGGCACCGGCCGGTGTGACGGCCGGATCCAGCCAGTACCGGACGCGCTGGAAGGCATAGGTGGGGAGTTCGACACGGCGTGCCCCGGCCCCGGAGAGGGCGGCCGACTCCGCCAGGCCGCGCACCTGGAGGCCCGCCGCGGCCAGCAGGGCGCTGCGCACCTCGGGCCGTTCGCGCCGCAGGACGGGGAGCGCGGCGGTGGCCTCATCGGGCTCCCGCAGGCTCTCCCAAGCCATGGCGGCAAGGGCGCCATCGGGACCCAGCTCCAGGTATGTCCGTACTCCGTCGGCCTCCAGCCGGCGGATGCCGTCGCAGAAGCGCACGGCCTCCCGCACCTGCCGCACCCAGTAGTCGGGCGAGGTCAGGTCGGCTTCGGTGGCCGGTTCCCCGGTGAGGTTGGAGATGACGGGAATCCGCGGTGGTGCATAGCGCACCCCCCGCGCGACTTCACCGAACTCCGTCAGCATCGCTTCCATCAGTGGTGAGTGAAACGCATGGCTGACCCGCAAACGCCTAGTCTTTCGCCCCTGCTCGGCAAGCTGCCCGGCAAGGTGGGTGACGGCGCCCTCCGCACCGGAGACGACGACGGCTGAAGGCCCGTTCACCGCGGCGATCCCCGCCCGGTCCGCGAAGCCCTCCAGCAGGGGCCGCACCTCTTCTTCGGCAGCCTGTACGGCGATCATGGCGCCGCCATCCGGCAGTTCCTGCATCAACCGGCCGCGGGCCGCGACGAGGGCGCAGGCGTCCTCAAGGGTCAGCACCCCGGCCACGTGCGCGGCAGTCAGCTCTCCGATGGAGTGGCCGATCAGGACATCGGGCCTGACGCCCCACGATCCGACGAGGGCATGGAGTGCCGTCTCCACGGCGAACAGCGCGGGCTGGGTGTACGCGGTGCGGTCGAGCAGCGCGGCATCGGGCGATCCCTCATCCGCGAAGACGAGGTCACGCAGCGGCCGTTCGAGGTGCCGGTCGAACTCCGCGCAGGCCTTGTCGAACGCCGTCGCATAGGCGGGGAACCGCTCGTAGAGCTCCCGGCCCATGCCGGCGCGCTGGGCGCCCTGACCGCTGAACAGGAAGGCGAGCTTCCCACCGGTGCCCGCCTGCCCGCGCACCACCTCCGCCGAGTCCTCACCGCGGGCGAGCGCGGCGAGGCCGTTCAGGAACGTGTCCCGGTCCTCGGCAACCAGCGCCGCCCGGTGGTCGAAGGCGGCCCGGGTGGTGGCGAGCGAGTATCCGACATCGTGCACGAGCAGGCCAGGACGGTCTGCGAGGTGCGCGCGCAGCCGCTTCGCCTGGTCACGGAGTGCGGCGGCGGAGCGGGCGGACAGCGGCCACACGACGGGCCCTTGATGGCTGTCGGGCCGGTGGTGTTCGGCGCGCGCGGCGCGCTCGGGGCCGCTGTCGGTGGAGTCGCCGTCGGTGGGTCCGCTGTCCGTCGCCCCGTCCTGTTCGAGCACCACATGCGCATTGGTGCCACTGATCCCGAACGAGGACACGGCGGCCCGGCGCGGCAGTTCGCGCTGCGGCCACTCCACGGCCCGGGTCAGCAGCCGCACTTCACCGGATGACCAGTCCACGTGCGAGGAGGGCTCGGTGACATGCAGCGTTCGGGGCAGCACGCCCTTCTGGAGCGACAGCACCATCTTGATCACACCGGCGATGCCGGCCGCGGACTGAGTGTGACCGATGTTCGACTTCACCGAGCCGAGCCACAGGGGCCGATCGGCCTCGCGGTTCTGTCCGTACGTGGCGATGAGCGCCTGTGCCTCGATGGGATCGCCCAGCGAGGTCCCGGTGCCGTGCGCCTCGACCGCGTCCACCTCGTGGGCCTCAAGGCCGGCGTTGGCGAGCGCGGACCGGATGACGCGCTGCTGGGAGGGCCCGTTGGGGGCCGTGAGGCCGTTCGACGCCCCGTCCTGGTTGACCGCGGAGCCGCGGAGCACGGCGAGCACCGGGTGGCCATTGCGCCGCGCGTCGGAGAGCCGCTCGACCAGGACGATGCCCGCACCTTCGCCCCAGCCGGTGCCATCCGCGTCGTCGGAGAACGCCTTGCAGCGACCGTCGCCCGCCAGTCCCCCTTGCCGGCTGAACTCCACGAAGGTACCCGGAGTAGGCATCACGGTCACCCCGCCTGCCAGGGCGAGATCGCACTCCCCGAGCCGGAGTGCCTGTGCGGCCAGATGCAGGGCCACCAGGGACGACGAACAGGCGGTGTCGACCGTCACCGCGGGGCCTTCGAGTCCCAGGGCATAGGAGACACGGCCGGAGGTCACGCTGGTCGCGTGACCGGTGAGCAACTGCCCTTCGGAGCCCTCGGGCAGGGTGTGCGCGGCCGAGCCGTAGCCCTGATAGTTCGTTCCCGCGAACACCCCGGTCCGGCTGCCGCGCAGGGCCGTCGGGTCGATGCCGGCCCGCTCCAGTGCCTCCCACGAAATTTCGAGGAGAAGCCGCTGCTGCGGGTCCATGGTGACTGCTTCGCGGGGCGAGATGCCGAAGAAGTCGGCGTCGAAGTCACCACTGTCGTAGAGGAATCCGCCCTCGAACCCGCCGGCCTCTCCGTCCGTCGGCCAGCCCCGGTCGGCCGGTATGGAGGAGACCGCATCCACACCACCGGACAACAGCCGCCAGAACTCCTCGGGGCTGCGCACCCCTCCCGGGAACCGGCAGCTCATGGCGACGACGGCGAGCTGCTCCTCGCCGGTCGCCGGCCGGCCGGCCGCGGCGACCGGGGCTACGGCCGCCGCATCGTCTCCGAACAGTTCGGTGCACACATGGCGGGCCAGTGCCACCGGCGACGGGTAGTCGAAGACGAGCGTCGCCGGCAGCCGCAGACCGGTCGCCGCGCCCAGCCGGTTGCGCAGCTCGACAGCGGTGAGCGAGTCGATGCCCAGGCCCCGGAAGTCCCGGGCGGACTCGACCGCTTCGGGGCCGGCGTGCCCGAGCACGAGTGCCGCCTGCGCACGGACGAGCTCCAGTACCGCAGGCTCCCGCTCGGCGGCCGGCAGCGCAGTCAGCCGGGTCCGCAGGCTCTCCGAGGCATCACCGGGGGCCGCCGACGCAGCCGAGCGCCGGGCGGACCCGGTCACCAGACCACGCAGCAGAGCCGGCGGCGCGGAGTGCGGTGCCCGCAGCATCGTGTGGTCGAGCCGCACAGGGGCATACACCGCTTCGGCGGTACGGAACGCGGCGTCGAACGCCGCCATGCCCTGCTCGGTCGTGAACGGCACCATGCCACCACGCGCCATGCGCTGGAGATCGGCATCCGCCAGCTCGCCGGTCATGCCCGCGCCGGGCGCCCACGGGCCCCACGCAAGTGCGGTGGCCGGCAGCCCCGCACCGTGCCTGGCCTGGGCGAACGCATCCAGGAAGGCATTCGCCGCCGCGTAGTTCCCCTGCCCCGAGCTGCCGAACATGCCGGCGACGGAGGAGAAGAGGACGAATGCGGCCAGGTCCTCGCCCCGGGTCAGCTCGTGCAGTGTGCTCACCGCGTCCGCCTTCGGCAGGAGCACGGCATCCAGCCGGTCGGGCGTCAGCGAGGACACCACACCGTCGTCGAGCACCCCGGCCGTGTGCACGACCGCCGTCAGCGGGTGCCGCGGCGGTACGGAGCCGAGCAGCCCGCGCAGCGCCTCGCGATCCGCGGTGTCACAGGCGGCGACGGTGACCTCAGCGCCCAGTGCCGCCAGTTCCTCGCGCAGCGCCTCGGCGCCCGGGGCCTGGGGCCCGCGGCGGCTGGCCAACAGGAGGTGACGCATTCCGTGCTCGGCCACCAGATGCCGGGCCACCAGCGCGCCCAGACCACCCGTACCGCCCGTGACCAGGACCGTCCCCTCCGAGTCGAGGGGAACCGGCATCGTCAGCACCACCTTGCCCACATGCCGGGCCTGACTCAGGTACCGGAACGCCTCCGGAGCCTTGCGCACATCCCACGCCGTCACCGGCAGCGGTTCCAGCACACCCTGCTCGAAGAGGTCGAGGAGGGCGGTCAGCATCTCCCCGATCCGCTCCGGGCCGGCCTCCCACAGATCGAACGCCCGATACCGGACATCCGCATGCGTGGCCGCGACCTCCTGTGCATCGCGGACGTCGGTCTTGCCCATCTCCAGGAACCGGCCGCCCCGCGGCAGCAACCGCAGCGAGGCATCCACGAACTCCCTCGCCAGGGAATCCAGCACCACATCCACA
>NZ_JBYISA010000047.1:0-48093 GCF_057708345.1 Streptomyces sp. bgisy130
CCCCCCCCCCTCCGCACCCCCGCCCCGCGTTCTCCGCTCCCCCGCGCCCTTCGCTCCCCCGCCTCTACTCCTCGCCGTCCCGCGGCCGGTCCGGGCGCGCCGAGCGGACCGCCGGGAAGCGCGACTCATTGCGCTCGATCTTCGCGGCGAGCGCCGCCAGGGCGTCGATCCCCAGCGCCTCGCAGAACTGGAGGAGATAGGCCAGCACATCAGCGACCTCGTCCTCGACCCGGGCGGCCTTCGCCGGGTTCGCCATCACCTTCGCCGACTCCTCGGGCGTCAACCACTGGAAGATCTCGACGAGTTCCGCGGCCTCGACGCTGAGCGCCGCGGCCAGGTTCTTGGGCGTGTGGTACTGCTGCCAGTCCCGCGCGGCCGCAAATTCGGCCAGTCGTCGCTGCAACGCATGAAGATCCTCGCTCATACCCCTAGGTGTAGCACCTGTACGCCGGGCAGCCCCTCGGCGACCGAGGGATCCCGTACCGTCCCGAGCAGCCGCACATGCCCGCGATCGGTCATCCGCAGGGCCAGCGACACCAGCTCGCGCGCCTGCCTGGGGTCCATACAGCGGTCCATCCCGTCCGCCATCACCGTCATCTGCTGATGAGCGGACGGCACCTCCCCGACCGGATCCATGGCCAGCACCTCCGGCCCGGTGAGCAGCACCAGCGCCAGCGCGAGAAACCGCAGCTCACCATCCCCGAGCTGCTCCACGGGCAGCTCGCCGAGCTCTCCCCGGTCGAGGACCGCCCGCACACCCGCCGCCCCCGCCCACGGCTCCGCCGCGCCACCCGGCCCGTACGGCACAGCGGCGGCGTCGGGCACTTTCCCCGTACCGTCCGCCGGCCGCGGCACCGCGCGCAGCCCCTCGACGGGACCGGCGCAGGCCTCCCGTACCGCCGCGACCAGCACCGCATGCCGTCGCGCACACTCCTGGCTCGTCCGCTCCAGCACCGCGGGCAGGTTGTCGCAGGAGGACCGCAGCCGCCCCTCGGCCCGCGCCCCCTCCGTATCGCGGCCCCAGCCGCCCGCCTCACCACCACTGCCCTTACGCTTCCGCGCCCCCGAGGCCCCGGCAGGCACCCAGGCCCCGGCAGCCGCTCCGGCCCCGCCCGGCTTCCCCGGCCCGCCCCGCACGCCCGCTTCACGGCCACCCCGCCGCACCCCGGCGCCACGCCCTGCACCACCGGACCCGTCCGCACCACATCCACCGTCCGGCCCGGCGCCCCCCGCACCGCCCGTCCCCACTCCCCGCATGGCCTCCGGCCGCGGGTCGCACACGAACGCCGACCGCAGCGCGACCACGACCTGTTCGGCCGCCGCGAGGACCAGCCGCTGCCCCGCCGTCTTACCCGCGACGCGCAAGGGCAGCAGTGAGGTGCCGAGCCGGTCGTCGGGCAGCGGGGCACGGGTCACCGGAGTCGCTCCCGCGGTGTGCCAGGCCGCCTGGACGGTGGGGCGGTCCGGGTCGGTGAGCGCGGTGGTCAGCAGGGTCTCGCCGCCACCGGTCAACCGCTCCCCGACGATGCGGAGTTCGGGCTCGGCCTGGACGGCGAGATCGAGGCTGACGGGGCCGGCCGGACCGTCGACCGTGCAGCCGATCCGGAACCCCCGCCGCCCCTGTGCATCGGGGCGCGCCCCCGCCGGTACACAGGCCGCGGGGCTGCCCGCCACCTCCCCCACGGCCCGTGCAAGCGACTCACCACTGCCGAGCCGGGCGAGGATCTCGTACGCCTGAAGCGCACTGGACTTGCCGCTTCCGCTCTCGCCGCTCAGCAGCGTCAGCCGGGTGAGCGGCAGGATGACGCCGCGATGGGTTTTGAAGGCGGACAGCCGTAATTCGGTCACCGCCGGCCGCACAGTCTCGGTATTCATGCGGGGACGCTATGCAGCGCCCCGACCGGAGAACCGTTACGCCCAACAGCTCTTCCTACGAACGGGGGACACCCCCGAGTGCCGATTCCGCAACCTCGGTGCCAACGGGGGCCAGCAGGAAGACATTGGTGTCGACCCGGTGCATCCCGCTGCCGAGCCCGAAGACGACTCCGCTGGAGAAGTCCAGAATGCGCTTGGCGACGTCGGTGTCGGCGCTGCTGAGGTCCAGCAGGACGGGGATCTGCGCCATCAAGTACTCGGCGACCTCGCGGGCGTCCGCGAAGGTCTGGACGCGGATGACGATGAACCGCCGCAGCTGCTCGGCCGGCTCCTCCTCGGGGAGGGCACGGTGGTCGGGCCAGGAAGGCCATTCGCTGCTGCTGCGGAGCGGGACGACCTCGGCGAGCCCTTCCCACTGCTCGTCGGTGGCATCGGGGCCGTTCACCGAATCACCTCACCCAGGGGAGCGCTGGCTGTCTGCGGTATCTGCATCGCACAATTCTAGAGATAGACATACAAAGCCCGGCGGACGCGACACACGCCGCGTCGCGTCCGGTTCCATCCTGCACCATGGCCGCTGACCTGTGCTGACATCCTCGGCAGATATCCTGCGTCGAGATTCTGTGTGCCCGTTCATCCCCCTTGTGACGGAGGTCCGTTCTGTCGTGAGCTCTGAGCCTCCCGGCCGTCGGCCGCGTGGACTGCGTGGCCTGCGCAAACCCGCGAGAAAGCGGCCCGCGGGACCGCCGCCCGCCGAGACCACGGACGACTCCGCCACACCGGAACCGCCGGCCGAAAACCCCAGCAGCGTCATCACCGCCGCCCTCTACCGCGACGGACACCGGGTCAGTACCCATGACACGCTCGCCGACGCCTTCCGTCAGCAGCGCGCCACCGCCGGCACCCTCGCCTGGATCGGCCTGCACCGCCCCACTCCCGCGGAACTGGTCACCCTGGCCTCGGAGTTCGACCTCCACCCGCTCTCCATCGAAGACGCCCTGGAGGCGCACCAGCGGCCCAAGCTGGAGCGCTATGGCGGCACCCTCTTCGTCGTGCTGCGCGCCGCGCGCTACCTCGACGACCCCGAGGAGGTCGACTTCGGCGAGCTGCACGTCTTCGTCGGACGGGACTTCGTGATCACCGTGCGGCACGGCGGCGCCCCCGACCTCTCGGCCGTACGCCAGCGGATGGAGGACACGCCCGAGCTCCTCAAGCGCGGCCCCGAAGCCGTCCTCTACGCGATCCTCGACGCCGTCGTCGACGGCTACGCACCGGTCGTCGACGGTGTCCAGATCGATATCGACGAGATCGAGACCGAGGTCTTCGGCGGCGACCCCCGGGTTTCCCGCCGTATCTATGAACTCTCCCGTGAGGTGGTCGAGTTCCAGCGGGCCACCCGCCCGTTGAACGGGATGCTGGAGAGCCTGACCGCGGGCTTCGAGAAGTACGCCATCGATGAGGAGCTGCGCCGCTATCTGCGCGATGTGGCCGACCACGTACTCCACACCACGGAGCGGGTGGACGGCTTCCGGCAGGCCCTTCAGGACATCCTCACCGTCAACGCGACCCTGGTGAACCAGCAGCAGAACGCCGAGATGCGCGCCCTGGCCGAGGCCGGCTTCGAGCAGAACGAGGAGGTCAAGAAGATCTCGGCGTGGGCGGCGATCCTCTTCGCGCCGACCCTGGTCGGGACCATCTACGGCATGAACTTCGATCACATGCCGGAGCTGCACTGGGTGTTCGGATACCCCCTCGCCATCGTCCTGATGGCGGTCGTCTGCACCAGTTTGTACATCATTTTCAAGCGGCGTCGCTGGCTCTGAGCAACCACTGCCGTGAGGCTTCGGCCGGTGCCCCCACTGGCCCCGGCCGATGCTCAGTGGCCCCCGGGGGTGTTCAGACGTCCCGGCAGGTGATCAGGTCGGCGAGCGCGGTGAGGGCGCGGGTGCCGTCCGGGGTGAGGCCGGCGGTGGACAGCCGGGTGACCGCCGCGGTCCGCTGCCGCTCGGCCTCCTCCTGGGCCCAGCGTCTGCCGCCGGCCTCCTCGATCAGCCGGGCAGCCGTACGGATCTCGTCGTCGCCCAGCGGCTCCGTACGGTGGTAGAGCGCGGCGAGCCGCTCGCCGGCCGGGGTGCCGCCGGCCAGGGCCGCGACGACGGGCAGGCTCTTCTTCCGCGAGCGGAGGTCCGAGCCGACGGGCTTGCCGGTGACGGCGGTGTCGCCCCAGATGCCCAGCAGGTCGTCGACGAGTTGGAAGGCTAGCCCGAGGTGCCGTCCGAACTGCCGTAGGGCGTCGACCCGTTCGGCCTCGGCACGGGCGGCGAGGGCGCCGAGCGCGCAGGCCGCGGCGAGCAGGGACGCCGTCTTGCCGGCCGCCATCTCCAGGCATTCGTACAGGCCGACGTCCGCCCGGGTCTCGAAGGCGAGATCGGCGCCCTGCCCGGCGACCAGTGCGAGCAGGGCCCCGGAGAGTTCCCGTACGGCCTCGAGGCACCCCTGGGGGAACCGGTGGGCGAGGGTGTCGACAGCGACGGCCAGGAGGGCGTCACCCGCCAGGATCGCCTGTGTGGTGCCGAACAGCGACCACGCCGTACTACGGCCCCGGCGCAGCAGATCGCCGTCCATGAGGTCGTCGTGCACGACCGAGAAGTTGTGGACGAGTTCCACCGCCGCGGCGGGGGCCACCGCTTCCTCGGCCGCCGCCCCGAGGGCCTGGGCCGCGGCCAGCACCAGGGCCGCGCGTACGCCCTTTCCGCCCTCCCCGTTCGCCGGCCGGCCGCACTCGTCCGCCCAGCCGAAGTGGTAGCCGGCCACCGAGCGGACCGGTTCGGCGAGGCGGTCCACGGCTTTGCGGAGTTCCGGTTCGGTCAGTTCCCGGGCCGTTTTGAGGAGGTGCCAGGCATCGGGGGCGGCGGAATTCCCGAGGGCGGGGGCGCCGGGCCGCGCGAGTGCCGGTCTTTCCCCTGCCGTGGTCACCGTGCCACCTTCATGAGACTCGCCTCCAGGTACTCTTCCGGCCGTATTTCCTCGTCGCCTTCGACGGGGCGATAGCGCTTGGTGCTCCTGGACCAGTCGAGATTTCCGCGTATCCAGGTCCGCATGCCCGCGAGGACGGGGACCAGCACCGCGTGGTGCTCGGGGCAGACCGCCAGGAGTTCCCGCTCCTTTTCGAGAAACAGCATGGTCTCGGTCGAGGTGGCGGCGCAGACATGGTCCAGGGCCCGGGGTGTGTCGAATCCTCGGTGGTGTTCGACGATATGGACCAGATTGTGGACCTCGCCCAGTGCGCGCTCCTTTTCGAGCGAGTACACGTCGTTGGTCCAGCACACGACGTTGCATGCGGCGTCGAGCGCGGCCCGGAACGGCGCACCGGTATAGACGGAATCGGGGATATCGATGCGCTCGACGATGTCGATGAGGTCCATGCAGACATAGATCGCACCGGTGTGCCGGCGCATTTCGATATAGGTCTCCTCGTCCGGCACCGCGCCCGCGACCCGGTTACCGGCCTCCCAGGTGGCGGCCACGGTGAGGCAGTCGTCCAGGTGCTGGACGAACCGGCGGCGCCAATGCGCGGTGGCGTGCGGTGCCGTGCGCAGCCAGAGATCGGCGAGTGCGGAGACCGCCACCGGGCCGTCCCGGTCGGCCGCGGCCGCCGCCCCGTGATCCGGGCTCTCCAGGACCGCCCGCATTCCGTCCACGATGTCCCGGGCCCGTTCGGGGCTGCGCCCGATGCTTCCGTCGTCCAACTGGTCGTCGACGAGAAAGAACCAGGCGAACCAGTCCGCCATGAGGTTCAGCCGAGTGGCGTCCGCGGTGGGATACACCATGGCCGCGAACCAGCCGAAGTCCGCTTTCACAAAGCGCTTTCGGGCGGCTTCCCGCTCTATCAGCCCGATGCGTTGCGTCCAGTCCGTCAGATGCTCACGGGCCTCTTCGACATGGGGGCTGATCCGGTAGGGAAAGGGGTGGAAAATATCCGGCACGGGTGTCTCCGCTGTCTCCGCTGTCTTCGCCGGTGTCGCGGTCGGCGCACCGCGCCTGGTGTTCCGGTTCATCCGCGGGGCTCCGGCCGCAAGTGCACTCCGCCTTTGGGATGCAGGGTGATCAGGGCCTCCGGGTGCACCTCGGGGGCGCCTTCGGGCATGACCAGCCGGTGGTTCCGGGCCACGGTGGCGAGGACGAGGGTGAGTTCGGTCAGTGCGAAGTGCTTGCCGATACAGATGCGGTGGCCGCTGCCGAACGGTATGTAGACGTGCTTGGGGCGCTGGGCGACCTGCTCGGGAGTGAAACGCTCGGGTTCAAAACGCTCGGGGTCTTCCCAGAAATCCGGGTGCCGGTGCAGGAAATAGCTGTTGATGAGGACATTGGTGCCGGCCGGCATCCGGTAGCCGGCGATCTCGTCCTCTTCCCGCGCCCGGCGCATGAACTGATACGCCGGGGAATAGATGCGCAGCGTCTCTTCGACGACCATGCGGGTGTACACCAGCTTCGGCAGATCCTCGAAGGCCGGCACCCGGCCGCCCAGCACCTCGTCGACCTCGGCATGCAGCCGCGCCTCGATCTCGGGGTGCCGGGCGAGCAGATAGAACGCCCACGACAGGGTGTTGGTGGTCGTTTCGTAGGCGCCGATGCAGATGTTCAGGACCTCGTGGTGCAGTTGCTCCAGGTCCATTCCCCTGCCGTCCTCCTCGTCCACGGAGTGCAGCAGAAGGGTCAGCAGATCGGTTTCCTCGCCGGTGGCGACCGCGTCGTTCAGCCGCTTCTTGATGAAGCCGGAGACGAATGCGTCCATACCGTCGATCGCCCGGCGCAGCCGCCGGTGGCTGGAAGTCGGGACGCTGAGCGGAGGGAACGGGAAGCGGAAGAAGGCGCCGAGGATGCTGTTCGCCTCGCCGAAGGACCGCTCGAAAGCCTGGGCCGCGGCCCCCACATCGGCGCTGAAGAGCGATCGGTTCACGATACGGAGCGCCAACTGGCCTATTTCGTCGGTGATATCGAGGGTGTCACCGGCGGCGGTGCGGGGTTCCCAGCGCTCCAGCATCTGCACGGTCTCGTCCGTCATGTTGCGGGCGAACGCGCTGACCGTGCGCGGGGTGAAATGCGGGGCCATCATGCGGCGCTGGCGGCGCCACAGTGCCATATCGGCATTGGCGATCAGGCCGTTGCGCAGGACCGGACGGACCACCTTGAAAATGGCGGCGTCCTTGTCGTACTGCTCGCCCTTGTCGACCAGGATGTGCCGGATGTGGTCCGGGTGGTTGACCATGACCATGGGGAGGCCGAGCGGGCGGAACCGGAAGATGTCTCCGTGCCGCGCCAGCCCGTCGCCGAGAAAGGCGAGCTGGTCACGTTTGAAGGCCAGCGTTCCGCCGATACCGTCCCGCGCCGTGACCGTGGGAATCTCTTTGAGGGAAGGCGTCCGGCGCGCGGCGCGGGTACGCGGAGTCAGGGGCATTCATGACCTCTTTGCGATGCGTCAGCGACGGTGCAGCCGGAGGTGTATGCCGCCCTTGGGATGCAAGGTGATCAGCGGCGCGAAACCCACGGGGGCCTGGCCCTCCGGCCGGGAGAGGTGGAAGCTCTGGGCGAGCATGGCCGTGATGATGTGCAGTTCGGTCAGCGCGAAATGCTTGCCGAGGCAGTGGCGGGGCCCGCTTCCGAACGGCTGATAGACGTGACGCGGACGCCGGGCGATTTCCTCCGGGGTGAACCGCTCGGGATCGAACCGGGTCGGGTCCGGCCAGAAATCGGGATGCCGGTGGAAGGTGAAGAGATTCAGATAGACATCGGTTCCGCGGGGAATCCGGTAGCCGCCGATGACATCGTCGTCGACGGCGTGCCGCATGGTCTGCCACGCCGGGGTGAACAAGCGCAGCGTCTCGTCGATCACCATGCGGGTGTAGGTCAGCCGGGGCAGATCATCGAGGGTGGGGACGCGTCCGTCCAGCACGCTGTCCACCTCGTCATGCACCCGGCGCTGGATGTCCGGGTACGCGGCGAGCTGGTAGAAGATCCAGGAGATGGAATTGCTGGAGGTTTCGTACCCGGCGATGATCATTGCCAGGATCTCATTGGCCAATTGCTCATGGGTGAGCCCGGTGCCGGTCTCCTCGTCCATCGCGTTGAGCAGCAGCGTGAACAGGTCGGGCTTCTCGCTCTCCCGGGCCAGGCGCGCATCGATGAGATACGCAATGAATCCGTCCATCTCCCGGATCAGCTGCCGCAGCCGGTTCCGGGACGGCGAGTACCAGGACAACGGCGGGAAGGGGAACCGGAAGAAGTCCCCCGCGATGGCGTTCACTTCCAGGAAGTCCCGCTCGAAACGCCGGCCGCGGTCATCCGCGTCGACACCGAACAGCGCGCGCAGCACGATCCGCAGCGCGAGATTCGCGACCTCGGTCGTGACATCGACCACCGCGCCCCGGCCGGCCGGCTCTTCCCACTGGCGCAACAGGTCGCCGGTCAGATCGCTGATGTTCGTGGTGAAGTCGGCGACGCTGGAACGGCCGAAGGAGGGCTGCATGATCCGGCGGTGCCGGCGCCATGGCTCGCCGCCCTTGTTCGCGATGAGTCCCTCGCGCAGCACGGTCCGGGTGGCGCGATAGAGAAAGTTGTCCTTGTCGTAGTTCTGGTGGTTGTCGACCAGGACATGCTGGAGATAGTCGGGGTGATTGACCATCACCGTGGGCAGACCACCCAGGCGCATATGGAAGATATCGCCATGGGTACGCACCGAGCGCACCAGGAACGCCAGTTGATCGCGCCGCATTTCCGCCAGCCCCACGAGATTCTCGCGCAGGCTCAGTCGCGGCACGGGCCGTGGCGGGTTCTTTCCGTCGGGTGAGGCTAATCGGGCAGAAACAGTGGACACGGAAGATCCTTGGAAGTCAGGAGCTGGTGCCGAACGTCTCCGAAAGCTAGCCACCCAAGATTTTGTTTCGTTATCGATCGGCTTCCGGAATCCGCAGGCCGCGGCCGGCTCTCCGACCGTCCGAAATCACCACCGGGAAACCGCTCCTGGCCCACCGGACCAGACCCTACGATGCCGCCATGACAGTCCTCATTGTTGCCACCGGCACCCAGGGCGATATCGCACCCTTCCTCGGTCTCGCCACCCGGCTGAAAGCAGCCGGACACGCCGTAGCCCTCGCCACCTACGAGGCATTCGCCGAACAAGTCCGCCGGAACGACTGTGAATTCCGTCCCCTGCCGGGCGATCCCCGCGCCCTGGGCGTCGCCGAACAAGGCCGGCTGAAGAAAGCGGGGATCGGCGACTCACTCCGCGCAGGCGTATGGCTGAAGAAGATACGCCGGCATCTGGAAGATCTCGGTGACGGTTTGATAGCCGCCGCCGAGAAGAACACCGACGTGCTGCTGTGCAGCGGCCTGACCATGTTTCACGGCTACCACCTGGCGAAAGCCTGCGGAATTCCCAGCATGGGACTGGGACTTCAGCCGCTGCACCCCACAGGGGACTTCCCTCCACCGATCGGCGTGCCTTCCCTGGGCGCCTGGGCCAATCGCTCCCTGGGGAAGCTGATGTTCGCCACCGGGCTGACCCCTTGGTCGAGCTCGCCGGAATTCTGCAAGAAAATCGGCGTGCCCCCGATGAACACCGCGGAGACCTTCCGCCGTACGACCGAGGAACGCTGGCCCATCCACTACGGCTTCAGCCCGACCGTGGTCCCCCGCCCCGCCGACTGGCGCCCCGGGGTGGAGGTGGTCGGCTACTGGTGGCCACCCGAGCAGGCCGCCTGGCAACCGCCCCAGGAATTACTGGACTTCCTCGACGACGGCCCCGCCCCCGTACGCATCGGCCTGGGCAGCGTGGGCGACCCCCGCGACGCGGAGCGGATCGGCGAGCTGGTCGTCGACGCGCTGCGCCGGGCACGGGTGCGGGGCGTCGTCCAGACCGGCTGGGCCGGACTGGACGCCAGGGACGACGCCGTCCGCACCATCGGCGACGCACCGCACGACTGGCTGTTCCCGCGGATGGCCGCGGTGGTGCACCACATGGGCGCCGGCACTACCGGCGCGGGCCTGCGCGCCGGAGTCCCCGCGGTGGGCCTGCCGGCCTTCGGCGACGCCCCCTTCTGGGCTCGCCGCGTCGTGGCGATGGGCGCCGGCCCCGGTTTCCTGCCGCTCGGCACCCTGCACGCCGGCCGCCTCGCCGAACTGATCCGTACGGCCGTCGACCAGCCACGGTACGCGCAACGCAGCCGGCTGCTGGCGGCCCGGCTCGCCCAGGAGGACGGCGCCGGACGCACCGTCGAGGCGGTGGAACGGCTGCTCAACTCCGGGCGGGGGATGTCGTAGGGACGCCCACCGGCACCACGTCACCGGGCCAGCCGCCCCAGGAGCGACGAGGCGGCGGCGATGCCGAGTGCGGCGGCGGCCACCAGGACGGTGTAGTCGAGGGCCAGGTGGGCGTGGGTGCCCAGGAGGAGGCCGCGGAGGGCGTCGACCTGGTAGCTGAGGGGGTTGATCATGCTCACGGTCTGGAGCCAGCCGGGCATGATCGCCACCGGGTAGAGGGCGTTGGAGGCGAAGAAGAGCGGCATGGTGATGGCCTGGCCGATGCCCATCAGGCGGTCCCGGGTGAGGACGATCCCGGCGATCGTCATGGACAGACAGGAGAAGAAGGCCGAGCCGAGGACCACCGCGACGGCAACGGCGAGCAGCCGGAGGGGGTTCCAGGTCATGGCCACACCGAGCAGTGCGGCGATGAGGATCACCACCACGGCCTGGATGAGCGCCTTCACGCCCGCGGCGAAGGCCTTCCCGGCGATCAGCGCGGACCGCGGGGTCGGGGTGACCAGCAGTTTGGTGAGGATGCCGGCGTCCCGCTCCCAGATGATCATGATGCCGTAGAAGATCGCGATGAACATGGCGGACTGGGCGATGATGCCGGGCGCCAGATAGTCGATGTACGGGGTGCCGCCGGTCGGGATGGCCTGGAGGCGGGTGAAGGTCTCGCCGAACACCAGGAGCCACAGGGCGGGCTGGACGGCGCGGGTGTACAGCTCGGTGCGGTCGTGGCGCAGCTTTTGCAGTTCGACCACGCACATCGCGACGACGCGGGCGGTCAGCACCCGCCAGCCGGTGCGGGCGCGCGGCGGGACCAGCAGCAGGTCCAGCCCGGGGCCGGTGGCGGTGTCAGCCGACCCGGTTGGCGGTGCGGCGGGTGCTTCGGACATCGCGGAAGTCTCCTGACTGCTCGTCGAGGCCGCTGCCGGCGACGTCCCGGAAGACGTCCTCCAGGGTCGGCGCGGTGTCGGACGGGCGCGCTGGGACCGACGAGGGAGGGGAGGGGGAGGCAGGGGCCGCGGGGGCGGCCGGGGCGGAGGCGTCCGGAGCGCCTGCCGGGGTGGAGGTGTCCGGGGTGCCTGCCGAGGTGGAGGCGTCCGCCGCACCGGCCGGGGTGTGCGGCGCCGGATGACGGGCCGCCGAGGTCCGCGCCGCGGCGCGCCGGCGGGCCCGGAGGGCGGACCGCAGCTCCTCAGGGGTGCCGAGGGCACGGATCCGGCCCTGGTGCATCAGGGCGAGGCGGTCGCAGTATTGGTCGGCCTCGTCCATGTAGTGCGTGGTCACCAGGACGGTCATGCCGGTGGCGGCCCGTACGGCGTTGATGTGTTCCCAGACGCTGGTACGGGCGATCGGGTCGAGGCCGATCGTGGGCTCGTCGAGCATCAGCAGCCGGGGCGCGCTGACCAGGGCCTGGGCGAGTTCGAGGCGGCGGATCATGCCGCCGGAGTACGTCTTGGCGAGCCGGCCGGCCGCGTCGGTGAGGCCGACCGCCGCCAGCGCCTGGGTGACGCGGGCGGCGCGCTCGCGGCGGGAGACGTCGAAGACCCGGGCGAACAGCGCGACGTTCTCCCGGCCGGTCAGCCCGGCGTCCGCGGACAGCTGCTGCGGGACGTACCCCAGCAGCCGGCGCACCGCCATCCGCTCCTTCGCCGCGTCATGCCCGAAGACCCGCACCATGCCGGCCGGGACGGGCAGGAGGGTGGTGATACAGCGGATCGCGGTGGTCTTGCCCGCGCCGTTCGGGCCGAGCAGGCCGAAGACCTCACCGGTGCGGACGGAGAGGTCGACGCCGTCCACGGCCTTGGTCTCGCCGAAGGCGTAGCGCAGCGCATGGCAGGTCACGGCATCGGGGAGGGGCGCGTGCGGGCCGGGGGCGCCGGGAGCGGGCGCGGCCGGGGTGTGCGGTGGCCCGTCCGGCGCCGCCGGTCCGGTGAGCCGTCCCCGCCCTCGCTCGTCGTCGGTGGTCATGGGCCCTCCGGATCAGCCGCGGGACACCGGCCCGTCCCTGGTCGGGCGGGTCGGGAACCCCCTGCGGGCATGTTCCGATTTTAGGTCCGAGGGGGCGCCGGAGACCGGACGCGCGCGGCGCGGGGTATCGAACGGCCCACCCGGGCGGCCCGCGCGTCACCGCCGCCGGGCTGGCGCCGCCGCCCCACCGGTCCCGTCGCGAAGCAGCCCGGCGCGCGCGAGCTCAGCTCGCCTCCGGAGGAGGAGTCGGGGTCGGCGCCCCCGCCGGCGGCGCGATTCAGCAGCGCAGGCAGGAAGGTGATCAGCACACCGTTCAGGAAACAGAACCTCCGAGAGATCCCCGCGCCGCCGCCGATCCACCCAACTGCCGTGCTGCACAACGCTCTTGACAGCTCCTTGTGGCGGGAGAAGCCTGTCCCTTTCGGCAGTTGCCGGATGTCGGGGGATACCGGGGGAATCGGGGGACTCATGGTGAGGTACACGTCTGTGCACAGGACGGCGGGAGCGGGCCGGGCCACCGCGCTCGGAGCGGCGGCCCTCGCGCTGGCGCTGCCGCTGACGGCCTGTTCGGCGGGCGGCGGAAGCGTGGCTCCGACGGGTGGATCGAGTAGTTCGGCGGCCGGTTCGGCGCCGTCCCCCAGCCAGTCACCGACCGTCGACCCCGCCGCCTACCGTCATGCGCTGACCGGCGCCCTCCGGCCGCTCGACAGCGCGCTGCGCACGGTCGACGGCGCGCGCGAGGGCGGTGCGCTGAACAAGGCGCTGGACGGCGCCGCGGGCCAGGCCGAGACCGCCGCCGATGCCCTGGAGACGGTCGCCGCACCGGACAACGCCCTCTCGGGCAACAGTCAACTCGCCACCGCCTTACGGGCCCTGGGGCAGGATCTGCGCAGCGCCCGCGGCAGCGGCGGCCGCTGCGCCACCTCACCCCGTGTCGAACTCGACACGGCCCACGGCCCGCAGAGCGTCAAGGAGGCCGCCCGCGCGCTCAAGGCCCTCGGCTATGACACCTCGCTGCGGCTGCCCCGTACGGAGCGGGCCCGGCACCGGCGGCTGGCGAACGGCGCGTTCGTGCGCGACGGCGGCCGGGGCGGACTGGGCCGGCTGACCGTCAACAACGGCACGAGCTCCGATGCGGTGGTGACCCTGACCCGCGGCACCCGCACGGCGTTCTCCGTGTACGTCCGCAAGGGCTCGAAGGCGACCGTCCGCAGCGTCAACAGCGGTGCGTACACGGTGTACTTCACCACCGGCGAGGACTGGAACGGCCGGCAGCGCTCCTTCACCCGCGGGTGCAGCTTCGAGAAGTTCGACGACAAGGCGAACTTCCGGACGGTGCGGGTGTCCGGCGGGACGCAGTACACGGTGCTGACCTTCACCCTGAACAAGGTGTTCGGCGGCAACGCCGCCACGAGCACGGTGCCGCCGGGCGAATTCCCGTCATAGCGGCGGCCGGTGCGCCGGAGCGGCTCGGTAAGGTGCGTCACGTGGGCGACAGCACGGTATGGACTCTGGCGATCGCGGCGGTGACCGGCGGCACGGCGGTGCTCGCCAGTTGGGTGACCAGCCGCGGCAGCGCGCGGGCCGCCAGGATCCAGGCCGAGACCGCCGCGCGCTCGCAGCGTGCCGAGCGGCTGCGGGAGAGCCGCCGTACCGCCTATCTGGATCTGATCGAACAGACCCACCGGATGGGCGAGTTGTTCTGGGAGATCTCCACCGTGCTGCGGCTCCCCCGCTCCGATGCCCGTACCTCCGCACTCGGCGAACTCCGGAACCGGGAGGTCGCCGAGTACGCCAAGATCCGCCGCTGCGCCCGGGTCGTCGAACTGGAGGGCCCGTCCTTGGCCGCCGCCGCGGCCCTCGCCCTCCAGAAGACCACCCGCCCGTTCTACGCCGCCCTCAGCGCCGACTTGGCCGGCGACCCCGACGGCCAGGATTCCTTCGACGCCGCCTACCACCCCTTCTGGAAAGCCCTGGAGGAGTTCGTGGACGCGGCGCGGGACGCCCACCAGACCGACTGACGCGGGTCGCCACGGACGCCGCCGACGGCTCGCCTACTCCCCGCCACCGCCGCCGTCAGGTGCCAGGGCGAGCAGGGCGACATCGTCATGGAAGACGCGGGTGTGGCGCGGCAGATCGGTGTTGAGGAAGTCGATGACATCGGCGGGGCCGGGGGCGGGCCGGTCGCCGAAGCGGTCACGGAGGCGGTCGAGGAGCGGGTAGAAGGCACCGTCCTGGTCGCGGGCCTCGATCACGCCGTCGGTGCACAGAAGAAGGACATCACCGCGGGTGAAGGGGTGCGTGTAGGCGACGGGCTCCTCGTCGGCCAGGGCTCCCAGGCCGAGCGGAAGCGCGGGCGGCCCGATCAGGGGCGTCACCTCGCCACCGGAGATCAGGAGCGGCTCGATGTGCCCATGGTTGACGATCGTCACCCGGTGGGCGGCGGCGTCGTACTCGATCAGAGCGGCGGTGACGAACAGCTCCTCGTCGGGCAGCTCTTCGGCCTCACGGGCCATGCGCCGCTCCATACGGGCCGCGACGGCCGGCAGATCCCCCGGCTCATGGACGGCCTCGCGGAAGCTGCCGAGGATATCGGCGACCGTGCGGACGGCCTGGAGTCCCTTGCCGCGGACGTCACCGATGATGGCGCGTTCACCGGCCGGGGTGGCCCGGAGGTCGTAGAGGTCACCACCGACCATGGTGCCGACCTCCCCGGACCGGTACAGCCCGGCCGCGAGGAGGCGGCCGACCCGGTGCGGCACCGGCCGCAGCAGGGTCCGCATCAGGGCCTCGGCGACCGAGTGGGCGCGCACCAGATACTGCTCCTGGCGCCGGCGGTGGGCGGCCAGCGCCACCCCGAGCACACCGACCAGACCGGTGGCGACATACGCGGCGACATGGTGGTTCTCCCACAACATATGGACGTTGTGGCCGGTACAGCACGGGGTACCGGCCAGCACGCCCTCCAGCCCCACCGCGAAGACCGTGGCCGCCGCGACCAGCACCGGGCCGAGGGAGTAGGCGGCGATCACCGGCAGGGCGATGAGCAGGAAGCTCACCGCCCACGGTGTGGGGGTGACGGTTTCCAGCAGCAGGACGAACGCCACATAGGCGAGCGGCAGCCAGCGCATCCACGCGGGCGGACGGGGCACCTCGAAGCCCTTGCTGTCCACGTCCTCCGCAAGCCGCCCGGCCGTACGGCCGCGGCCCGGTCGCCGGTCACGGCCGGACCGCCCGGCGGTCCACTCACCCGATCCGTCCACACGGGCTCCCCACACGACCGTGACCAAGAGTCACAGCCTGACGCGCCCGAACAGACCGGCCCGCTCATTAGGCCGTCAGCGGCATGTCCCCCGCTCCCCCACGGGGCGGTCTCAGCGTTCGGTGAGCATCCCGGCGCGGAGCTTCGACAGGGTGCGGGTGAGCAGCCGGGAGACATGCATCTGGGAGACGCCGAGCTCATCGCCGATCTGCGACTGGGTCATCTCCTGGCCGAAGCGCAGCTCGATGAGGCGCCGTTCCCGTGCGTCGAGGGTGTCGAGCAGCGGCCCCAGCACCTGGAAGTCCTCGACGGCCTCCAGCGCCGGGTCGTTCTCCCCGAGGACGTCGACGAGGGTGCGGCGCTGCTCCGACGGGTCGGGGTCGGCGGGGGTGTCGAGCGAACCGGCGGTGTAGCCGTTGGCGGCGACGATGCCCTCGATCACCTCGTCCTCCGACAGGTTGAGGTGGGCGGCCAGTTCGCGGACGGTGGGGTCGCGGTCGAGCTTGGCGGCGAGGTGCTCCTTGGCCTTGGCCAGGTCGCTGCGGAGCTCCTGGAGGCGGCGGGGCACATGGACGGCCCAGCCGGTGTCACGGAAGAACCGCTTGATCTCACCCAGGATGTAGGGGACGGCAAAGGTGGAGAACTCCACCTCACGCGTGAGGTCGAACCGGTCGATGGCCTTGATCAGACCGATGGTGCCCACCTGGATGACGTCTTCCATGTCGTCGCCGCGGTTGCGGTAGCGGCGGGCGACATAGCGCACCATCGACATATTCATCTCGATGAGGGTGTTCCGCGCGTACTGGTACTCGTGCGTGCCCTCTTCAAGGACCTGAAGCCGCTCGAAGAACTGCTTGGACAGCTCCCTGGCGTCCCGAGGTGCCACCTTCTGTGGTTGCGGCACCTCAGGCAGTGCAGAAGCAGGGGTCATCTGTCGCTGCTCGGTGGTGGTCTCGCTCACGATGGTGGTCATCTCGCCCTCCCGCGCGCCCGGCACCTGCGGACGCTTCAGCGGCGCGCCTACCCCGATCTCTCCAGGGCATGCCTGCGAAACGGAGACGGGTGCAACCGCACTCCGTTCGGCGGCAGTTGTGAGACATACGGGAGAGCTACAAGGTCGCTTTCCATGACAGGAACCTCGTATGCCCCAAAGCCCCCGCACGGTAACGGATTTCCGGGGGTAATGCGCGTCAGGGGGCCAGCGGTTGCCCGGCTTTTATCCGAAGAAACGTTGTGTGTGACTCGAATGCATGGGCACACGAGGTCTCGGAGGTTGATAGCTATGGTTCCCCTGCTTCTCGTCCTTCTGCTCGCACTGCTGCTTTTCGGTGCCGGATTCGCATTGAAGGCGCTCTGGTACGTGGCGGTGGCCGTACTCATCATCTGGGCGCTGGGATTCGTCCTGCGCTCCGCGGGCGCCGGCGGCAAGCGCGGCCGGTGGTACCGCTGGTAGCCGCCGCAGCCCGGATATCCGGGGTGGGTCGACAACGCCGTGTTGTCGGCCCACCCCGATTTTCCGGTTCCGGATTTTTCTGTATCCGCTGACGCATCATCACCAAGTGCGGGGAAACACGGGAAGTACGGCCCGGGGCGTGCGCTGTTCCCGCAGGGGACTCACCTCCATCGCAGTGTGCGCTCCGGGTCGCCATACGTTCCCAAGGGATAACCGGACACCGCCCGGCTTTCACCGGCCGACATGGTGCCGGAGGACATCACAGGTGTACTGGAACTCCTCCATCAGCCGCGCGGCCTCGATGACCAGCACTCCAGAGGGGCGGCCGGGGTCCGCGAGCGGAAGCTCCCCCCGCTCCGCCTCCTCGGCCAGCCGCCGGCGGTAGCCCTGTACCTCGTCGGCCAGTTGGCACAGCTCGGGTGCCTGGTCGCCGAGCCGGTCCTCGTCGAGGTCGGCGAAGACACGGGTGATCCGGGAGAGGGATTCGGGGTCACTTGTGGCCGAGCATGCCCCTGCGCAGCTGCTGGATGATGCGGGCGAGCAGTCGGGAGACATGCATCTGGGAGATACCGAGCACCGCGCCGATCTGGGCCTGGGTCATCTCCCGGTCGAAGCGCAGATGAACGATCAGCCGGTCGCGTTCGTTGAGCTGTTGCAGGAGCGAGGCCAGGGCGTGCCGGTCCTCGACGTGCTCCGTGGCGGGGTCGGTGGCGCCGAGAAGGTCGGCGAAGACGGGCCCGCCGCCGCCCGGTGCCGTCGACTCGCTGTCGCCGGAGAGGTGCAGCGAGACGGCCGTGTAGCCGTTGCCGGCCACAATGCCCTCGATGATCTCCTCTTCCGTGAGCTCCAGATGCCCGGCGAGCTCTTTGACGGTGGGTTCGCGGTCCAGGGAGGTGGACAGCTGCTCCATGGCCTGGGCCAGGTCGATGCGGAGTTCCTGGAGACGGCGCGGGACATGGACGGCCCAGCTGGTGTCGCGGAAGAACCGCTTGATCTCCCCGAGAATATGGGGGATGGCGAAGGCCGCGAACTCCGTTCGGCGGGAGAGGTCGTACCGGTCGATGGCCTTGATGAGGCCGATGGTGCCGACCTGGACGATGTCCTCCATCTGGTCACGGTGGCTTCGGTACCGCGAGGCCACATAGCGCACCAGCGACAGGTTCATCTCGACGAGCGTATTGCGGGCGTACTGATACTCGGGGGTGCCCTCTTCGAGTTCCGCGAGCCGCTCGAAGAACAGCGGCGACAGCGCCTTGGCGTCCTGCGGAGCCACCCGCCCGGCATCCTCGACGCGCGAAAGCGTGGTGGAATTTCTTCCGGCCCGCGGTGACGACTCGTCATGGGGCCCCGGCAGTTGTGTGTCACATACGTCCTCGAAAACCGTGTTCATGCTCCACCTCCGGGATTCAGGTCGTTTGAGCAGCCCTGTTGCCCGGTGCCGGGTTCCTTATGCGTTTCGGTGGAACAATCACCCCGCTGAGTGGCGCAGCCGGTGGACCGCAGAGGTCCGTCCACGGAATTCTGAATCATTCATGAGAAATGTGGCCGGTCTCGCACCACACTCCGGACGAGAACGAGGGCGCCGGTGCGCGGAAGCACTTCGCCGACCTGCGACGGGGGCCATACGAGGGACAGTCTTTGGACTGGCCAAAGAAGAGACTGTCTAGAACCTGTGCGCGAAAAGCATGACATGCTGTCGCCCATGTACGTTCATACACCGGCTGTGGTGACCCATGCTGTCGAGGACGAGGTCTTTGTCGTCCGCGTCAGCGGGTCCCTCGATCACGACAGCGCCCCTCTCCTGGAAGAGGCCTGCGCGCTGGCGGAGGATTCCGGCGCTCCACGTACCGTCGTCGATCTGTCGCTCACCGACTTCGCCGACTCCACGGTGCTGCATGTCCTGCTCGCCGCCCAGCGTGCCCACCACCGGCAGCAGCGCACGCTGATCGTCGCCGGCCCGTTCCACGAGGTCGTCCGCCGGCTCTTCGATGTCACCGGCACCGCCGGGTACTTCACGCTGGCCGACGACATGCTCGGCGCGCTGGGCTCCTGAGGGCCCGCGCCCGGCTCACCCCACTCCGGGCGGGCCCCGGCGGGGACGCCCACCACCGGGCGGCACCGGGCAGCATCGCCGCCGACCACCGCGATCAGGCCAATCCCGCCGGAACGGCGCGCGTCAGTCGGTCTTCTTGTCCTGCGGAATGCGTTCCAGCAGCCCTCGCAGATCGTCGGCGTGCTCTTCCTCCTGCGCGAGCAGGTCTTCGAATACCCGGCGCGTGGTCGGGTCGCCGTCACCGAGCCACTTCGCGATTTCCGTGTACGAGGCGATGGCCACGCGTTCGGCCACCAGATCTTCCTTGATCATGTCCACCAGGTCGTCGCTGGCGTCGTAACCGGCGTGCGCCCGCTGCGTCAGGGTTTCCGGGTTGAAGTCGGGCCGGCCGCCGAGCTGCACGATGCGCTGCGCCACCTTGTCCGCGTGCTGCTGCTCCTGTGCGGCATGTTCCAGAAACTCCGCGGCGACCGGTTCCGAATAGAGACCGGAAGCGGTGTAGTAATGCCGCTTGTACCGCAGGGTGCACACGATTTCCGTGGCCAGCGCCTCGTTCAGCACCTGAAGGACGCGCTCCAGATCGGCTCCGTACGCTTCGGTGACCGGTCCCTTTTCCATCTCGCGGCGGGCGCGCTCGCGGAGGGTGGTGATGTCGGTGAGAAAGTCAGCCACGGTTTCCTGCCCTTCAGTTCTCCTGGGGTGGACAGCGCTTCGCTCCAGGAATGTGCGCCCAGTCGGCACCGCCGGTCAGTATGCCCCGCCATCGGGCCGGCGACGGACACCATTCCGTTAGCAGTGTGGCGTTTCGACTCCGCCCATGAAGTCGTCCAGGCTCGTTGTCGCGCGAAATGCCCGCACCGTGCTTGTTGAACAGATAGACGGAGTCGAACAGTTCGCCATAGAAGTTCGCCATGGATATCGAGCTGGAGCTGTCCGGCGGCTCCGTTTGACGCGCGTAGGCCGGTAGCGGAGCCGGGAAGCGTCAGCCCGTAGTGGAGCCACTCCGTCCGGGCGGGGCAGTGAGGGGCCCGAGGGTGCCCGTCACCGTCAGAAGGTGATCCAGAGCGGGTGGCCAGGGCTGATGTCGGAGCCGGGGCCGGTGTCGGAGCCGATGGAGCCGGGGCCGGCGTCCGTGCCGGTCTCGGTGTCGGCGTCCGTGCCGGTTTCGGTGTCGGCGTCCGGGCCCGCGTCGAGGGTGCGGCGCGCATGGCCGATGATCCGCCGCGCCCGCGGGAAGTCCGTCAGCTGTGCTGCGAGGGCGTCCAGGGTCGGGTGCAGGGAGTGCGCGGGGACGCCGCGGGTGGTGAGGATCGCCCCGGTCCAGGTGAGGAAGCCGGTGAACAGTTCGTCGTCATCCGTGTAGAGCGCGGTGGCGAGGAAGTCGGTGATGTGCGCGAGGTCTTCCGCGGTGTGCTGCCGCTGCCGGTCGGAGTAGTCGCGCAGCGCGGGAAAGCGCTCCTCCAGCTGCGCGAGGGTCTCCTTGACCAGTTGCGGGGCGGTGCGTGCCACCAGGGAGTACTCCTGGTCGGACAGGTGCGGCAGGTCGTCGACGGGCTGGTGCCCGAGCGCGGGGGCCCGGGTGTGCGGCATGCCCCGGGAGAGGAAGTCGGCGGCGGTGCGGGCGTCCGGCGCCCAGGCGTCGGCGCCGAGGAGCCGGGCGTAGCGGCCGTCGGGACCGAACGCGGCGCCGCCCACCAGGACGGGCACGCCCGCGGCCTGGCAGGCGGTGATCGCCGCGTGCGCGGTGGGCAGCCGGGTGGCGATCGAGCTGGACAGCGCGACGGCCTGCGGACCGGTCTGGTGCAGATGGGCGATCAGATGAGGTGCGGGCACTTGGGCGCCGAGGAAATCGACCTGCCAGCCGCGCAGCCGCAACACCTCGGCGAGGAGGCGGGCGGGTAGCGCATGCCACTCACCGTCGACGCAGGCCACCGTGATGCGGCCCCGCTCCGCTGTGGCCGCGGGCGGCCGGTGGTGTGCGAGCGCCGCGATGACCCGGTCGTTGATGGCGGTGGCGGCGTGCTCCTGCGCCACCGTCATCTTGTTGGCCGCCCAGTGCTCACCGACCCGCTGCTGGACGGGCGCGATGATGTCGAGCAGCACGTCCTCCGGCGGAACACCGGCGTCGACCGCGTCGAACACCCCGCGGACGGCGGCGTGTTCATCCACCGTCACCACGGCGTCCCACAGCTGGTCGACGTAGGCGGCCAGGCTTTCCGTCATCGCAACAGGCGAAGTGGTCATGACGCACGCCTACCCGGCAGCCGTCCACCCATGGACCCCGAACGCGCACGGCGGGACGGAACGGCCCCTACCCCTCCTTCCCGCCAGTCAGCGGTCATCGGCACACCCCCCATGGAAGCAACAGTTCTCACGCCGTGTACCTGCCCCGGGTGTGGCCGTCCACCGCGCTGAGGTGCGCATGGTGGGGCGCGGTGATGGCGACCACGGCCATGTCGTCATGCCGGCCGGCCCCCACCCACTGGGCGGCGAGCATCCGGATCCGCTCCACTACCGCTTCGGCGGGCAACCCCGCACACTCGCTCAGCGCGGTCCGCAGCCGTGCCTCGCCGAAGAGCTCATCGCCCAGCGGCCCGCCCATCGCTTCGGTGATCCCGTCGGTGTACAGCAGGCACGACTCCCCGGGCGCGAGATCGAGCGCGGCCGTCGTGGAGGTCACCTCCGGCAGCGCGCCTACGAGGGAACCGCGGGTGGCGGCTTCCTCCACCCGGCCGTCGGCGCGGACGACCAGCGGCGCGGGGTGCCCGGCACTGGTCACCCGCAGCCGGACGGTGCCGCCCCGCCGCGCCACCGAGGCCAGGACCAGGGTGGCGAACCGGGTGTGGTCGGAATCGAGCAGCGCACCGTTGAGCAGCCGCAGCACCCGCTGGTGATCGGTGGCCAGCGGCAGCAGGGCGTGCAGAGTGTTGCGGATCTTGCCGGTCTGGACCGCGGCCTCCAGCCCCTTGCCGCATACGTCCCCGAGGACGACGAGCGACTCCTCGTCGGGCCCGGCCCCCGCGTGCACGTCGTAGAAGTCGCCCCCCACGCGGTCGGTGTCGTTCGAGGCCCGGTAGCCGCCGGCCAACTCCACTCCGCTGAGCTGCTGGAGTCGGGGCGGCAACAGCTCCCGCATCAGCGTCCGGGTGATGGCCGCCTGTTCCGCGTAGAGCCGCGCGGCGGACATGGCCGCTCCGGCGCGGGCGGCGAACAGCCGGGCGAAGGTCTCTTCGCTCTCGTCGAATGCGGCGTGACCGGAACGCCTCATCAGGATCAGCGCGCCGGCCGCCACGCCGTGCCCCGGGAGCGGGGTGACCGCCACCGAGCCGATCTCCCCCAGCGCGGACGGCCGCACCCAGTCCGGCACGGCCGCCGGGTCTATCCAGCGCGAGGGCACGGGAGGAAACCCCTTCAGGGCTTCGGCCAGTCCCGGCACGGAGGCGGGATCGGCGACAACCTTGTCACGCACCACCCGCCCGTCCGGCCCGCAGAAGCTCATCGCCAGCCACCGTCCGGAGGGCGGGGCGACCACGACGGCGGCGTCCGCCAGATACTGCGTGGCGAGCCGGGCCGTGACCTCCATGCACCGGTCGGCATTCAGGGAGGCGAGAAGCTCCGTCGACGCCTGGGCGAGAAACGTGGTGCGCTCACGCTCGGCACACAGGGCGTCCTCCGCCGACCGGCGGGCGGTGTCATCGGCCAGCCACCACACCACGTCGCCGTTCTCCGCACGACTCGGACGGGCCTCGAAGCTCCGCCCCCCGACGGGCCCGCGCACCGGGTCCTCGTCGTCGAACCGCAGGGAGTCGGTGCAGCGCCGATGGGCGTCGGTGAAGCACCGATGGGCGTCGGCGAGCCAGGAGACCAGGACGTCGTCGCACGCTACGCCCGCCTTGGCGGCCGGAAAGAGCAGCACGGCGGCGTCATTGACCGCACACACGAGCCCGGACGGGCTGATGACGACTACGGGGTGGGGGGCGGACTGCCAAGCGGCACCGGCATCGACACCGGTCACCGGCGCGGTGACAACGGATACGTCGGAACTCTTCACCACGCAAGGCTCACTGAGTGCACCCCATCACCCCACAAAAACGGCAGAGACCATTCCCCTTCGGCAACCATCCCGCACGGAGACCTGGGATGGCAATCGTCGCCGGGGCGACGGGGAGGAGTGTGGCTGACCGGAGTGGGGGTGGGGGCCGGATTGAGGTGGGGGCGGTTTGGGGTGGGGGCCGGTTTGGAGTGGAGGTTGAGGCGGCCCGCGACTCACGCCACCGGGAACAGCACCAACCGCGCCAACAACAGAAGGCGCGGACCCGGGGAACCGCCTCAAAGGGGCAATATCACGCGAATGGTCTTGCCGGTCACGGTCGCGGTGATCTCGACGCTGCGCGCCAGCCGTTGTATCAGGGGCCAGCCGTAGCCACCCGTGGCGCCGGAGTCACGACCGGGAGTGCGCGGGGAAGCGGCGGTGGGGCAGTGCGCGCTGCCGTCCTCGACCGCCACTTCCAGACACCCCTCGACGACCCGCGCGGTGAACCCGGTGAGCCCGCCCCCGTGCCGTTGGGCATTGGTGACCAGTTCCGTGGTCACCAAAAGGGCATCGACAAGGGCCAGGTCATCGACCGGGCTGCCTATCTTGTGCAGCAAGTCGTGCACAAAGTTACGCGCCTCGGCTGCTCTTACAGGTACTCCCTGCATCACACCATTCCACCCCAATGCGCCCGAACCGTCGCAGCGACGCCGCCACCCTCCGGGCAGGCATGGCCGGCCGGGGCACTTCCTTCTCGCTCGGCAGGACGGTAATACTCTCAGGCCCCATTACGGACGCCACAGCGGGTGAACTCTCAGCCGGCGGGGCTGCCGCGCATGACGCACAGAAGACGCGGCTTACGACGGGACCGCACTCCGAGCCGCCCCCATCAACCCACCAGCCTCCCGGGGTTGACCGGCATCAGGGCGACGAAAATGCCTGCCGAACCCTCAGTCGGCCGCGCCGACAAACCGGAGAGGGACAGTCACCGTAATGGCCTTGCCGTCGTCCGTGGGGACAATCACCACACAGGACGTGAGTTTCTGGATCATCGGCCATCCATATCCGCCGACCCCGTACTTTTCCCGTCCGATGGCCGTGGCGGGATGACGAGGGCTGCGATCGGTGACGGTCACTTCCAGCAGACCGGCCGCGATCCGGGCGGAGAATCCGGCGACTCCACCACCATGACGCTGGGCATTGGTGACCAATTCCGAGGTGACCAGCAGGGCATCGATCGCGGAGAGTTCATCGACCTGCGGGCGGTGCGCGTGCAGCAGCTCATGAACGCGGTCCCGTGCGTCCGCCGCTTTGTTCACCGGGGTCTGCTGCGTGCCCGTCACACCTCTCACCTCACGCCCGATCGACCACAACGCCTGGAGCTCAACCGCCGCCCCCTTCGAGGGCCACGCAAAAGGCTACTTCGACGAGAAGGTCCTTTGACGGTTTCCCCCGGACCTCAGAGTTCACGCAACACCTTCCACGACTCGGCGCCAAGACCCCGACACAGCCCCTGACCTCACCACCAACGGTCCGCAACGGAGCCGGCCGCAATGCCTCCGGTGAAGGACGTCACAGAAACGCCATCACATTCAGCCCGGCGGGATCAGCGAGCCTGCCTGTCGACGTACAGGCGCATCCGGCCCACGCTCGCTCACAGGCAACCGCTCACGATCATCCGCTCACGGGCACCCCCTCAAGAGCGGCACAGCTCCACGTTCACGGCCGGGCGCCGACCCATCAGACGGGTAGCCGATGTCACACCCCCGCCGGCCCACGACTCACCCCGCCCATTCGACTCCGGAGAGCAGGCAACGAAGACGCCCCCTTGGGCGCATTTGTCCCAGTTCACCCTAGCTCTTCACTCCGTACCGTCACCCCGCGTCTACGTCGGCACGGCCATGGCGCCCGCGGCGGCATCCCCCGCAAAGCGGGACCGTTTGAATGATTAAAGTGGCGGGGCGCTAGCATATGAGCACCGCCTAGCTCGAAAGATAAGCCTGTGACTGCTGTCAATGACGACTCGTTCACCAACTGGAAGAACCGCGAGGAGATCGCGGAGTCGATGATCCCGATCATCGGGAAGCTGCACCGGGAGCAGGACGTCACGGTCCTGCTGCACAGCCGCTCCCTGGTGAACAAGTCGGTGGTCAGCATCCTCAAGACCCACCGTTTCGCCCGGCAGATCGCCGGTGCGGAGCTCTCGGTCACCGAGACGATGCCCTTCCTCCAGGCCCTCACGACGCTCGACCTCGGCCCCTCCCAGATCGATCTCGGCATGCTCGCCGCGACGTACAAGAAGGACGACCGCGGTCTGTCGGTGGAGGAGTTCACCGCCGAGGCCGTCGCCGGCGCCACGGGTGACAACAAGATCGAGCGCCGCGAGCCGCGCGACGTCGTGCTCTACGGCTTCGGCCGCATCGGCCGCCTCGTCGCCCGCCTGCTCATCGAGAAGGCCGGCGGCCTGCGGCTGCGCGCCATCGTCGTGCGCGGCGGCGGCGACCAGGACATCGTCAAGCGCGCCTCGCTGCTGCGCCGTGACTCCATCCACGGCCAGTTCCAGGGCACGATCACCGTTGACGAGGCGAACAGCAAGATCATCGCCAACGGCAACGAGATCAAGGTGATCTACTCCAACGACCCGACGTCGGTGGACTACACGGCGTACGGCATCAACAACGCCATCCTCATCGACAACACCGGCAAGTGGCGCGACCGCGAGGGCCTGTCGAAGCACCTCCGCCCCGGCATCGACAAGGTCGTCCTGACCGCCCCGGGCAAGGGCGACGTCCCCAACGTCGTCCACGGCGTCAACCACGACATGATCAAGCCCGACGAGCAGATCCTGTCCTGCGCGTCCTGCACCACCAACGCGATCGTCCCGCCGCTGAAGGCGATGGCGGACGAGTACGGCGTCCTGCGCGGTCACGTGGAGACCATCCACTCGTTCACCAACGACCAGAACCTGCTGGACAACTACCACAGCTCCGACCGCCGCGGCCGCTCCGCGCCGCTCAACATGGTGATCACCGAGACCGGTGCCGCCTCCGCCGTCGCCAAGGCGCTGCCCGACCTCGAGGCGACGATCACCGGCAGCTCGATCCGCGTCCCGGTGCCGGACGTCTCGATCGCGATCCTCAGCCTTCAGCTCGGTCGCGAGACCACCCGCGCGGAGGTCCTCGACTACCTCCGCGACGTCTCGCTGACCTCCCCGCTCAAGCGCCAGATCGACTTCACCACGGCCCCCGACGCGGTCTCCAGCGACTTCATCGGCTCCCGCCACGCCTCGATCGTCGACGCCGGCCCCACCAAGGTCGACGGCGACAACGCCATCCTCTACCTCTGGTACGACAACGAGTTCGGCTACTCCTGCCAGGTCATCCGCGTCGTCCAGCACGTCTCCGGAGTGGAGTACCCGACGTACCCGGCACCGGCTGTCTGATCCGGTTCCGCACATCCCCACTCAAGGCGGGATGTGCGGCCCCGGGCCGGAATTGCCGCCCCGCCCCCTTGCAGGACCCGCCGTGCGCGTAGTGGTCCCGCAAGGGGGCGGTCGGCTTCCGGGCCCGTAGAGCCGTTCTGCCCATTGCACGCCTCATAGGCCGAGCCCCGAACTCGCCCCGCGCGTCCCGGCGTTCGGCTTCGGCTTCGGCTTCGGCGTGCAGCGTTCACATGTCCGGATGGTCAGGCATGCGTGAGGCGGCGACGGCGTCGTCGAGGATCTGCTCGCGTGCCGAGATGACCAGCCTGTTGAGCGCGCTGGCCAGGGGGAGAATCTCGCCTTGCCTGTCAGGGTCGGCGATCCGGTCGGTCGACGCGTCGAGGAAGACCATCACCTCCCGCATGAGCCGATGAGCTTCGGGCGTGGTGGGAAGCGCGTCAGCTCTGATCAGGTTGAGCATCGTCTCTAATGCCGTGGCCAGCTCTCGGACCGCTGCACGCATCTCGGATTCGTCGGAATTCATGCAGCACACGATCGCGGAACGGATGCGGATATGCCACGCGGCCGACTTCGACCGGAGGAGCCGGGCAGCACCAGTTCGAACGTCTTCGTGTGCATGGGGTGGTGGCTGACGTGGTGAAGCCGCGCTTCCCCAAGACCACGTGGCGGCGACGTGGTCCGGGCCGACGGCAGCGCTGACGGCGCGGGCCTTCGCTAGGTAGCTGCGCCTTCGAGCTGCCTTCCCAGGCGAATTCGCGTACGACTCTGCTGAGTTACTGGCCTCGGGCCCCGGGACGCGGCACGAGGCCCTCGCATGCGACACCAGTTGCTGAACTGCCTGCCGGACTGCTGAACGCCCTCCTGGACGCTTCCGACAGGACCGGGCACCCGCACCGATCGAGCCACATTCCAGTACGCCCTGGGAAACTTCCGCGCCTCCGCCAAGGCCGTACGGAAGCCGTCCTCGTCCTCCTGCACGACGCGGTAAAGGAGTGGGCGCGGTGGGGCGCATTCATCCCGGCACGCCAAAAGGCAACAAGTGAGCGGGTGTGCCCCGGCGCCCGGAAGGGTATTTTGGGCTTTCTCTTTCGGGCGCCGCATTCCCGCGGCCCGCCCGGTTCAAGCCTGAGAGAAACGTTTCTTCTCCGTGGGGATTTGAATACTTAGCTATGGGCGTATCACCTGCATATTGGTCTCATCGGGTGTGGGCCAATGGAGGTATGTTCTCAACCAACAGGCATGGGTGGATAGTAAAAGACCTCCGCCGGGTTCAAAGTCCTCGGTGTGAGCAGAAAATGGAGGTCGTAGATGACCATAGAGGAATGGCTCAAAACGAATGTAACCACCGACACGAGGGCACTCGGGTGGTACAGCGGACCGGAGTGCGAGGACCGTATCGTCCGAGCCTATCGCGAGCTGCTGAGTGGCTATGAGATCGACACCTCGAAGATCCTCAAAACCACGTGCCTGGTGAACGGCGAGCACACCGGAGTGGTGCGAATCCAGGAGAACAACTTCTTCTCGATCTGCGCCCACCACTTCCTGCCGTTTTTCGGGAAGGTGAACATCTCCTACGTGCCCGGTGACCGCATCCTCGGACTCGGTAAATTCCCGCGTCTGGTACAGGCGTTCAGTCGCCGCTTCCAGATTCAGGAGTACCTCGTCAAGGATATCGCTGAGGAGATCATGTCCTCCGGCGGCGCACAAGCCGTGCGCGTCACCTCCAGCAGTCGCCACCTCTGCATGTGCAGTCGTGGTCCGTCCGACCAGACCGTCACCACTGACACGTCTTATGTGGCAGGCGATCAGGCGTTGATGGCCAAGTTCGGCCTGGACGACTGATGCGGACTCGCGTGGCGGGAGGTGTGCTCAGTGAACCCTCCCGCCACGCGGCCGGTCAGCCCGTCCCTCGACGGTCGGCCGCGCGGGATCACGCGCCGGCCGGCACAAGGAGAATCCGTGCGCGACAGGAAGAGACGCAATCAGCGCCGCGCTTCGACGTCGCCCTGGAGATACGCGCTGGCGACCTGGCTCGCCGGCGTACTGGCGGCAGTCGGTCTGGGTGCCGTCGCACCGGTGGGGTCCGCCCTGCGTACGTCGCTCGGTCTGTCCGACGGTGCGCTCGCGTGGGCGACATCGAGCATCACGGCGGTGAGCGCCGCACTCGGCATCCCGGCGGGATGGTGGGTCCGCCGCTTCGGTGCCCAACGGGCCCTTTCCTGGGGCCTCTTCATCATGTCGGTGGCCGCCGTCGGCAGCGCGGCCGCCGGATACTGGGGGCTGCTGCTGGGGGCACGTATCGCTGAAGGGGTCGGCTACCTGCTGGTGTTCGTGGCGGGTCCGGTCGTTCTCACCCGGCTCACGCAGGGCGGTACCCGGTCGGCGGCGCTCGCGTTGTGGGGCACCTGCGTCCCGACGGGGCTCGCTATCGCCGCGGTCGCGGGCGGCGCCCTGGAATCCGTGTGGACATGGAACCAATGGCTGGCCCTCACCGCACTCGGGCCGCTGATCATGGCCGGAGTACTCACAGCCGTCCTGCCTCGGCTCCCTGGAACGGCGGCCCCGTGCGGTCACCGCGAAGCCGGCGCCTGGAACGGGGCGTTGCGGCTCGGTGTGGCGTACGGCAGCCTGTCGCTGGTCGGCGTCGCCGTGGTGATGGTGCTGCCGGCCTTTCTCCTTGAGCAGCGGCAGGCTACGCCGACGGTCACCGGTGCCGTGGTGGCGGTCGTCTGTCTGGGGAGCGCGGTCGGCGGGCTCGCCGCCAGTTGGCTGCTGCGGCGCGGCTCGGCCTTCTCCTCGCTCGTGCCGCTGGGCGCGTTGATGCCGGTCGCCTGCCTCCCCGCCTTCTCGGCCGATTTTCCCCTCGTGGTCAGCGGCGGAACGGCCACGCTTGTCCTTGTCGTCGACGGACTGCTGATCTCCGCGGTCTTCGCTGCCGTTCCCGCCTCGGTACGCCGCGCCGAGGATGTCGATGTCGCCAATGGCATCCTCAACCAGCTCGGCAGTGTGGGGATTCTGCTGGGGCCACCGGTCTTCGGGCTGGTCATCGCTGCCGCGGGGTGGGGCGCCGTCGCTGCCCTGACCCTGGTATTCGGCGGTCTGGGCGCGGTCCTGCTGCTGACGGCCACGCACACCTCCGACGCGACCGGTACGGCAGCCGGCGTTCCCCGATTGCCCGGCGCGCGGGGTGGCAGAGTGAGGCGGAATGGGGCGGGACCCTTGGCGAAGGCGACGGATGTCAGCAAGCCCCAGGACGTCAGCTAGCCCCGGCGCACGCTTCCCTGAGCGAGCCATGGACGTGTCGCATTCCCGACTGCCGTACCTGCTGATGGCAGTCCTTCACCTAGGAAGGGGCGCAGGGTGAAAATCGACTTCCCGTTGGTGCGGGACAACACCTGTCGCGAGTACTGCCTGTACTGCCGTGCCGAGGCGGTCACTTGGATCGTCGTGGACGGAAAGAAACGCTGCACCTGCGCTTCGTGCGGCCGCGAGGCGGAAAGAGCCATCGTCGTCGATCCCCGTATCTCCTGGTGGATCGGTTCGGACCGCGAGTACTGGCACGAGAGCGCCGGAGTATTCGTACGCGACCGGTCTGCGAGGTTTCTGTTCTTCCAGCGGACCGCCTTTCCTTACCGGCTGACCGTGCCGGCGGGTCACGTCGAACGGGGAGAGGAACCCAGGTACGCGGCCGCGCGGGAGCTATGGGAGGAAGTGGGAATCCGGGGCGCGGAGGGAGCCCTCCGGCTCGTTGCGGACGAGTATTTGCGGGGAGATGTGTGCAGGAGGGGTTCTGATGCGCATCGTTGGCATGCTTTTCTGCTGGAAGTTGATGGGCACCGGGAATCAGGAGACCGGAGTGAGGTGACCGTGAATGAGGAGGGTGAGGCGCCTGTCTGGCTCACTCTCGATGAAGCACGGGGTTGCCGGCCGACGTTCGCGGTGGAATGCATCATCGAGCAGCATTCCGCGAGGCTGCTGGCCTGAGGTCTTCGTCGGCGCACCGCGCCGCCGCCTCAACCCCCGTCTCAGCGCGAGCAGTTGGTGACCTTGCCCTGGTCCTTGCCCTTGTCCTTGCCCGGCAGCTTTCCGCCGACCAGATATCTGTCGACGGCACGGTCGGTGCAGGTGGAGGGGGGTTCCGAGGCGTATGCCGCGTGCCCCTGGCCCTTGCGTACGAGGAGCGAGCTGTGGTCCAACTGCCGGTGCACAGCCCGGGCGTTCGCCAGTGGAGTGAGCTGGTCGTCGGTGTACGACACCAGCAGCACCGGTGCCGCGCCGGATGCCTTGACCGGCTCGGCCGCACCGGTGGGGGCGAGCGGCCAGGTCGCGCAGTCGATCATCTGCCAGGCGTAGGAACGGCCGAAGAGCGGCGACTGTTCGGCGAACGCGTCGGCGGTGGCGAGCATCTGCTGCGGGGTCCTCGGCGCGGACGGGGAGTCGAGGCACAGCACCGCCGACATGCTCATGGACTCGTTCTCCTCGGTCTGCTCCTCCCGCGGCGTCAGCTCCTCGCCACCGCTCTCGTCGGCCGCCGCGGCGTCCAGCCGGTCGAAGCCGGTCACGTCCCCGCGCAGGGCAGCCACCAGCGCCGTGGTCAGCCGCTGCCAGCTCGCTTCGCCTGACACGGCCATGTCCAGGTACATGGACAGGTCGGCGGCGGTGAACTCCTCGCCGCCGGCCCCTTGCAGCGGCTTCCGGTCCAGGTCCTTGGCGAATGTGGTGAGCCTCCGCAGAATCTCCTCGGTGGTGGCTCCCAGCCGGTGATCCCCGCGCGCGACGAGGTCATGGGCGTACCGGCGTACCGCTTCATCGGAGGTCTTGATGTCGAGCCGGGCGACCTGCCGCAGGTCGGCGGCGGGATTGACGACGCCGTCGAGCACCATCCGGCCCACCTTGCCGGGGAACAGCTTCAGGTACTGCTGGCCTATGAAGGTGCCATAGGAGACACCCGTGTAATTCAGCTTGGCGTCGCCCAGGACCGTGCGCAGCACCTCCAGGTCGCGGGCGACGCTCACGCTGTCCATGTGCGCGAGCACGGCGCCGCTGGCCTTTTGGCAGGCACGGGCACGCCGGGTCGCGTCGGCGAAGGTCTTCGCGGCCTCCGATGCGGTACGCGGCGGGCTCTCGGGTTCCTCCGCCACGCCGTCGGGGCACTTGATCTGCCCGGACCCGGCGATGCCTCGCGGGTCGAAGCCGACCAGGTCGTAGCGGGCCCGAGCCTGCTCCCCGGCCTGCCAGTTTCCGCTGGCCACGTCGGCCGCGCCGCCCGCTCCGGGGCCCCCGGGGTTGAAGAGCAGCGACCCCAGCCGACGACTGTGATCCTTGGCCTGTACCCGCGACACCCGCAGCGTGACGGTCTTCCCGTCCGGGGCGGCGTAGTCGACCGGCACCTTCACCCAGCCGCACTGCGCGCCGGGCACGGCCTTGGGGGTGACATCCGTGCCACAGGCCGTCCACTGGACCTTCTGCTGCGTGAAGCGCGCGGGCAGCACCGGGACGGACGTGTTCCCGCCCTTGGTGTCGTCGGGCCGGGATGCTGCGGCGCCACCGGCACCGCAGGCCGTCACCACCATCGTGGTGGCGGCCAGGACACCGGCAGACAGGGCCAGGGGTCGGCGGGGGAAGGGCATCGGCGCTCTCGCTCTCTCGCTCGTCGCCCGCAAAGGATGCGCACAGGCACCGCCGCGCCGCTGTAGGGCCCGTCACAGTTGGGGCGAAATTACGCATTGTCGGCGAGTGGTTGCATTTCACCCTCAGGTAGGGCGGCGTCACGGATGGCGAAGTCGGGGTTAGTGAAGGGCCGGGGAGGCTCGGGGGTGAGCGGCCGCCTGAACACGTTCGGTGGGCTGATGCACTCGCTGGGTTATCGCCGTATGTAATCTCCGCATGGGAGTGCTCCCGATCTTGCAGGGCGAAACGTGACAATCACCCATAAAATGGGTACGGCGCTGACGCGCCGGTGTACCGGACAGCCATGGGCGCCGGTGCGGAAGGGTGATCGACCGGGGACGGGATGCCGATGGAGCAGGCCGCCGGTGCGGCGCGGACCGTCATCCTGACCGTGGACGACGACCCGGGCGTATCGCGTGCTGTCGCCCGCGATCTGCGGCGTCGCTACGGCGAGTTGTACCGCATCGTGCGCGCGGAGTCGGGCGAGTCCGCGCTTGCCGCGCTGCGTGAGCTGAAGCTGCGTGGCGCCCCTGTCGCGGTGATCGTGGCCGACTACCGGATGCCGGAGATGGACGGCATCCAGTTCCTTGAGCAGGCTCTCGACATCCATCCCGGCGCCCGGCGGGTGCTGTTGACGGCGTATGCGGACACCGGCGCGGCCATCGACGCGATCAATGTCGTCGACCTCGACCACTACCTCCTCAAGCCCTGGGAGCCGCCGGAGGAGAAGCTCTACCCCGTGCTCGACGATCTCCTGCTGGCCTGGCGGGCCGACGATCACCGGCCGGTGACCGTCACCAAGGTCGTGGGACACCGCTGGTCGGCGCGCTCGTCGGCGGTACGGGAGTTCCTGGCCCGTAACCAGGTGCCCTACCGCTGGTACTCGTCCGAGGATCCGGAAGGCCGACGGCTCCTGTGCGCCGCGGACCAGGACGGCCTGCGGCTCCCGCTGGTGATCGTCCCGGACGGCACAGCGCTCGTCGAGCCCGGGGACCAGGAGCTCGCCGCCCGGGTCGGCCTCGCGACGACACCGGCAACGGACTTCTACGACCTGGTCGTCATCGGCGGCGGACCAGCCGGTCTGGGTGCGGCGGTGTACGGCGCCTCCGAGGGCCTGCGGACCGTCCTCGTGGAACGCTCCGCGACCGGCGGCCAGGCGGGCCAGAGCTCGCGCATCGAGAACTATCTCGGCTTTCCGGACGGCGTGTCCGGGGCGCAGCTCACCGACCGGGCCCGGCGTCAGGCGTTGAAGTTCGGTGCCGAGCTGCTGACCGCGCGCGAGGTCACCGGGCTCGAAGTCCATGGCGCCTCGCGCGTCGTCCGGTTCTCGGACGGCACCGCTGTCGCCGCGCACGCGGTGATTCTCGCGACGGGCGTGTCGTACCGGCAGCTGGACGCCTCCCACGTGGCCGAGTTGACCGGCTGCGGAGTGTTCTACGGGTCGGCGCTGACCGAAGCGGCTGCCTGTCAGGATCAGGACGTGTACATCGTCGGCGGCGCCAACTCCGCCGGCCAGGCCGCGGTATACCTCGCCCGGAGCGCCAAGTCGGTCACCGTACTGGTGCGTGGGCCGTCCCTGTCCGCTTCGATGTCGCACTATCTGGTCCAGCAGGTCGACGAGACGTCCACGATCTCTGTGCGCACGAACACGGTCGTCGACGCCGCCCACGGCTCGGGTCATCTGGAGCAGATCACCGTCCGCGAGACCGCGACCGGGCGGACCGAACGCGTCGACGCCCAGTGGATGTTCGTCTTCATCGGCGCGGCCCCGCTGACCGACTGGCTGGAGGGCACGGTGCTCCGGGACTCCCGCGGGTTCCTGCTGACCGGCCCGGATCTGACCGCGGACGGGCGCCCGCCGGCCGGCTGGGAGTTGGACCGGCCGCCCTACCACTTGGAGACCAACGTCCCGGGCGTGTTCGTCGCCGGGGACGCCCGCGCCGAATCCGCCAAGCGTGTCGCTTCCGCGGTGGGAGAGGGCGCCATGGCGGTCATGCTCGTCCACCGCTATCTGGAGCAGTCATGAACAGCCGGCCGATGCCGTGCAGTCAGCAGGAACTCGGCTCGCTGTTCCTGTTCGAGAAGCTGGCCCCCGACCAGCTCGCCCTGCTCTGCCGCGAAGGCCGGGTGGAGGAGTTCGCCCCCGGGCCCGTGTACGGGGAGGGCGACCCGGCCACCTGCTTCTACGTGCTGCTCGAAGGGACCCTGGTGCTCTCGCGCCGGATCGGGGACTACGACGTGGAGATCAACCGGAGTTCCAGCCGCGGGGTGTACGCGGGAGCCTTCCAGGCATACTTGGGAGACCGTCTGCGGCAGGTGTACAACAGCTCCCTGCGCGTCATCGAGCCCACCCGCTTCTTCGTGCTGCCCGCGGAGACCTTCGCCACGGTCATGCGTGAGTGGTTTCCCATGGCCGTGCACCTGCTGGAGGGGCTCTTCTTCGGCACCAAGAGCGCCCAGGAGGCCGTCGGCCGGCGGGAACAGCTGCTGGCGCTCGGATCGCTGTCCGCGGGGCTGACCCATGAGCTGAACAACCCGGCCGCCGCGGCCGTGCGAGCCACCTCCGCGCTCCGCGAGCGGGTCGCCGGGATGCGCCACAAGCTCGGCATCATCGCGGCACGCCCGTACCGGCGCGACACCCTGGAGACGCTCGTCGACATCCAGGAACGCACGGCCGAGCGGGTGGCCAAGGCCACCACCCTGAGCCCGCTGGAAGCCTCGGACCGGGAGGACGCCCTCGCCGACTGGCTGGACGACCACGGCATCGGGGACGGCTGGCAGCTCGCGCCGGCCTTCGTCCAGGCCGGCCTGGACACCGACTGGCTGGACCAGGTCGCCGCGGCCGTGGACAGCGACACCCTCGAAGGCGCCGTGCGGTGGCTCAACTACACCGTGGAGACCGAGCTGTTGATGAACGAGATCGAGGAGTCGACGACCCGGGTCTCGGTTCTTGTCACGGCGGCCAAGCAGTACTCGCAACTCGACCGCGCGCCCCACCAGGTCACCGACGTCCATGAACTGCTGGACAGCACGCTGCTGATGGTGTCCGCGAAGATCGGCCCGCACATCACCGTCGTCAAGGATTACGACCGCGGCCTGCCGAAGATCCCGGCCTACCCCAGCGACCTCAACCAGGTGTGGACGAACCTGATCGACAACGCCGTCTCGGCGATGAGCGGTACGGACGCCGACGGCACGCTGACCGTGCGCACCGCGCGCGAGGGAGACCATCTGCTCGTCGAGATCCGCGACACCGGTCCCGGAGTCCCCGCAGAGATCCGCGACCGTGTCTTCGACCCCTTCTTCACCACCAAGCCGGTGGGTGAGGGCACGGGTCTCGGCCTGGACATCTCGTGGCGCATCGTCGTCAACAAACACCAGGGGGACCTGCGGTTCGATTCCGTGCCGGGCGACACCCGCTTCCAGGTACGCCTGCCGCTGGCTCCCACCGACCCCGCCGACCCCCGTTCCCCGCAGGAGGCGTCATGAGTTCCCCGCACGGCATTGACCCCTCGGTCCCGCCCAGCGGAACCGGATGCGCCGAGTGTGCTGCCGGTGGCGGCTGGTGGTTCCATCTGCGGCGCTGCGCACAGTGCGGCCACGTCGGCTGTTGCGACGACTCCCCCGCCAAGCACGCCACGGCCCATGCCCGGGACACCGGGCACCCGATGATCCGCAGCTTCGAACCGGGCGAGACCTGGTTCTACGACTACGACAGCTCGGAGGTGTACGCCTCGGGCCCGCCGCTGGCTCCCCCGGAGAGCCACCCGGCCGACCAGCCCACCCCCGGCCCCGCGGGCCGCGTCCCGGCGGACTGGGCCGACCGTCTGGGATAGCCGGACCGGTCCCTCCTCCGGCACGGCGCTGACCTGGGCCGACCGCCGCCACCGACCGGCCCGCGCCGTCGCGTTGGCGGCGATCCGGGGCGGCGCTTAGCGTGGGAGAGGACGGCGGTTCGTAGTGATCCGGGGGCCCGCGCGGCCGGACCGCCCTCGACTCGGAGGTCCGGGATGGACGCTGTCTCGTTCCTGCTCGTGGCCGTGATCCTCACGGCCCTTGCCTTCGACTTCACCAACGGGTTCCACGACACCGCCAACTCGATGGCCACCTCCATCGCCACCGGGGCGCTGAGCCCCAAGGTCGCCGTCGCGGTCGCGGGCGTGCTGAATCTGGCCGGAGCCTTCCTCTCCACGGAAGTGGCCAAGACGATCTCGGGCGGCATCGTCGAGGACAGCCAGGTCTCACTGGTGATGATCTTCGCCGGGCTGATCGGGGCGATCCTGTGGAATCTGGTCACCTGGCTCCTCGGACTGCCGTCCAGCTCGTCCCACGCCCTGTTCGGCGGGCTGATCGGCGCGGTGTGGGTCGGGGCCGGCGGTTCCGCGGTGCAGTTCGGCGCGATCATCGAGAAGATCGTGATCCCGGCGGTGGCCTCGCCGGTGGTGGCCTGTGTGGTGGCACTGCTGGCCACCTACCTCGCCTATGTGATCACCCGGAGGACCTCCCGCCGCGCCGTCGGAAAGGGCTTTCGCGCGGGCCAGATCGGGTCGGCGTCCCTGGTGGCACTGGCCCACGGCACCAACGATGCCCAGAAGACGATGGGCGTCATCACCCTCGCGCTCATCTCGACCGGGGTACTCAGCCATGGCGCGGGGCCGCCCTGGTGGGTGGTGCTGAGCGCGGGCCTGGCGATCTCGCTGGGCACCTACGCGGGCGGCTGGCGGATCATCCGGACCATGGGCAAGGGGCTCACCGACATCCAGGCCCCACAGGGCTTCGCCGCCGAGACCAGCGCGACCGCGGTGATCCTCGCCTCGTCGCACATGGGGTTCCCGCTGTCGACCACCCAGGTGTGCACCGGCAGCATCCTCGGCGCGGGGCTGGGCCGCAGGCTGGCGCAGGTGCGCTGGGGAGTCGCCGGACGGATCGCGGTGTCCTGGCTGCTGACACTGCCGGCCGCGGCCGCCGTGGGAGGCGTGGCGGCATGGGTCGCCGATCAGGGCGACCTGGGCGTGGCCCTGGTCGCCGTCGTCGCCATCGCCGCCGCGGCCGCCTTCTACGTGCTCTCGCGCCGCCGCCCGGTGAACCCGGAGAACGTCAACGAGGCGCCGGCACGGGAACCGGCGTCGGCGGTTAAGCCGATCGGTTGAGCCGGGGCGATCCGGCGGTCGGGCGGTCGGGCGGTCGGGCGGGCCGAGTCTGGTCGTCTGGGCCGGGTGGACCGGCCTGGCGGGTCGGCCAAGCGGGTCGGGTGGACCGGGGGCCGGCAGGGCCGGCTTCCAGGAAGGGAGAACGGGATGGACATCAACTGGGGCACGCTCGCCGGGGTCTTCGCGGTCAGCCTCGGGATCACAGCCGTGGTGGTCGTGATGTTCTCCCTCGGCCTGGCCGCATGGTCCCGCGCCGGCCACGGGGAGCCCGCCTCCTCCGACGCGTCCGGAGCCCGGCACCAGAAGGCGGCAACGGCCACGGCCATACTCTGCTTCGCCTCCTGCCTCGCGGTCGCGGCCTATGGGATCGCCTTGATCATTGGCGGGTGACGCCGGCGGGGGCGTGGCGCTGGCAAGCCGGGTGGGGGAGCTGGTGTCGTTAGGGGGCTATCCCTACGGTGCTCGGGCCCGCTGCCTGGACCGTGTCAGGGCCTGCTGCCCGGATGGCCCGGTGGATCTTGGACGCGCAGGCTGAACACACCCAGTTCCCCATGGAAAGGACCCCCTGTGTCCAGTGTGAAGTCGGTTCGTCGCCGCGCAGCGCGCACCACTGCCGCCGGCGCTCTCGCCATCGCGGCGTGCGCCACCCTGATGACCGGCAGCGCGCAAGCGATCGTCAACGGGACCGATTCCACCGAGCGCTACCCGTTCATGGCGACGATCCCGGAGTCGGCCCCGGATCAGGGGCTGTACGACGGCACTTGCGGGGCGTCGCTGATCGATCCGCAGTGGGTGCTGACGGCGGCCCACTGCGTGCAGGGCGATGACCTTGAGCTGGACGGCACCGTCCGGATCGGCAGCAGGCACCGGAAGTCCGGGGGCACCGTCCGGACCATCGAGCGAACCGTCGTCCACCCCGGCTTTGTGAGCGGCGAGGGGAAAGCCGCGAACAAGGATGACATCGCGCTGGTCCGCCTCGACCGCCCCGTCGCCCAAAAGCCCGTCCGTATCGCGGAACGGGCCGGGCGGCCGGGCACCCCGACCCTGATCCTGGGTTTCGGCACCACCGTCGACACCGAGCTGAAGTTCGCGGAGCGGTTGCAGGAGCTCAACACGCGCAGGGGCGCCGCCGCCGAGTGCGCCCCCAACTACGCGGACCGGACCCGTCTATGCACGACCAGCGGCGTACCCAAGGCCATGGCGTGCTTCGGCGACTCCGGCGGACCTCAGCTCCAGAAGGGCCGGCACGGACGCTGGGAACTGATCGGAGCCACCTCGGGCCCCGGAACCCCGGGCGTCGCCTGCTCCGCCGGACCGGGCCTCTACAGCAACGTGCCCGTTTACGCGGACTGGATCCGGAATACCCTCAAGCGCAACGTCTGATCAGTGACAGCCGCGGACCGTCTGGGGGCCACACCAGTCGTCTTCTACGTCCTGAGCCGTATCGCACCCACCCTGCGCCACACAGGCTGGCTGCCCGGCCTCGTCCGGTCCTAGCCGCGGGCCGTCCGCTGACTCGGCGGGCCTGCGGTGCAACCGCCAGGCAGATCCTGGTACGGAGCCGCCCCCTGCCGGTACACAGCCCCGCCTTGTCCTCCGCACCACGGGCCGCGGTGCGGAGGACAAGGCGCGGAACCGACCGGACGGTGTCACTCGCCGAGTTCCACGCACTGCCGGAGCAGGGGTTCCAGGCGCAGCTGTGCATCGTCCTCGTGATCGAACACCTGCAGAGCATCGAGGCACGCGAAGACCCAGCGGGCCTCCGCCTCGTCCCCGGTCTTGTACACGATCGCGGTCACAACGCTCTCCCGGTCCGCCGGGTCCCCTTCGAACGCCTCGACAATGGATCGATAGCCCGCCGCGAGCATCGGATCCGCGTACATACCGGTCGCTTCGACGAACGCACGGGCCGCCGAGCGGTCTGTGCGCATGCCGGCCAGACGCCGTAAGACCTCTTCGGGGTTGCCGAGTTCGCCGTACAGCTGGTGCGCGCGGTCGACGAGGAGGGGCCAGCCGCCGGTCAGCGTGTAGAGCCGGTCCAGGCGTTCGTCCGTGTTGAACACCTCGGTACGCTGTGCCCAGCCACGCAGGCTGCGGCGATCATGCCGGCGCAGCACCACCGGAACCGCGGTGGTGTGTTCCTCGCCCGTCAACAGGACACGCCACAGGTCCAGTTGTCCGGTGTCGGTCACGAGCACCACCGCGCGCGTCACCCCGGGAGTGCCGGGCAGCAGGGCGTCGGCCAGATCGACGGCCTCGCGGAGGGTCTCCGGCTTCGCGGGGTAGCGGGCGAAGTCGCTGATGAGCACCCGCCGTTCGCGCGGATTCCCACCTGTGAGCTCCTGCTTGAAGACACTGGGCTTGCCGATGGGCGGGAGCTGCCAGTCGGCGATGCGCCCGGCGACCGCACGCAGGGTGTCGCCCACGTCGCCGACCCCGGTGGCCGGGGTGCCCAGGACGACCCTCGTCTGATTCGCGCGCTCACCGAGGAGATCGTCCAGCTGGGTGATGGTGAGCGGGGCGGGACGGCGGTCGGGGAGCTCCGGCCGCCCCTCCAGCACGATGCTTTCCTCCAGCTTGCAGTCCTGTTCGGCCCGGACCAGACGGGTCTCCACTTCGTGGGACGTGCCGATCATGCGCAGTGCGTTCGGGCCACGCAGATGCCAGCCCTGGCCCTCGTGGTTGGGCGCCAGAACTCCCAGCCCCACCATCTCGGAGAGATAGGCCCGGAAACCCTCGGTGTCGAGCTGCCGGAAACCCTCCTGCCAATAGGTCTCGCATTCCTCGCGCAGTTCGGCGTCGCTCAGCCGCACTTCCAGACCGTGGTTACGGGCCTGGTACGCCAAAACGTTGGCGATCACGTCGTACCGGTGGTCCAGGCTCAGAGTGTCCTTGAAGGCCGCCGAGATGCCGGTCCTGAGGGCGGCATCCGACTCCACCGCCTCGATGTCGGTGACCCGCACCGTGTACGGAGGTCCCTCCGCTCCGCGCCGCGCCCGCTTGCGGTGCATCACCTCGACCAGCCGATGGCCGAACATCTGAAGCAGGAACGGCTGGTACGAGCAGTACCCCAGCACCCGGTTCACCAGGTCCACGTCGTCGAACTCGAAGCCCAGCGCCCGCATCGGCTCGACCAGCAGATCGGCGGCGAACTGCGGGGCGAGCGGACCGATCACCTTCGGGGTCTGCGCGAGATGCCCGAACGGTCCGTTGCTCGCCAGCTTGGAGAAGCGCTGCACGGAGTGCAGGCCGGCAAAGACAACCTTGGCCCGGTCCTTGGTGTCCGACCCGAGTCCCTTCAGCTTCTTCGTCTGGTCGAACCGAGGAGCATCCGCCTCGAAGAACTGGTCGCACTCGTCAAGCAGGATCAGCAGGCGGCGCCGCGAGTCCCCGTCAAGCCAGTTGCGGGTTCCCTCGCGCACCCGCTCGGAACGGTCCTTCTGCGACTTGCGGCCCTGGGGCCGGCCCAGCACCTGAGCATCGGTCAGCTCCCGGTCCAGGACGCTCCACAGGGCCTCCGGCCCGAGGGAGCTCCCCTTGCCGATGTTCTCCTGGTCCAGGTTCAGGTACACCGACTGGTGGAACCCGGGGCGCTGGTCCATGAAGCGTTCCCCGGCATCGCTGAGCAGCGCCGACTTGCCCAGGCCGCGGCCGCCGAAGATGACCTGGGTGCCGCGCGGGTCGAGGATGCTCTTGCGTTCCGCATCCCGCCCGTAGAACATCTCCCCGCCGATCCGCCCGCGCTTCTCCCTGATGTACGGGTTGACACCGGAGAACGGCAGCAGGGTCTGGGTGGCCGTACTGGCCTGCCGGTTGCCGCGGGCCGCAAGATAGGCAAGGGCTGCATCGTCCACGACCAGCAGCGGCTGTAGACGGTCGGATCCGGCGGCGAGTTCCGCGCGGGCATCCCGGCCGAGGGTGCCGAAGTAGACGACCAGGAGACTGGTCTCACTGGTGTCCCGCGACGCCAGGCTCATGACGACCTCGGCAGGCGGGCGGCCCCAGAGCATCAGCACACGGAGGTTGCCGCCCTGCTCCTTGATCTGCGAGCCGAAGGCCGGCACCTTGGCCCGGCCGTTGACCTGCACGCCGCTCGCTTCGAAGAAGCGGTACTCGCGCCGGTGCGGCGACAGCTCCTCCAGCGACCGGGCGCTCTCGGCGTCGTATCCCAGGAGTTTCAGGGCCGGGAGCAGCTTCCGCCCGGCGGGGGCCTTGGGCCGGTCCTTCGCCTCGGTGGCGCCCAGCTCACGCCAGTCGTTCAGGGCGTCCGCCGCCAGTGCCGCCTCGTCGCTGGAGAGGTTCCCGTAGTCCAGGACGGGAACGGTCGGGTGCTTCCCGCCGGAGCGGACCATTGCGACGAGTTCCTCATCAATGCCCTTGGGCAGCCCTTCGGGCACGACAGGGAAGAACTCCGTCAGGTGGGACTCGCCCGCCTCGATCTCCGGGACGGGTTCGCCGATCTCCAGGAAGTAGACGAGGTCGGCGGCGGTCGCCAGGCCACCGGTATCCAGGTGTCGCAGCACCTGTGCCCGTTCGTCTGCCGGGAGGTCCAGGGCGTCGAGCCGGGCCCGGATCCGGTCGGCCGCTTCTTGCCGGTGCATGGGCAGATCCGCCCGTACCGTCTCCAACGCCCGTCGCACGTCGATCAGGTCATGGTGGCCGGTGTCGTCGAGGTGCGTGCGCGCATCCGCCAGCAGCTCCTGCAGGCGCAGATCCTGGTCGTCCGTCACCGCACCGTCGGCCTGGGCCCGGTGCAGCTCCGTGACGAGTTCGTCGTGCTCCGTCCGGAGAGCCGTACGCCTCGTGCTCTCCAGCTCCTCGATCTCGGCCAACCTCTGCGGCCCGAACGCTTCGCCCTCCGAGGCCGGCAGTGCCCCCCGGGCCGACAGCTCCACCATTGTGCGGGCCGCCGTGAACGCGTCGCGGTCGAGCCGCTCCCGCAGCGCCTCTTCCCAGCCGCGGTCGGCTGCCGTCAGGAGCCCGTCGAGCGAGGGCTGCTCCGCTGCGGTGTCACAAACCTTGAGCAGTTCCGCATCCAGGACCAGATCCGGGTCGGCCCCGCTGCCGGGGGGCACGGTCCCGGTGCCGCCGGACAGCAGGACGAAAAGCTCCTCCATGGCACTGCGCGCCGCCCACGCGGCCGCGGTGGCGGCAGTACCGGAGCGCCCCGCCGGCCGTTCGAGTTCCGTCAGCACGGCGTCACGCCGGGCCAGCATCGACTGGCGCAGGGACGAGATCTCCTTGGCGGCACGGTTCCCCTCCGACCGTCCGCCCCGGCGAGCCCTGTCGGCCGCCAGGCACCATTCCTTCGCCAGACCGACGGCTCGCTCGACGATATGCACCAGGTCCCGACGTCCGGAGCCCTGGAGCGGTTTGCCGCTGGACGGACGATACTCGCGGTCCATCCGGTCGATCTCACTGTTGATCTCAGACGGCTTCGACAGGCGCTCCGCCTTCTCCCGGACGGCCGGCAGCGCGTCACGGTCATTGTTGAGCACGGCCGTGAGCATCGAACCGAGCAGCCCGTCGTCGGGAGCCAGCCATCGCTTGGCGATCTCCGTCGCCCTGGCGAACCGGAGCCGCTGCGGTGCGATGACGGTGCCGCACTGTTCGCGCAGCTCCCTCAACCGGGCCTCGGTCTCGGAGGCGTCGGCGATCACGACCAGCGGGGAGGCGATCATCAGGGCCCCGCTGAGCGCACGGTCCGCGACCGCGGCCGCCACCTCCCCCAGCGCGTCCGGAAGCCGCGGCACCATGACCTTGAGCTGAGCACCCGCCAGGTGGTCGCCGGTGACCAGGGCCGCGCGCAACAGGGCGGGAAGCAGGACGAGTTCACTGCCCTCCACGTCCTCTCCGACGAATTCGCTCTGCTGCTGTAGCAGGTCGGCGACCAGCCGGGCGCCGTGGCTGGTGCCGGAGGTGAGCAGTGCTGTCGCACCGGCCAGCCGGAGCGCCGCCGCCTGGGGCTCGGGGCGGCCCGCGGCCCGCGCCACATGGTGCGCGAGTCCGAAGCGCCGCTCCGCGACCAGTCGTGCCAGGACCCGTCCGGCCGATGCGGTGTCGTCGTCCTGGTCCGCCTCCTCCTTCAGAGGCTCCGTGTCGTGAGGCGTGGCGACGGTATCCGTCGGCACCGTGACGGTGTGCTCCACAGCGGGGGCGGTGCGCACGGTCGCGGAGTGGGAATCCGCGGACGCGGCCTCATCCCCCGCGAAGACCGGAGCCGGCCGGGGCGCCGCATCCGGCGCGTCGGCCGGAGGTGATTCCGAGGAATCCGCTTCCGGGAGGGTGACCCCTTCCGGGACGGCATCGCGCCGGGTCTCGGCGTTCCCGGCCGGCGCCTTGGCGGCGTCCTGAGCGGGGCACTTGACGCTCCCCTCGACGGAGTCCTCGGTGGGGGCTGTGCCCACGTGCTCGCCCCTCGTCGGGCCGGCAGCCGGTCCGGCCGCGTCCGCCACGGCGTCACCGGTCCCGCCCGTCTGCATGCTCTCCGCGGCCTCGGGGCCGGAGCGGACTTCCGTCGGCCCGGGCAGCGTCAGTTCGTATGCCATCACCGCGGCCGTGGCACATGCGGGCAACACCCGTACGACGCGTTCCTGCAAGGCCAGAATCTCCGCCGCGGCCGCTTCCTGACGCCCCAGCCGGACGAGGTCGGCGAGTGCGGTGAGCGCGGCGCTCTCCCGCCGTTCCGTCTCTCCCCACACCGGTGTACCCAGAAGCCGCCGGGCGACGGAGCGTACGGCCTCGGCGGCGGATACTGCGGGACTGTCCTCCCGGCAGCTGATGGCCGGCAAGTCCCGCAGGGTCGCCCGCGCGACGCGGTCACGGTCGCGTTCCATCCGATACGCGTACGCAGCCCGTGCCATGTCCTCCAGGCGAAGCGGTCCCCCCGCGACGCCGGCCGCGTCGAGCACGGTCCGGGCGCTGTCGAAGACGGCCCTCAGACCGGTCAACGGCGTCAGATCGGCTGCGGCGGGAGGGCGCCCGTCCTCGACCGCCACGGTCACCCGCCGGACGGCCTGCCCGGCCTCTGCGAGGGTGAACTCCAGCCGCCGGCAGACCTCTTCCGGATCCGCGCCGTCCGCCGGCCCGGTCGCATCGGTCACCGTGCCCGGTGGGTCCGGGACGGGGTCGTCCAACGTCGATGTGTGCGCGGCGCGCTGGTCCAGGAGGGGCCGGTCCGGCGCGGGTGAGGACGGGGCAACGGCGTCCGACGCGGTGGCGTCCGTCCCCGTTCGGCCGGCCCCGGCAGGCCGGTCCTGGGCCGTCGCGGACTGCCGCTCCTTGCGTCCGGGTTCGCCATAGGCTTCGAGCAGGCCGAGAGCGAAGTCTTCGTTCGCCTCGACGACGGACCGCGCGGCGGCGCCTACCGCGTCAAGGCGTTGCGTCTCCGCTGTGCACGCCTGCTCCGCCCCGAACCAGTCCCGGTCAGCCGCCCAGACAAGGACAAACGCGTCGGCGACCGAGGCGTTGCACCACGCGAACACGGCGGCCCGGACCAGCGCCGCGCCCCACCGGAGAACAGGATCGGAGGCGGCGCCGCCCTGCGCGACTGCGGCCCTGCCCACATCGTTCATCACGGTCTGGGTGAGCGCCATGACACCACAGGTGCACGAGTGCTGCCGTGCCTCGCGCCGAAGCCTTGCCAGGACGTCCCGGCACAATGCGCTGCCTGCCCGCCGGGGGGCTGCCATCCGGATTCCTGTGCGGCCGAGCAAACGCTGGCGGTCCTTGGGGGCAAGGGAGTTGAAGGCCAGTTCCACCATGTCGGCCTGTAGGTCGTCCAGGGCGGCGGCAGCCGGCTGATCCAGTGCGTTGAGTGCTGCGGCCAGAGCCCCGAGGCCCTCGACCGACACGCCAACCGGGGACATCGGGGGCCCCGCGATGACGTGATAGCGGTCCTGCATACGCGCTCCGTTCGATGGTGAGTTGTGGGTGGTTCAGTTCTTCCGGTGCCAACATGACCGGGAAAGCGCGGTGTTGGCCGGGTGCGCGGGCCCGGCGGAGGACTCAGCGGCCACGGGTGTGCTGGGTGACGAAGGTGTAGCCCTCGGGCAGTTCCCAGCCGTCCGCCTTGCCGAGTCTGCGGCAGTGCTCCCGGAAAGCCGTCCGCTGGGCTTCGCTCGCCGAGCGCTCCGGCAGCAAACGGCGCAGATGGCCGGGTACGTACTGCACACCGCGCATCCGCCCGGTCGCCGGCCCCGTGGCGCCCCAGGGCCGTATCACCCGGATCAGGGCGGGGCGGTAGCCGATGAGCGGAATCGTCCGCTCCCCGGGACGTGCCGGGAAGTGCGGCCGGCCGGTCGTGTCACGGCTGCCGACGGCCGGTTCGAGGAGTCGTTCGGCGAGCAGTTCCGCCACCGCCGCTTCCAGGGCGGTGGACCGGATCCGGGCGGGCCGACGGCCGTAGACGGCAAGGGGCAGACCGGAGCGGTCGAGCAGGGCATGGCCGTCCGGGGTAAGCAGCCCGCAGCGGCGGACCGTGCGCAGCACCAGTTGTCTGGGCCCGAGGCCCGCAGCCGTGTCGCCGTTGCGGTCACTGCCCGGGGCGCCCTCGCGGGTGAGGACGCACGGGTCGTAGCAGTGGCCGATCACTCGGTGGCCGATCTGCACCGCCCGGTCGAGCCGCGTCGTGACCGCCCGGATCACCCGGCTGCCCCGGAGCCAGTGGAGCTGCACAACCAGGCCGGGAAAGAAATCAAGGGGCCAGACCACTCCGGTCAGGCGGTCGGCTCCCGCGCCGAGCTCCGCGACGGTGTGCTGGACGGCTTCGGCCGCCTCGAGGGATCCGCCGGGGTGATCAAGTTCGAGCCGTAACGCGGGCCGGCGCCCGAAGGCCGTCCGCAGTTCCCCGGCAATGGGCGAGCGCAGCGGAAGACAGCCGTCGATGAGATGGGCCAGGCGCAGCGGCAGCCGCCAAACGATCTCGTCCGCACCGGTCTCCAGCAGCTCGCTCAGCCCAAGGACAGCATCGTCCGCGAGCGGCGCGTCAACCGGCTCCTGGTCCTGGTCCTGCTCCTGTACCTGCCCGGGGGCCGTTGCCGTAGTTGACGTCCAGCCCCGTCCGGCCGGGTCCAAGGGATCGCCCGTGCAGTCCCTCTCACCCGGGTAATGGGAACGCCAGACGCCCCCGCCTTCGAAGGCATCGTCGAGCGTGACCCGGGCGCCGTTCGCGAACAGTCCCTGTGCGCTGTCCCGTTGGACGACATCGGCGAGCGTCACGTTCGCCCGGCACACCGCTGCGGCGTACTCCACGCCCTTGAGCAGCTCCTCGGCGCCGGGGAAGGCGCGCAGCCTGGGCCCGACCGCGGTGTAGACCGTGACAGGAGCGGCCAGTCCGTAGCGGCGCCGCGAGGGGGTGGCTGCATGCTCCACGGCCGCCGCCAGCGTTCTCAGGTCATCGCCGCCAAGCGGTCCGGTGTCACGCCAGCAGGCCGCAAGTGCTTCCCGGCTCACGGCGTACGGACCCCACATACGCAGCAGATCACTGGAGGCGAGAAGGCGTCGCACCGTGTCAAGGAGCCGGAGCAGAGCGATACGGAGCACGTCGTCGTGCGTGCTGCCCACGAGTTCGGCGAGGGACACAGGGACGTAGGGGCTGAGGAGCTGCGCCCGTGCGGTGGTCAGCAGATAGTCCGCGTAGGCGGACAGATCACCGCGCCGGGCCGCTTCCCGCGATGGGTAGCAGGCATCGATGACGATATGGCCGTCTTCGTTGATCCAGCGCCGATGGGTACGCAGACGGTGGAGTTGGGCGGGCGAAAGACTCAGCCCGGGGCCGAATGCGTTCGGGTCGGGCACAAGCAGTTCCCGGCGCCGTGGAGCGACCTCCGCCCCCTGCCTGCCCGGGCCCTCGGCACCCGCCGGCGCTCCCGACACCCAGGCCGGTACATCCCCGAGGCTGCCCACGTCCGGATGGGCGCCCTCCTTGTAGAGGATCTCTGCGTAGAGCGGATCCGAGCCGGTCGCCACACACACCATCGCGCCGACGGGGAGGGCGGCTGCGCGCTCGCCGAGCGTGACCACGGGGAAGTCATCAAGCCGCAGAGGACTGCGGCCGTAGCCGTCACCGTTGAGGTGGTAGCCGAAATACACGGCGTTGAAGGCGACGGCGGCGTGCACCGGGGTCCGGCGGACCGCGACAACCGCTTCCAGATACCGCAGCAACCGCTCCCGCTCCAGATCCGGTACGGCGTCGTAGCCCTCGGCCATGGCAGCGGTCAACAAAGGATGCTCGCCATACGGATCCGGCACCTCGGACACGGTGTGGCGCAAGCGAGATGTCGCCCTTCCGTCGGCGCCTCCCACACCTTCCTGATGGTCGGCCAGATTCTTCGGCTGCTCTCCGGCCGGCCGGCCACATCCCCTGACAGCCACCGGACTTTGCGGCTCCCCGCCCATGCCACCTCCGCGCACCGCAGGCCCTCCCGACCCGCATGCAATGCCTCACGCAGGCTATGTCGGTCTCCGGCTCTCCGACCATGCTTTCGGCACCTGCACCAAGGCCACGGGGCGGCGCAGAGAAGCGCACGCCAGGCGCGAAATGGCAACGCCGCGCGCCGGTCAGGTCAGCAGCTGCGCGTCCGGTGTGAGCCGGTGGACCACCGGTCACCGGTCACCTGCTCAGCGTGGGCCGGTCCGCCCGCTCAGGCAGCAACCGGAAGTCTCCGACAGCGGCCGCCCTTCCTCATCCGAGGCCGGACAGCAGATCCGACAGCAGGTCGCCCAGCACCGCCTCCTCCACCCGCCCACCCGAGTCCTCCAACGCCCCCGCCAGGTCCGGGTCCCACGGAGCCTCGGCCCGCGCCCCATGAGAAGCGGGCCGGTGGGCTGGGGGAAAGCAGACCCAGAACGCAGAAAAGCCCCGCACCTTATGGTGC